>NZ_JAUTAG010000001.1:3636724-3939785 GCF_030818255.1 Microbacterium sp. SORGH_AS_0969
TCCAGGTCTCCGCCGAGGGGAGCGCAATCCTCGAGGTCGAACGCGACGGCGGTGTCGCCGCGAGCGGCGATGCGGTCAACGTCGGCGACGGTGGCGGCGAGCTCCAACCCGTCGAGAGCGGCGACCTGCGCGCGAAAGGAGTGGAGAAGGGGTGCCGTGAGCTCCGGCCCGTGCGGGGCGTAGCCGACGTTCAGCGAGACGTATCCACCGCCGGCGCCGCGGTACCGGTGCACCTCAGCGATGTCGGCGGTCTCGACGAGTTCGACGCAGGCGTGCTGATCCCAGAGCATCAGGCGCCCGCTCGCGGCGCGAGCCCCGCGTCCAGCGCTTCGCGGCCGTCGAACACGAAACAGTCGCCCTGCCAATGCGCATCGCCCTGGGCCGCGAACCACCCGAGGATCCCCCCGTCGAGCTGGTACGCGTCGACGCCTTCGTCGCGAAGGTAGAGCGCGGCCTTCTCGCAGCGGATCCCGCCCGTGCAGAAACTCACGACCGTCTTCCCGGCGAGTTCATCTCGGTGAGAGCTCGCGGCATCCGGGAACTGCGTGAAACGCTCGATGCGCCAGTCCTTCGCGCCGGCGAAGGTGCCGTAATCGACCTCGAAAGCGTTGCGGGTGTCGACGAGCACGACCTCGCGTCCCTCGTCGTCGGTGCCGCGATCGAGCCAGCGGCGCAGGGTGTCGGGACTCACGGCGGGAGCCCGGCCGTCCTGAGGGCGCACCTCGGGCCGGTCCATGCGGATGATCTCGCGCTTCACCTTCACCAGGAGCTTGCCGAAGGGCACGGCATCCGACCAACTGTGCTTCGTTTCGAGAGCGGCGAAGCGCGGGTCGACGCGCAGCTCGTCCACGAAACCGCGCACGGCGTCGGCCGGCCCGGCGAGGAAGAGGTTGATGCCCTCTTCGGCGAGAAGGATCGTTCCGCGCAGACCCGCCGCGAGCGCCCGCTCGCGCAGCGTGACGCGGAGGGCGGCGGGGTCGTCGATGCGCGTGAACAGATACGCCGAGACGTTGAGGACGGATGCCATGCCTCCAGCGTACGAAAGCGTCAAGCCTCCGAGTGCCGGGGAAGCGATCGCCTAGCGTGGAGGATCACTCGTCGTCTGGAGTTCGTCGTGCCCGAAAGACCCCCTCATCCGGTCGTCGGCGTGTCGGTCGTCATTCCGGTGCTGAACGACGGGCCGCACCTCTGGCGATGCCTGCGGGCGTTGGCCGCGCAGACCCTCGCGGCCGACGAGGTCGTGGTCGTCGACAACGGCTCGACCGATGACAGCGCCGACATCGCGCGCGCCACCGGAGCTCGCGTGGTGTTCTGCGGCGAGCGCGGCATTCCCGCCGCGGCCTCGACCGGATACGACGCCGCGCGCGGGGAGCTCATCCTGCGTCTCGATGCCGACAGCCTTCCTGCTCCCACCTGGATCGCAAGCATGGTCGAAGCCCTCGCCGATCCGGAGGTGGATGCCGTGACCGGCGGTGCGGTGTTCCATGACGGTCCCGCCTCCCAGCGTGTGCTGATGGCCCGCGTGTTCCTCGGCACGTACAACACGTTCGCGTTCCCCGCGCTCGGGCACACGCCGCTGTGGGGATCGAACATGGCGTTCCGCCGCGCGGCGTGGGAGGCGGTGCGCGACCGGGTCCACCTCGACCCCGAACTGCACGATGACCTCGACCTCGCCTATCACCTGGGAGTCGACCACCGCATCCGGTACGTGCCGGGACGGCACATGCGGGTCTCGTCCCGCACGGTGGAGCCGCGGCGGTTCGCGCGCTGCTTCCGCCGCGGGGCGGGGACCGTCTTCGCGCACTGGCCCGCGGATGTCCCGCCCGTGCGGTGGGCACGGGTGGCGCGAGCGCGACGCCGCGCCGCCCGGATCGGGGCCGGGCGCTGATGGCCGGCATCCTCTTCCCCGACGTCACGGCGCCGGACCTGGACGTGATGAGCTTCAACATCCGACGACGCTTCGACCGGATCACCTGGCAGCCCGCCGATCGGTGGCCGATGCGGAAGCAACGCCTGCGCACCTTCCTCGGCGCCCGTCGGCCGCATCTGCTCGGATCGCAGGAGGCGATGCCCGATCAGGCCTCCTGGGTGCAGGTCTCCCTCGGGTCGCAGTACGGGCGGATCGGACTCGGACGCGGGAAGAATCGCGAGGGCGAGGGGACTCCCCTGTTCTACGACCGGGACCGGATCGAGGTCGAGGACTGGGAGCAGGTCATGCTGTCGGACACCCCCGACGTCCCGGGGTCGACGGGCTGGGGCAATACGATCCCCCGCGTCGCGGTCGTCGCCCGACTGCGCGATCGGGCGACGGACGCGCGATTCACGTTCGTCAACACGCACTTCGACGCCTTCTCTCGGCGGGCGCGGCGCCGCTCGGCGACCTGGCTGCACGACCTCGTTGCGCGGCGCGAACTCCCTCTCGTCTTCACCGCCGACGTCAACGCGCACATCCGCTCGGCCGAGCTCGCGGGCATGTTCGCCGACGGCCTCCTGGTGGACACCTGGTCGTACGCCCCGGCGCGCCGGACCGCCGAGTGGGGGACGTTCAACAACTACGCGGCCCCTCGTGTCGGCGCACGGCGCATCGACGCGCTCCTGGTCACCCCCGACGTGGGCGTCCGTGCGGTCGGCATCGACCCCCGCCCGACGGGCACGCAGTGGCCGAGCGACCATCTGCCCGTGGAGGCCGTCCTACGTATCCACCCGTCGGGGGGCCCGCGATGATCCGGGCCATGTACGCGAATCTTCAGCGTCCCCCGCGCAGCGTGACCGATTGGCTGGCCGACCTCGTGCGGGCGGTCGCGATCGTCGTCGTCATCGTGTCCCTGTTCACCCTGCCGTTCACCGACTTCGCGGTGCTGTCGATGTCGCTGCCCGCGGTCATGCTGTCGCGGATGATCGGGCTGCGCTCGGGTCTCGACCTCATCACCTGCGTCACGGTGTTCGTGGCCGCGGGCAGCAACGTCATCGACCTGTACCGCGCGTGGACGGGCTGGGACCTCGTCGTGCACCTCGCATGCACGGGCGTCCTCGCGGCTGTCGCGCTCGTGCTGCTCGATGACGCGCGCGTGATCTCCCCCACGGGTCGTCGCCGTACACCGATCGTCCTTGCGACGATCACCGGGCTCGCACTGAGCGCCGTGTGGGAGATGGTCGAGTGGTTCGGTTACCGCTTCATCACGGATGCCATCTTCGTGACCTACGACGACACGATCGGCGACATGATGGCCGGCGGCGCGGGAGCACTCGTGGCCGGGGTGCTGGCCTCCCGATTCCGCCTGACCCGGCCCGACCGCGCCCGGCTGTAGACGCGCGACGCGTTCCCCGCCGAGACGGATGCGTTCCCCGTCGAGGCACCCCGCCGGGGCGGGAGTGCCGGAACCGGCACTCCCCGCCCCGCGGGGCAGCCGTCAGATCTTGCCCGCGACGTCGCGGCCCACGAGGTCGCCGTCGGGATTCGGCTCGCTGAGCTGCTCGCCGGGAGAGGTCGTGTCCTCGAGCGGCGGGAGCCCGTCTTCGACGCGAGAGCCGATCTCGGCATCCACGTTCTTCCAGTACTGCACGGCACGATCGCGGACGTCTCTGCGCGTCACGCCGCCCACGTGTCCGGTGATGGTCTCGACGAGACGATCGCGCTCCTCGGCTGACATCACCTCGCGCACCAGAGCGCCGGCCTGTCCCCAGTCGTCGTCTTCGGGGTGCCGGGTCGCCGCCGACCGCACGAGCTCGCCGTCGCTCTGCCATCCGCCGTCACCGGCACGACGAGGATCGGCCGCGGGGCCACCCGCCGAGTTGGGAGCGTAGACGGGCACCTCGGGCGGGTTGTACTCGTAGCGCATCGCGCCCTCCTTCGAGTACGAGTGCACCTCGGTGTGCGGACGGTTGACCGGCAGCTGCTGGTAGTTCGTGCCCACGCGGTACCGGTGCGCGTCGGCGTAGCTGAAGATGCGCGCCTGCAGCATCTTGTCGGGGCTGCCGTCGATGCCGGGCACGAAGTTCGACGGTTCGAACGCGGCCTGCTCGATCTCGGCGAAGTAGTTGCCCGGGTTGCGGTTGAGCTCCATCGTGCCGACCTCGATCTCGGGGTAGTCGCTGTGCGGCCACACCTTTGTCAGGTCGAAGGGATTGAAGCGGTAGGTCTTCGCATCGTCGTAGGGCATGATCTGCACCTTGAGCGTCCACGTCGGGAACTCGCCCCGCTCGATCGCCGCATACAGGTCGCGGATGTGGAAGTCGGCGTCCTGACCCGCGATCTGGTCGGCTTCGTCCTGCGTGAGGGTCTTGTGACCGAGGTCGGTGTGGAAGTGATACTTCACCCAGAAGCGCTCGCCCTCGGCGTTGATCCACTGGTAGGTGTGCGAGCCGTAGCCGTTCATGTGACGCCAGGAGGCCGGGATGCCACGGTCGCCCATGAGCCAGGTCACCTGGTGGGCGCTCTCGGGCGACAGCGTCCAGAAGTCCCACTGCATCGTGTTGTCGCGCAGGTGACTGCCGGGCAGGCGCTTCTGCGAGCGGATGAAGTCGGGGAACTTGATGCCGTCCTTGACGAAGAAGACGGGGGTGTTGTTGCCGACGAGGTCGTAATTTCCCTCGGTCGTGTAGAACTTCAGCGAGAATCCGCGCGGGTCGCGCCAGGTGTCGGGGCTCCCCTGCTCACCCGCGACCGACGAGAAACGTGCGAGCATCTCGGTCTCGACGCCGGGCTGGAACAGCGCCGCGCGCGTGTAGGCCGAGACATCACCGGTCGTACGGAACGTGCCGAACGCCCCGCCGCCCTTGGCGTGCACCACGCGCTCGGGAACCCGCTCGCGATTGAACTGCGCGAGCTTCTCGATCAGATAGTGGTCGGTCAGGGCGATGGAGCCGTCGGCTCCGACGCTCTGCGAGTGCTCGTCGCTGGCGACGGGGGCGCCGCCGTTCGTGGTGGTCGGCTCGGTCATGGCTCTCCTCACGTCGTGGGCCGGGAAACGAAAGGGCCAGGGACGACGCTACGCACGGGCTCCGACATCGCCGAGGCATTGCGGTTCGTCCTCGGACCACGTAGGGGCCAGAGCCTGTCAATCCCCCGATCCCCGGCCGGCCGGGTCGGGAGCATGGCGGGACCGAACGAGAGGAACCGCACATGTCGAAGGATCTGTCGAAAGGCGACCGCGTCAGCTGGGACACCCCGCAGGGGCGCACGCAGGGCGAAGTCGTCGAGAAGAAGACGAAGGACTTCCAGCACGACGGCCAGAAGTTCACCGCATCCGACGACGACCCGGCCTACATCGTGAAGTCGGAGAAGTCGGGGTCGACCGCGGCTCACAAGGGGTCGGCGCTGAACAAGCTGAAGAGCTGACCGCGGACGCTTCGACGGGCTCAGCGGCCGCCCAGGACCCTGAGCCTGTCGAAGGGACCGGAACCACGAAGACCGGCGGCTTCGACAAGCTCAGCCACCTCCGCACCCGGGTCCCTGAGCCTGTCGAAGGGACCGGAACCCGCTCATTCCCCCTTCGCGTCCCGCCGCTTCCGCATCTGCGCCAGGGCCAGCCCCAGCCGGTGGTTGCCCGCCAGTACGTCCTCGTGACGCTCGAGGAACTCCCAGTACGCGTCGGTGAACACCGACTCCTTGGCATCCTGAGCCGACGGCCACCACGAGCCCATCTTCTGCAGATAGGCCCCACCCGAGACGTAGGGCTTGGTGGCCACGAAGCCGCCGTCGGCGAACTGGCTCATGCCCATGACGTTCGGCACCATCACCCAGTCGTATGCGTCCACGAACAGCGCGAGGAACCACGCGTTCACCTGACGTGGCGCGTACCCCTGCAGCAGGAACCAGTTGCCCAGCACCATGAGTCGCTCGATGTGATGCGCGTAGCCCCAGCTGTGCACCCGCTCCAGAACCGTGCGCACCGGCACGGGCAGGTCGCTCGGCATCCGTTCTCCGGAGTACCAGTACTTCTGGATCCGCTTCTCGAGGTGCAGCGCGTTGACGTGCTCGAGCTTCGGGTGCGCGCGGTACATCCCGCGCATGTATTCGCGCCACCCGATCACCTGACGGATGAACCCCTCGACGGATGCCAGAGGGGCATCGGTGCGGGTCGATGCGGCGACCACCTCCTCGACGGTGAGCAGCCCGATGTTCAGCATCGGCGAGATGATCGCGTGGAAGAGGAACGGCTCGTCGGCCTTCATCGCGTCCTCGTACCGGCCGAAGTCGTGCAGGCGCTCGGCGACGAAGACGTCGAGCCAGTCGCGGGAATCCTCGGGCGTGACGGGGAGCCAGAAATCGGCCGCGCGCCCGGGGTGCTCGGGGTAGCGCGCGTCCACGTCGGCGATCACCGCCCGGGTGATCTCGTCGTGCTCGAGCTGAGGGAGGGGCGGGATCTCGACGCCCTTCTTCGGCAACGGCTTGCGGTTGTCGGCGTCGAAGTTCCAGCGTCGACCGGCAGGCTTGCCGCCGTCCATCAGGATGCCGGTGCGCCGGCGCTGCCAGTGGTAGAAGTCCTCCATGAGCGGCGTCGGGTGCTCGGCGAACCAGGCGTCGACCTCTTCTTCGGGGGTGAGGAAGAGCCCGTCCGGGAGGACGTCGGTCTCGACGTCGTGATCGGCGCAGATGCGGGCGATCCGTTCGTCGACCGGGCGGTTCGGATCGCTCATCCACGTCAACTCGGTGACGCGGTGCTCCCGCAGCAGGCGTTCCAGACCCGCCTTGAAGCCGAGGTCGTCGGCGAGGGTGATCCGACGCACCGTCCGCCCCTCGGCCTCGAGCCGGGCGGCGGTGTGCCGCATCGCCGAGATCAACAGCACGATCTTGTGCCGGTGGTACGGGAGCTTGCGGAAGCGGGGCGCCGACTCGATGAAGAAGAACTCCTCGACATCGTCGTCGGCGTAGGCGGGGTGCTCGGCGAACTGCTGCGTCGCGAGGATCAGTGCGGCCCTCACGCGCGCCGCCTCTGTCTTGCGGCGTTGGCGCGACACCCACGCGAGCAGTAGAGGACCTCGTCCCACTGGTCACGTCCGCTCCACCGCTTGCGATCGGTGAACGGGCGTCCGCAGTAAGCGCACGGCTTGGAGCGCACCTCGGGTCGTGACATGGCGTCATCGTCGCAAAACGCGACTCGTAACGTCGGGGGCTTGCGCTGGCACGCGGGGCGCTCACACAAGCGCTCCCGCACGGCGCTGACGCCCGCAGCGCTGACACACACGGGGAGCACGCGCAAGGCCCGCACGCAATCGCGGGAGTCCGTGATCGGGTCGCCCGATGGACACGACACCGGACCGTACGAACGACACCGCCGACGAGCCCGACGAGCTCGAGACCGCCGACGCGCCAGAGATTCCCGACACGACCGACGACGACGGCGAGCCCGTCGACAACCCCTCCGGAGGATGACGCACACGAAGGGCCCCGCGCGCGGGGCCCTTCGTCGCATCAGTCGGTCAGATCGAACTTCTCGTTCTCGCCGCCCTTCGGACGCTCGCCGGTCACTTTCGACGTGACCAGGGCGATCGCCGTCGCGAGGCGCCCTCCTGCACTTCCCCAGTACTCGCCGGTCAGCGCGGAGACCTTCAGCAGCGTGACCCCCGGGGACTCGGGGCCGTCCGGGAACCACGCCTCGACCGTCGTCGACCACAGCTCCTTGAGCTTCGCGAGGTCGTCGACGACCTCGGCGTGACCGGCGAGCGACAGCCACGTGCTGTCCGAGCTGAACGACAGTCCGACCTTCGGGTCCCGCCGCACGTGCTCGACGGCCGAGGCGTGCGTACCGACGATGAACCACAGGTCGCCGTCGGACTCCCGCTCCTGGACTGTCAACGGGTGAGCGTGGAGCGCGCCGTCCTCGGCCCGCGTGGTGACCATGGCGAAGCGGAACTTCTTCAGTAGTTTGTTGAGCGTTTCCAGCTCGGTGTCGGTGGATGACATGACACTCCCTCTTTCTGACGAATCCCCAGCCCACCGGCTCACTCCGACGAGCGCTACGCGTTGACGTCAGGGCCGTCGTCTGCTCTCGGCGGGGCGAGCCGATCGAGCTCTGCGAGCGCCTCGCCGGCGCGGTCGAGGCGAGAGGCCACGTCCTCTTCCCACCACCGCGGTCCGCGCTCGCCGAGCCCCGTCTTGGCGAGTCCGACGCGTCGACGCGCGTCAGCCGTTCCGTCAGCGTCCCCCGCGCGTTTCGTCGTCCGCACCGCGGAGCGAGCCCGTCCGAGGTGCGATCTCAAGCGGTCGACCAGCCCCGGCGGGAGCGACGGATCCGTGCGGCGCCATCGACGACCTTCGATCACGAGCCAGCGTTCATCGTCGGTGGAGTCGTCGATCCCGGATGCCATGCCCCCAGTCCACCGTCCGGCGACGTCCGCGAAAATCTCCCGGGCGTCCCGTGGGCATCCGTGCTACCGTTGAATCATCAATTCTGGGATTTGCTTCATGGACGCCCGCCTCATCGATGAGATGTCGGGCGGACGGCACCGAGCCGTTCACCATCAGAATCCCCCTCTATCTCGTCGCGCGGCACGCTCGATGACATCGGTCATCGCCTGCCTCCCGCGGAAAGTTTCTGTGTCTTCGCTTCACCCTTCGCCACTGTCGTGGCGCCAGGCCGATCTCGACGTCTTCGTCGCGACGGCCGGATCCGACTATGCCGGTTTCGTCGGCGCGGCCACCTCGGGCTTTGAAGCCCAGGGTCCGCTCGGCGAGAACCTCGGCATTCACACGTCCGTCGGGGCGGCTCAGGCCGCTGTCGACGGGCATCGCGTACGCGGCACCACCTCGGTGTCGCGGCGTCCCCGTCCGCTCCGCATTCGTCGGAACGGCGCCCACGGTCGCTTATGCGGCCCAACATGAATAAAGGAAGAACACGATGGCCACTGGCACCGTGAAATGGTTCAACTCCGAAAAGGGCTACGGCTTCATCGCTCCCGATGACGGCTCCGCCGACCTGTTCGCGCACTTCAGCGCGATCCAGGGCAACGGCTTCAAGGAGCTGACGGAAGCGCAGAAGGTCGAATTCGACGCCGAGCAGGGCCCCAAGGGCATGCAGGCGGCGAACATCCGCCCCCTCTAAGCTCCGCAACACCCGAAGGCCGGGTCTGCCGCACGTGCGGCGGCCCGGCTTTCGTTGTGCTCGCAGGTGAACGGAGAGGGTCCGGCAGATGTGTATTCCCCGTGAGGCTCCTGCACATGTGGATGTATACCGGAGTCCTCATACGTCGGCACGTAGGGTTGGCCGAACCCGAGGATGCCTCCCGGGATCCCGACTCCGGTCACCTCAAACGAGGAGCAGTTCATCGCCTCCACCATCGTCGAGTCCCGTCTCGGCCCCGTTCGTCAGACCTACTCCGGCACCACCGAATTCCCCCCGATCGCGAAGGCCTACACAGAGCTGTCCCAGGTCGTTCGCGAGAGCGGACTCCTCGTCCGCACCCGCGTGTTCTACGCTCTCGTCGGCTCCGCCCTCGTCCTGGCCTTCGCCGGCTGCATCGCCGGATTCGTGCTCCTCGGCGACAGCTGGTTCCAGCTGCTGATCGCCGCAGCCCTCGGCATCCTGTTCACGCAGGTGGCGTTCCTCGCCCACGAGGCGAACCACCGTCAGATCTTCGCCTCGGGCCCCGCGAACGATCGTCTGGCGCTGTGGATCGGCAACGGCGTCGTCGGCATGAGCCAGTCGTGGTGGGCCTCGAAGCACACCCGTCACCACGCCAACCCCAACCGCGTCGGCAAGGACCCCGACATCGAGATCGACACCATCTCGTTCCTCGACGAGGACGCGGCCAAGGCCCGCGGCATCCAGCGCTGGATCACCCAGCGGCAGGGCTGGCTCTTCTTCCCCCTGCTGACGCTGGAGGGCCTCAACCTGCACGTGCTGGCCATCCGCCACCTGCTCTCGCGCGGCGAGGTCAAGGGTCGCTGGACCGAGCTGGGACTCATCGCCCTGCGCTTCACGGTCTTCGTGGCCCCGGTCTTCGTGTTCCTCCCCCTCGGCATGGCCTTCGCGTTCCTCGGTGTCCAGCTCGCGGTGTTCGGCGTGTACATGGGCGCCTCGTTCGCGCCCAACCACAAGGGCATGGCGGTGATCGCTCCCGGCGCGAAGCTCGACTTCTTCAGCAAGCAGGTGCGGACCTCGCGCAACATCTCAGGCGGCTGGTGGGCCACCTGGCTCATGGGCGGGCTGAACTATCAGATCGAGCACCACCTGTTCCCGAACATGCCGCGGCCGCACCTGAGCCGCGCGCGCGAGATCGTCATCGAGCACTGCCAGACCCTCGGCGTGCCCTACGTCGAGACGACGCTGCTGCAGTCCTACGGCATCGTGATCCAGTACCTGAACCGCGTCGGCCTCGCGGCCCGCGACCCGTTCGAGTGCCCGCTGACCTCGGCGGCCCGCCGGGTCTGAGCCCGCACGCACGGGGAAGGGCGTCGCACCGGGAGACCGGTTGCGGCGCCCTTCCTCTGTCCGTCACCCGTGCGTGCAGCCTCTGCTACGGACACTCGCCCCGGCCGTCTCCCCGCCCTATCGGGTCACGCATACGCGGACGATACGCCGTCAGTCGCGGACGACCTCGTGCAGGGCGAGATCGCGGATCGTCCCCTCGGCCAGCGTGAGAGTCATCATCGTGCACCGCGGCTGTCGTCGGCGGTCCGTCGGCGATCCGGGGTTCAGCAGACGCACACCCGCCGGTGTCGAGGTGTCCCACGGGATGTGGCTGTGCCCGAACACGAGCAGGTCGGTGTCCGGGAACGCGGCGTCCATCCGTCTCTCCCGGCCGGTCGCGGCACCCGTCTCGTGGACCACGGCGACGCGGACCCCCTCGATCTCGGCGCGCGCGATCTCGGGCAGTCGAGCGCGCAGATCGGCACCGTCGTTGTTCCCCCACACCCCCAGCACGGGCCCGAGGGAGAGGAGCCCGTCCAGCACCGCCTCGGTCACCCAATCCCCCGCATGGACGATCAGATCGACCTCGGATGCCGCTCTGCGCACGGCATCCGGAATCGACCGGGCTCTCTTCGGGACGTGCGTATCGGCCACGAGCAGCAGTCGGGTCGCCATCACTCCACGCTACATACGCTCGCGATACGCCGTCCCGCCTACCATGACGGGATGCGCGTGCTGATCGTCGAGGACGAGCCCTATCTCGCCGAGGCGATCCGCGACGGACTCCGGTTGGAGGCGATCGCAGCGGACATCGCGGGCGACGGCGATTCCGCGCTCGAGCAGCTCGGCTACACCGCGTACGACGTCGTCGTCCTCGACCGCGACATCCCCGGACCCAACGGCGACGAGATCGCCCGCCACCTCGCCGTCCAACCGACCGCCCCGCGCGTGCTCATGCTCACCGCCGCCGACCGCCTCGACGACAAGGCCTCGGGGTTCGAGAGCGGTGCGGACGACTACCTGACCAAGCCGTTCGTCTTGAAGGAGCTCGTGCTGCGACTGCGTGCGCTCGCGCGGCGGCCCGCGACCGGGGCTCCCCCGATCCTCGAGCTCGACGGCATCCGTCTCGATCCGTTCCGGCGCGAGGTGTACCGCGACGGCCGATACGTCTCGCTGACCCGCAAGCAGTTCGCCGTGCTCGAGGTACTCATGTCCGCGGGCGGCGGCGTGGTGAGCGCCGAGGTCCTCCTCGAGCGCGCGTGGGACGAGAACGCCGACCCCTTCACCAATGCCGTCCGCATCACGATCTCGACGCTACGCAAGCGCCTCGGCGAGCCGTGGCTGATCCAGACCGTCGCCGGCGTCGGATACCGCATCGGTCCCACGGATGCGTGAACGTCCGCCCGGACTCTCGGTCCGGATCAAACTGACGCTCAGCTACGCAGTCTTCGTCGTGATCGTCGGGATCGCCCTGTTCACGGTGGGGTTCCTCGTCCTGCGGTTCCTGCCCGAGGGCACCCTCTACGCCACGAGCGGCCTCTTCACTCCCGCTCGCCGCGACCTCGCCGACGTCTTCGTGAAATACGCGTGGTTCACCGTCGCCGGGCTCGCCGTCATCGGCTTGGGCGGAGGCTGGATCGTCGCGGGTCTCATGCTCCGGCCGCTGACGCGCATCACCGACGCCGCGCGGGCGGTGCGCGACGGGAGCCTGGACCGTCGCGTGGACCTCCCCGGCCGGCGGGACGAGTTGACCGACCTCGCCGACACCTTCGACGCGATGCTCGCGCGCATCGCCGAGACCGTGCAGGAGCAGCGGCGTTTCGCCGCGAACGCCTCGCACGAGCTGCGCACGCCGCACGCGACGATGCGCACGATGCTCGAGGTGGCGAAGGCCGACCCCGCGAGCGTCGACGTCGAGCGGCTGATCGCCCGCCTCGACGACACGAACGAGCGGGCGATCCGGCTGACGGAGGCGATCCTCGCCCTCTCGCGCGCCTCGAGCGGCGGCGTGGTGGCGCGTACCGAGGTGGAGATCGACGCCCTCGCCGCCGAAGTGTGCGGCGAGCTCGCTCCGCTCGCGACGAGGACGTCCGCACGGCTGACCACGCGTATCGTGTCGCCCGCCGTCGCGATCGCGGACGAGACGCTCGCCCGCCAGATGCTCACGAACCTCGTGCACAACGCGATCGTCCACAGCACACCCGACGGCGAGCTTGCGCGCGAGGCGCAGATCGCCGTGCGGACGGACGCGCGCAGCGTCGTGATCGACGTCGCGAACACCGGCGCCGTGCTGTCCCGTGAAACGGTGGCCACGCTCCCCGAGCCGTTCGTTCGCGCGGCGGGGCGCGCCCGCCCCGCGGAAGGCGGCACGGGCCTCGGTCTCGCCATCGCCGTCGCGATCGTGCGCGTGCACGAGGGCTCGCTCGAGCTCTGGCCACGCGAGGGCGGCGGACTGCACGCGCGCGTGCGCCTGCCCCGGCCGACCGCTGTTCACGAGCGGTGACCCGTCTCGCGGGCGACTCCTCACCCGCGCGCTGCCATGTCCCCCGCGCGGACGGCCGCACGCGCCACCAACCGCGACACGATCACGATCACCGTGCCCACGCCCGCGCCGATGGTGTTGTGGAGAACGTCGTCGGCGTCGGGCACCCGACCCGGGATGAACGACTGAGCAGTCTCGACCGCGAGTGAGACGGCGGCCCCGAAGAGCACGGCGGCGGGTGCGAACCGCAGGGGAAGCAGCGCCGCCACCGCGATCCCGAGCGGCACGAACAGGGCGACGTTCATCACGACATCGCTGTCGTACGCCGGCGCGAAGCCGCCCCATCGCTCGGTCACGAGGAAGAACGCGTCGATCGCCCTCTCCTGGAACGGACGGATGAGCGCCCGCGGCGCGAGCGTGAGCGTCCCGACGACGGTGAGCGCTGCGGCGGCGACGAGGACACGGGCGGGGGTGAGGACCGGGGCGTTCGGCATGGAGTCTCCTGGGTGATCGGGCTCCCAGCCCACACGCCAAGGTGTTGCCGGCGCGTCTGCGCCTTCCGATACACGGACGATATGCCGCGCCCGGACGAGGACAATGGATGCCGTGACCTCCTCCCGCATCCACCCCGCGCTCGTCCTGCTCGTCGACGTCGTCTTCGTCGTCGTCTTCGCCGCGATCGGGCGCGCGACGCATGACGGCGACATCCTCGGACCGGGCGGATCGGGGCTGGCGACCACGACGTGGCCTTTCGTCGTCGCGTTGGGCCTGGGGTGGTTGATCAGCCGCGGGTGGCGCGCTCCCCTCGCTCCGGTGCGCACGGGACTCATCGTCTGGGTGGTGACCGTCGCCGTCGGCATGGTGCTGCGCGCGGTGAGCGGTCAGGGCGTCGCTGTCGCCTTCGTGATCGTCGCGGCGATCACGCTCGCGCTCTTCCTCGTGGGCTGGCGCGCGATCGCGCGGCTGGCGTCACGTCGCCGCCGGGCCGCCTGAGACGCGGAGCCACGCGCGGACGCGGGACTCAGTCCGCGAGCGAGACGTCGACCTGGATCTCCGCCGCCAGGCGCTCCAGCTCGTCGACGAGATCGTCGATCTCGACGCCCGCGACGAGCGTCACCGTGATGGACGCCTCGAACAGACGGCCGCCCGCCATCGCGGCATCCGTCGTCTGCGTCGACATGCGCTCGATGCCCACTCCGCGTGCGCTGAGGGCCGACGTGATCTCGCGCACGATGCCCGAGCGGTCGTTGCCGATGACGTCGAGGGTGACACTGTGCGGAGCGGATGCCGTGCCCTCGAGTGAACCGACGTGAACCGTGACCGCGAGGGTACCCGCCAGCCCCTCGAGGGCGGCGCGGAGGGCATCGGCCCGATCAGCGGCGATGGATACCTCGACGATGCCGGCGAAGGCTCCCGCGAGTTCGGCGAGCTCGCTGTTCTCCCAGTTGCCGCCGTGGGCGTCGACGATGTCGGCGACGGACGACACCAGGCCCGCGCGGTCGTCGCCGACGATGGTCAGAACGAGGGTGGTCATGGCCCCAGCGTAGCGAGCGGCCCCTGCTAGCGTGGGAGAGACGTCGAGAGGAGACCGCACGTGATCGCATCGCTGATCGCCCTGCTGAACCTGCTCCTCGCGACCGCCGAGCTCGCTCTCACGCCCGGTACCGGGGCTCCCCTGCTCGCCGTGGTCCTTGCCGCGGCCGTTGTCGCCACCGTCGCGATCGTCCTCGTCGTTCTGCCGGCTCTGCTCGCCGGCGCATCGCCGCGTGTTCCGCGGCCGATCGATCCCTCCGCTCCGCTCACGCAGAGCGACCCCGACGCAGCGGGGCACCCCCGCCCTCGAGCGCCGGGATTCGTGGCCCGCGCCGCCTAGCCCCCGCCCCCGCCGTCCCGTGACGGTGGCCGTGGCATCCGTTCCGGAGGGGCGGTGGCGCAGTGATCCCTCGATCACCGATCCCTCGATCACCGCCACGAACGGAACCCTCATGGACCTCTTCGCTCTGCCCCCACTCGCCTTTCTCCTCGATCTCACCACCCAAGGCCTGCTCTCCCTCACGGACGCTCTCACGCCCCTGGCCGGGGGTCTCGCCGCCGCTCTCGCCGTCGTGGCCGTCACCCTCGTCGTGCGGCTCATCCTCATCCCGGTGGGGATCTCCCAGGCCCGCGCCGAGCAGACGCGCGCCCGTCTGGCGCCGCGTCTGCGCGTGCTGCAGGAGCGCTGGCGCAAGAACCCCGAACGTCTCCAACGCGAGACGATGCAGCTCTACCGCGACGAGAACACCTCCCCCGCCGCCGGCTGCCTCCCGCTGCTCGCGCAGGCGCCGATCGTCGGGCTGCTCTACGCCGTCTTCCTGCACCCGACCGTCGCAGGGCACGCCAACACGCTCCTGACGCACGACTTGTTCGGCGTCCCCCTCGGGCGCAGTCTGATCGGGGCGTTGACCTCAGGAACGATGGATGCCACGACCCTCGTCGTCTTCGCCGGCATCGTCGTCGTGATCGCCGGCGTGGCCGAACTCACCCGACGGCTCCTGCGGCCGGCGACCGATCCGTCGTCGCCGGCGTGGATGACGGGAATGGTCGGAGTGCTGCAGTTCACCACCGCGGTCGTGGCGCTGTTCGTTCCCCTGGCGGCGGCGCTGTATCTCACCGTGACGACGGTGTGGACGCTCGGACAGCGGCTCCTGCTCCGGCGGCGCTACCCGCTGCCGGCGTGAAGCTCAGAGCGACCGGCCGTCCCACCGCGAGCTGCGCGAGGCGTTCGCCCAGGCCATGGCCAGCACCAGGAGGGCGGCCACCGCCGGGAAGAGCATCGCCGTCTCCACCGAGACCTGCTCGGCGACCGCACCGGTCACCGCCGACGAGAGTGCCTGCGCGAGCGTCAGCGCCGAGGCGAGGACGGTCATCGTCGAGGCCGTGCGTCCGCGCGGCGCGCGGTGCCCGGCGAGGCTGAAGAGCGTGACGAGCGAGGGGCCGACGCCGATCCCCATGAGACACAGCACGAGGGTGACGGTGGGGACGGAGCCGCCGACGGTGTACGCGCCCGCCGAGGCGGTGAGGATGCTCGCGAAGGCGACGAGACGCCAGCGCAGCGAGAAGCGCGCGGGAAGCACAGCGACGGCGAGGGCGAGCACCGCCGACCCGACGCCCATCACGCCGTACAGCAGGGCACCGGCCTCGGGCGCGCCCTGCGCCTCCATGAACGCCGTCAGCGAGGTGAGCGTCGAGCCGAAGAAGAGGCCCACGCCGAACACCGAGGCCACGAGCACGAGGAGCCGCGGATGCAGGAGCTCTCGCGCCGGTGCCATCGCCGCGCGCTCGGACCGCTCGGGCACCGCGCGGCCGGTCGGATGCAGGGCGAACGCCGTGACGAAGACGAAGCTCAGCACCGCCGCGCCCGCGATCGGCGCCCACGGCGCGATCAGTGCGGCGAGCAGCCCCACCACGAAGGGGCCGATGACGAACGCCGTCTCGTCCGCGGCCGACTCGTAAGCCATCGCGCGTGAGAAGGTGCGCTCGCGCCGCGTCGGATCCACCCGCTCGCCGATGAGCGCCATGACGCGACTGCGCGACATCGCCGCGGTCTGCGGACCGGTGAGCCCGATCGCCGCGGCCGAAGCCAGCAGCAGTGCGTCCGAGTCCGACGCGGCGACCACCAGCGGGAAGAGCGAGAGCAGGATGCCGTTGGCCAGGCCCACCGGCACCAGCACGCGCCGCTGCCCGAAACGGTCGGCGAGATCGCCCAGGACGGGTCCCGCGACGACGACACCGAGGCCCACCGCCGCCGAGGTGAGGCCACCGAGCGCCACCGACCCGCGGACAGCGACGACGAGCGCCAGGACGCCCACCGTCATCATCGCGAACGGAAGTCGGGCCACGAACGCCACGGGGAAGTACGACAGGCCCGTGTGGTGGATCAGCGATCGGTGGGTGGTGGCGGGCAGAGTCATAGAGCGGTCTCCGGGGGCGAGGGAACGTGCCGCCTTGCCGAGCCGGTAGGTAGGTGCACTGCGTGCGGCGGGCGAACCCGCCGACCCATTCTACCGAAGCGTCAGGAGACGAGCGCGGCGATCGCCGCGATCAGCGACGCGAGGGCCAACACCAGCGCCAGGCCGATGAGCACCGTGTGCACGATCAGGAACGGCGTCGCCTTGCCCGCGGCGTTCTTCGCGCGCGGGTCCTTCGCGACCCGCAGGTAGAACCGCGGCCACACGACCGCGTTGAACACGGCGTTGGCGAACAGCAGCGCGATGAGGACCGGTTCCATCCCCCCAGCCTACGTTCCGCCCGCGCGCGTCACGTCGCACACGAGATGCATCGCCGGGCGAACGGCCGCGCCTCCAACCGCGCGTCGCCGATCGCACGGCCGCAGTTCTCGCACACCCCGTAGGTCCCGGATGCCACGCGCTCCCGCGCCGCGTCGATCTCGCGCCTCTCCGCCTCGGCGCCCCGGCGCAGAGCGTCGACCTGCGCCCACTCGCCCGACAGCGTCGACCCCTCGGGGTCGTGCTCGTCGTCGGCCGTGGCATCCGCTCGGTCGTGTCGAAGGCTCTCCTCGTCTTCGCGCAAGCGCGAGAGCCGATGGTCGACCTCGCGCCGCCGTTCATCGAGCATCCGCTCGGCCCGTGCGGCATCCATCCCTCGACGCTAGCCCCCACGTCCGACATCGGCTCTGCGGCAGGATCGGGGCCATGAGCGAGCTTCGACGTCACTGGACTCCGACCGCTGTGCTGTTCCTCGTCCTGGCCATCGGGGGGCTCGCGAGCACATGGACCTTCAACGCCCTCGCGATCGTGCAGATGAGGGACTTCCTCGGCGACCTCGTCTCGAGCGGGCCCGCGGTGTCGTCGATCACGGTCGACCTGCTCGTCGTGGCGGTGGCCGGGAGCGTCTTCATCATCGTCGAGGCGCGCCGTATCGCGATGCGATTCGCATGGATCTACGTCGTGCTCTCCGGCCTCACGGCGTTCGCCTTCACGTTCCCGCTGTTCCTCGCGATGCGGCAGCGCCACCTGACCGCACGGAGTCATGCCGCCGATCCGGCGTGAGGTGCCGATGATCACGGCACCTCACGTCGTCGGGTCAGCGTGCGGCGAGGCCCGTGCGAAGGCCGTCGACCAGCGGCGTGGTCGGGCGACCGATGAGGCGCGACAGCGTCCCGTCGGTCTGCTCCAGCGCACCGCGAGCGATCGCGTCGTCGATGCCCGCGACGAAGGCGGCGGTGCCGGCATCCAGTCCCGCGGCCTCGAGACCGGCCGCGAGCTGCTCGACCGTGACGGCCCTGTAGGCGACGGGGCGTCCGACGACCTCCGAGGCCGCCGCCGCGAGCTCGTCGTAGGTCCATGCGACGTCTCCGCCCAGTTCGAGCGTCTGCCCGCGCAGGTCGTCACCGGTGAGGGCGATCGCGGCCGCCTCGGCGTAGTCACGACGACTCGCGCTGGCCACACGGGCATCGCCGACCGCGGCGACGATCTCACCGGTCTCGGCGGCGCGTGCCACGGTGTCGAGGTAGTTCTCGGTGTACCAATTGTTCCGCAGGATCGTGGCGTCCAGTCCCGAGGCGGCGATGAGCGCCTCGGTGGCCTTGTGGTCGGCGCCGAGCGCGTAGTCGATGACGTCGTTCCGCGGCGCGCTCGTGTAGACGAGACGCTCGACGCCCGCGGCGCGCGCGGCGTCCACGACGTTGCCATGACCTGCGACGCGGTCGGCGTCGGTGCCCGAGATCAGCAGGACGCGGCTGACCCCGTCGAAAGCGGGAGCGAGGGTTTCCGGACGCGAGTAGTCGAACTCGACGACGCGGATGCCGCGCTCGGCAAGATCGCTCGCCTTGGCGGGGGTGCGGACACCGGCGACGATGTCGGATGCCGCGGCGCCGCGCTCGAGCAGAGCATCGACGACGAGACGGCCGAGGTGTCCGGAAGCGGCGGTGACGAGGAGAGTCATGGGAGTGTCCTTTCGATCGGTACGCCGACCTCAACGCGACGCGCCCGGGTGCATTCCGGAATGCCGGTACCCACTTTCTGGTTAGGTACTCACATGAGCGTGAGTCTTGCGGAAATCCGCGCGGAGCATCCCGAGGTTTTTGCCGATGGGTGCCCGACGCGCACGGTGCTCGACCATGTCATGGGCAAGTGGGGCATCCTCGTGCTCATGGCTCTGTCCGACGGCACGCAGCGCTGGGGCGTTCTGCGGCGGAACGTGTCGGGGATCAGCGAAAAGATGCTCGCGAGCACCCTCAAGACCTTCGAGGCCGACGGGCTCGTCGTGCGCACCGCTTATCCCGAGGTCCCGCCGCGGGTGGAGTACGGACTGACCGACCGCGGCCGCGACCTCATGACGTTCGTCCTCCCCCTCCTGGGGTGGGTGGCCGAGAACGCTCCGGCCATCGTGGCCCGACCGGAGTGACCGTGCTCTCGATCCCCTCCCGACTCATGCGCGAGAGCCTGTCGTTCCGGACGAAACGCCGGGCGCCGTTCCTGCAGGTGGCGAAGTCCGCGATCGCCACTGTCGCCGCGTGGCTCGTCGCGGGGTGGCTTGTCCAGGGGCCGCCGCCGATCTTCGCCGCGATCGCCGCGCTGCTCGTCGTCCAGCCCAGCATCAATCAGTCACTCACGCGCGCCGTCGAACGCAGCGTCGGCGTGGTCGTCGGTGTCGTGATCGCCTCGCTCCTGGGCATTGCGCTCGGCAGCCCCACCTGGGTGATCCTCCTCTCGGCCGGCATGGCGCTGGTGATCGCCTGGGCGCTGCGCATGTCCCCCGGGGCGACCAACCAGGTGGCGATCAGCGCCCTCCTCGTCCTGGCGCTGGGCACGGCGACGCCCAATTACGCCCTCGACCGGGTGCTCGAGACGCTGATCGGTGCGCTGGTCGGCATCGTCGTGAACGTCGCCCTGGTCCCCCCGGTGCTCGTCCCGCCGGCGCGCGAGAAGCTCGAGGTCCTCGGCCGGGAGCTCGCGGCGGCCCTGGAGCGTCTCGCGAAAGCGCTCGAAGCGCCGCAGACGCCGGCATCCCTGGAGGAACTCCTTCTCGAAGCGCGCTTGCTGCGCCCCGTTCGGGATGCCGCGGCCGCAGCGATCGAGGACGGAGCCGACTCGCTCTCTCTCAACCCCCGGAGCAGTCGCCACCGCAGGGATCTGTTGGCGATGCAGGGCCTTCTGGACCGCTTCACGCCCGTCGTGACGCAGACGATCGGCATGACCCGGGCCGTCTACGACGGCTACGACGAGACGATCGCCGAAGAACCCTCGGTCCGCGCCATCGCCGAGCAGCTGCATCGCGCGGCGCACGACGTCCGTCGCTCCTTCGCGGTCGACACGGGCGCCGACCTTCCGATCGCCGCCGAGGAGCCGGCCCTCACCCGACCGCTGCAGATCCGCGCGCCCTCGGCCGCGCACTGGGTTCTGGTGGGGTCGCTCCTCATGGACCTGCACCGCGTGCACGAGACGCTCCGCGACGACGAAACCTGATCGGCGAGTTCGCCGCCGGCGACCCCAACGCTCTCGAGCCCTGGTTGACTGGGGCGATGGGTACCGCGATGTTCCCTCTCGGGGCCGTCCTCTTTCCGCACACTCCCCTGGCGTTGCGGATCTTCGAGGAGCGCTACCTCGTCATGCTCGGCCGACTCCTCGACGAGTCCGACCCGGCGTTCGGCGTGGTGCTCATCGAGCGCGGCACCGAGACCGGCGGCGGCGACCAGCGATTCGCGATCGGCACCATGGCGCGTCTGAGCCACGTCCTCCCCGAAGCCGACCAACTCCAGATCGTCGCCCGCGGCACCGAACGCTTCGAGATCGTCGCGTGGCTCGACGACGACCCCTACCCGCGCGCCGACCTCCGCCCCCTCCCCGACCTCGAGTGGAACGACGCCCTCACCCCCCTGCTCGACGAGGCCGAGCGCATCGTGCGGCGCGTGCTCGGGCGGGCGGCCCAGTTCGGCGGGAGCCGGTGGGATCCCGAGGTCGAACTGTCCGAGGAGCCGCTCGAGCGGACATGGCAGCTCGCGGCGATCGCTCCCCTGGGTGAGCTCGACCAGATCGAGCTGCTGCGCTCCGCCACCGCGGGAGGCCTGCTCCGCGCCACGATCGACCTCACGCTCGCCGCGGAACCACTGCTGAGCGAGCCCATCCCCGACGGCGTCATCGTGATCGACGACGACACCGACGGGGGAGAGGACTGAGGACCGACCGCTACTTCGTGCCGGCCTCGGTGTCGGCGGAGGGATCCTTGACGATCGCCTCCGCGATGAGCGTGTCGCCCGCACCGAACCGGATGAAGCGACCGATGGTCGCGGACTGCACGAGGACGGCCGCGGCGACCGCGGCGACATCCGCACGCCCGACCTCGGCGGACCCTCGCGGCGCCGTGGTGATGCGTCCGGTGGGCGGGTCGAGCGTCAGCGTGCCGGGGCCGAGGATCGTCCAATCCAGATCGCTCGCGCGCAGGTAGTCGTCCGCGGCGAGCTTGGCGTCGGCGTAGGCGAAGAACGCGTCGTCGGGCGAGATGCCGTGATCGGGCACGGAGCCAATCCACGACACCATGACGAAACGCCGGACTCCGGCCGCACCTGCCGCGTCGACCGCCCGCTGCGCGGCATCCCGATCGACCGCGTAGGTCCGGTCGGCGTCGCCGCCCCCGGCACCCGCCGACCAGACGATCGCGTCGGCTCCGGCGAAGGCCTTCGCGAGGGCCTCGACATCGGCGTCCTCGACGTCGAGGACGAGAGGCGTTCCGCCCGCCTTCTCGACATCCGCCGATTGGTCGGGATTGCGGATGATGGACACCGCTTCGTCTCCGCGCTCGGACAGGAGCCCCGCCAGGTGCAGGGCGACCTTGCCGTGGCCGCCGATGATCACGATGCGTTCCATGTCACTGTCCTCCGACCTTCTCGACCGACATCTTCAGGATCACGCGATTCGCCTTGTCGGCCGGTGCCTGCTGTTCGGGATTGCCGTAGCGCTGGCCGAGCCGCACGTAGAAGAGGCCTTCCGGGTCGGCTTCCTCGTCGACCAGACGGCCGCGCACCTCGATGTAGCGGTACGGCTCCGCGGGGTCATAGACCATGAAGCTCATCGAGGGATTTCGCTGCAGGTTGCGGTACTTCTGCCGCGTCACCGTGTGCGTGAACAGGATGTGCTCGCCGTCGAACTCGAACCACATCGGGTTCACCTGCACCGTGCCGTCGGGGCGGACCGTGCCGAGCGCGCCGTAGTACGGCCCCTCGAGCAGGTCGCGCAATCTTTCCGGGATCATGCGGCTCCTCTCATCGAGCGATCGGGTCGACCCTACGCGTGGCCTCCGACACGCCGCCGCGGGGTTGACGGCCTCATGTCACGTCGCCGTCCACGTACACCCACCGCCCACCTCGGCGGACGAACCGGCTGCGCTCGGACATCACCTGCCGTTCGGTGCCGCGGCGCCACGCCGCGTGGAACACGACGACGGCGGTGTCGTCGCGCTCGTCCGCTTCGTCGATCGAGAGCCCCTCCCAGACGGTGTCGCCGTCCAGCTCGAGGTCGTCGGGACGGGTTCGCGGATGCCACGACCGCACGAGATGCGTGAGATCACCGACGACGTAGGCGGTGTAGCGGGAGCGCATCAGCCGCTCCGCCGACGGCGCCGCGGCCCCGTCGAGGATCGGGCCGCAGCACCGGCCGAACTCACCTCCCCCGCACGGGCAAGCCGAGGTCGACGACGGGCGCACGCGAGAGGAGCCGAACGACATCCCGCCACTCTAGGTCGAGTCGGCGCACGGACTTTCCACAGCGGTCGCCGCAACTCCCCCGGCCTTCATACGATGGAGCGGGGAGGCGACATGACGAATCACACCGCGAACGGCGGGCGACCGCCGTTCGCCGCGTACGGTCCGGCGTCCGCCGGTTACGGTCCGAGCGCTCCCGCTATCGCGCCTCCCGTTGCTGTCCCCTCCGCCGCCGGCGCACCCGCTGCGTGGCCCGGCCCGGCCGTTCTCGCGCGTGGCTCCGCCTCGACCACGGGTCCCGGAGGAGCACGGCCTCCACGGCGCGGACTCGGCATCGCCGCCCTCGTGATCGCGTGCGTGGGAACGATCGCCGCCTTCACGGCCTCGCCTGTCTCCTGGCTGCTGTTGGTCACTGCCCTCGTGCTCGCGATCGTCCACCTGGCACGCCGGAGCGGCGCCCAGGTCCCCGCGGTGATCGCGATCGTGATCGTCGGTTTCGGCGTCTTCATCGCCCTGATCGCCGCGGTCGTGTCCGGTTTCACCTCCGCGGGCTCGGGCGTCGACTCCGCTCCGGATCCCGAGACCGACACGTACACGCTCGCGCAGCGGCTTTCCCTCCCGCCCGGCCGCGGATCCGAGTCCGAACTGGCGTGGGGCACGGCCCAGACCGTCATCGACTCCGACACCGGCGACGACGTGTGGTCGATTCGCACCCTCGCGCCGATCGACATCACCTCCGAGACGGCCACCGCCAGTCCCGCTCCGTTCTCGGCATCCGGTTCACTCGTCGCGACCCCGGTCGAGATCACCAACCTCACCGATGAGACCATCGACTCCGACGCGTGGCAGCTGCGGTTCTCGACGAGCTACCGCCTCTCCGACGGCACCTACGCGGACGCGGCCTACGACCCGGCGGTGACCGACCTATATCCCAGCCGGTACGACATCACCGACGTCGCTCCCGGCGCCACCGTCACCTTCTACGTCGTTCACGACGGCTCCATCGCCGAGGCCGACGAGGGCAGCGTCGAGGTCGGGCTCTACTCCGGTGACATCATCACGTGGACGGCGACCGGCGGCTGAGGCCACCCCGTGTCAGGATGAACGCCGTGACCGACCGCCTCATGCTCCTCGACACCGCGTCCCTCTACTTCCGCGCGTTCTACGGGGTGCCCGACAAAGTCCGCGCCGCGGACGGCACCTCCGTCAACGCGGTGCGGGGCCTCCTCGACATGATCGCGAAGCTCGTCACGACGTACCACCCGACCCGCCTCGTCGCGTGCTGGGACGACGACTGGCGACCCGCGTGGCGCGTCGACCTCCTCCCGAGCTACAAGGCGCACCGTGTCGTCGAGGCGGTCGCCTCGGGTCCCGATCGAGAAGAGGCCCCCGACCCTCTCGTCGCCCAGATCCCCCTCATCCGCGAAGCGCTCGCCGTTCTCGGCATCCCCGTGGTGGGAGCGGCCGAGCACGAGGCCGACGACGTCATCGGCACGCTCGCGACCATCGCCGAGGTGCCGGTCGACATCGTGACCGGCGACCGCGACCTCTTCCAGCTCATCGACGACGAGCGCGACGTGCGCATCGTCTACACCGCTCGCGGCATGAGCAACCTCGAGGTCGTCGACGACGCCGCGGTGTTCGCCAAGTACGGCATCCACGCGGCCCAGTACGCCGACTTCGCGGTCCTGCGGGGCGATCCCTCGGACGGTCTGCCCGGCGTCGCCGGCATCGGCGAGAAGTCGGCCGCGGCTCTGCTCACCGCCCACACCGACCTCGCGGGCATCGTCGCGGCCGCCGAAGCCGGCACGGGCGGGACTCCGGCGCAGCGCGCCAAGATCCTCGCGGCGGTCGAGTACCTGGCCGTGGCACCCACGGTGGTACGCGTCGCGCTCGACCTCGACCTCGGGGTCATCGACGACGCCCTTCGCCCGCGCGACGACGAGCGCACCGCTGCCGCCGAGGCCCTCGCCGAGCGGTGGAACCTCGGCTCGTCGATGACGCGCGCCCTGGCGGCTCTGCCGGCGTGACGACGCCCCGCGTGCCGCGCACCCCCGCATAAACGCGATTCACTCACGAAAACACGAGGACAGCGCGTTCCTGTGCGCCGATCGCGTTTATGCGAGCGTCGGCGCGGTCATCTCTCCCGCTCGAGCCACGACCGCAGTCGCTCGAGCGACCACGTCGTGACGATGCGGTCGTGAGGCACCCCCGAGGCCTCGGCGCGCGCGGCACCGTAGTCGAGCAGTGACAACTGCCCGGGCGCGTGCGCATCCGAGTCGATCGAGAACAGGCATCCCTCGTCCAGGGCGATCGCGATCAGCTCGTCCGGCGGGTCCTGACGCTCCGGACGCGAGTTGATCTCGACCGCCACGCCCGAGTCCGCACACGCGGCGAAGACGGCGCGAGCGTCGAACTCCGACGGCGGGCGCGTCCCGCGTGCGCCCTCGACGAGACGCCCCGTCACATGACCGAGCACGTCCACCCGCGGATCGCTCGCCGCCGCGACGAGCCGACGCGTCATGGGCTCGCGCTCCATGCGGAGCTTGGAATGAGCGGATGCCACGACCACATCGAGCTCGCGCAGAAGCGCATCCTCCTGGTCGAGGTCACCGTCGTCGAGGATGTCGACCTCGATTCCCGACAGCAGCGTGAATCCCCCGCCGCTCATCCCCCGCACGACCTCGAGCTGTCGGCGCAGTCGCTCGGGAGACAGCCCGTTCGCGACGGTCAGGCGTGGTGAGTGGTCGGTCAGGGCCAGGTACTCGTGTCCGAGCGCGCGACCCGCCTCCACCATCGCCTCGATCGGCGTCACCCCGTCCGACCACTCGCTGTGGCTGTGCAGGTCGCCTCGCAGCGCGGCACGGAGTTCTTCACCGCCGACGGCACCCGCGGTCGCCCGCAGCGCCGCGAGGCGTTCGGGAACCTCCCCGGCCAGAGCCTGCTGGATGACCGCGAACGTGGAGTCGCCGATCCCGGGCCTCCGCCGGAGCCCCGGGTCGCGCAGCTCCGCGTCGCTGAGGCCGTCGATCGCCCCGGCCGCGGTCCGGAACGCCTTCGACTTGTATCGCGACGCACGCTCCCTCTCGAGCAGGTACGCGATCTCGTTCAGCGCGTCCAGCGGCCGCATGGGTTACTCCGCGAGCTCCCGCGTCGTCGAGATCCAGGCCTCGAGCTTCGCGGACGCTCGCCCGTCGTCGATCGCCGCAGCGGCATCCGTCATCGCCTCGGCCAGACGCTCGAGGATCGGACGCTGCACCTGCGCGGCATCCTGGAACAACCGGTACGACACGAGTCCGGCCGCGGCGTTCAGGAGGACGATGTCGCGCACCGCCCCGGTCTCGCCGGCGAGCGTGCGCCGCACCACCTCGGCGTTGTGATCGGGCGAGCCGCCGAGCAGGGCATCGATCTCGACGAGCGGGATGCCGAGATCCCGAGGATCCAGATCGTGCTCGTGGACATCGCCTCTGCTGATCTCCCAGAGCCGGCTGTGTCCGGTGGTCGTCAGCTCGTCGAGACCGTCGTCGCCGCGGAACACCAGCGCCGTCGCCCCGCGTGTGCGGAAGACGCCGGTGATGAGCGGGACCCGATCGAGGTGAGCGACGCCGACCGCGTTCGCCTCCGCACGCGCCGGGTTGCACAGGGGGCCGAGGAAGTTGAACACCGTCGGCACTCCGAGCTCCGACCGGGTCGGCCCCGCGTGACGGAATCCGGGATGGAACGCCGCGGCGAAGGCGAAGGTGATCCCCGTGCGATCGAGGGTCTCGGCGACGTGCGCCGGATCGAGCGTGAGAGCGATACCGAGCGACGACAGGACGTCGGAGGATCCGGATGCCGAGCTCGCGGCACGATTGCCGTGTTTGACCACGGGGACTCCGGATGCCGCCGCCACCACCGCCGCCATCGTCGAGACGTTGACGGTGCCGAAGCGGTCTCCGCCGGTCCCCACGATGTCGAGGACTTCGGCGCGCACCGGGAGCGGCACAGCCGCCTCGAGGATGGCGTCGCGGAAGCCCACGATCTCTTCGACCGTCTCGCCCTTGGCGCGCAACGCAATGAGGAACCCGGCGAGCTGCGACGGGGTCGCCTCGCCCGCCATGACACGCCGCATGGCCCACGTGGATTCCGACACGCTGAGGTCGCGCCCGTCGAGGAGAGACGTGAGGACATCGGGCCAGGAGAAGCGTTCCGCCATGCCATGATCCTTCCACACCGCCCTGCCCGCTCTCCGAGCCGCGAGAGACGCGGCAGAAGTCCCACTACACCGGGGATTCCCCGTGGATTCTTAGGTTTCCCTAAGTCTCGACCGTGGAATATCTCCAGCTCGAGATGGGAATATCGGCCCGTCGGATCGCGCATAATGGGATGGTGACGACCTCAGCGACGTATTCCCAGGCCGTGCGTGCCGTGAAGCGGCCCGACCCGGTCGCGGTGGGCACCATCGTGTGGCTGGGCAGCGAGGTCATGTTCTTCGCCGGCCTCTTCGCCATCTACTTCACTCTGCGCAGCACCTCCGCGTCCCTCTGGGCGCAGGAGACCGAGCTGCTCAACGTCCCCTTCGCGACCGTCAACACGATCATCCTCGTGCTGTCGTCGGTCACGTGCCAGATGGGCGTGTTCGCTGCCGAGCGGTACCAGCCGTACCGCACCGGCAAGCCGTTCCGCTTCGTCCAGTGGGGAATGGTGGAGTGGTTCTACCTCACGTTCATCCTCGGCGCCGTCTTCGTGTCGGGCCAGGTGTGGGAGTACGCGACGCTGGTTGCCGAAGGCATGCCCATCAGCGCCAACCCCTACGCGTCGGCCTTCTACCTGACCACCGGCTTCCACGCCCTGCACGTGACGGGCGGGCTCATCGCCTTCCTCCTCGTCATCGGCCGTGCCTACGCCGTGAAGAACTTCGGGCGCAAAGAGATGACCACCTCGATCGTCGTGTCCTACTACTGGCACTTCGTCGACGTCGTCTGGATCGCCCTGTTCTTCGTCATCTACTTCCTGAAGTAAGAGAGCAGTACCTCACATGGCACGAGAGAAGAAGCCGCGCCGCGCCTCCGGGCGCCGCAGTCCCCTGGCCGCCGCCGCGCTGATCGGCATCGGCCTCCTCCTCACCGGTGGCGTGTACGCCGGTGCGTCCGCCGCGATGGCCGCGACCGACACCCCGACGAGCAGCGCTTCCTCCGCGACCGCGGTCGAAGAGGGCAAGAAGCTCTTCCAGGCGAACTGCGCGACCTGTCACGGCCTCGACCTCGAGGGCAGCCAGCAGGGTCCCTCCCTGTTCGGCGTCGGCGAGCTGTCGGTGCACTTCCAGGTGTCCACCGGACGCATGCCGCTTCAGGCCCAGGGCCCGCAGGCCCCCCAGAAGCCCGTGCAGTTCACCGAAGAGCAGATCGACGCGATCGCCGCTTTCGTGCAGTCGTCGGCCCCCGGCCCGACCTACCCGAGCGCCGACATCACCGACGGCGAGGGCGACCTCTCCCACGGTGCCGAGCTGTTCCGCATCAACTGCGCGATGTGCCACAACGTCGCCGGCGCGGGCGGTGCGCTGACCGAGGGCAAGTGGGCCCCGGATCTGCACACCGTGACGCCCGTCAACATGTACGCGGCCATGGTCACCGGCCCGCAGAACATGCCGGTCTTCAACGACCTCAACCTCACCCCCGAAGACAAGCGCGACGTCATCTCGTACCTGATGTTCCTTCAGAAGTCCGAGTCCCCCGGCGGATTCTCGCTCGGTTCGCTCGGTCCGGTCTCCGAGGGTCTGTTCATCTGGATCTTCGGAATCGGGGCGCTCATCGCGCTCACCGTGTGGATCACGGCCAAGTCCAACTGACCGTCGTCATCGACATTACGTAAACGCACGAGGAGCACCATGGCACACGAGGAAGACGCACTCGAGCACGAGAGGGCTTCATGGAAGCCCTCCGCCGGGCTCGCCGTCGCGGTTCCCGACCCCGTGGAGAACCCGGGTCTTCCCGGACACCGCCACCGCATGACCGATCAAGACCCGCAGGCGATGAAGCGGGCGGTCCGCACGGTCTACACGCTGTTCTACTTCTCGGTCGCCGCGAGCATCTGGGCGAGCATCGCCTACATGATCTTCCCGATCGAGTCGGGCGCGCTGATCGACATCCGGTACAACAACCTCTTCATCGGACTCGGCATCGGCTTCGCCCTGCTGTCGATCGGTATCGGCACCATTCACTGGGGCAAGTCGGTCATGTCCGACAAGGAGTACATCGAGGACCGCCACGCCACGCGCGGCCGCGACGAGACCCGCGAGGGTGCCGTCAACGTCTTCGTCGAGGCGAACGAGGACTCCGGCTTCGGTCGCCGCGAGATCATCCGCAACTCGCTGTTCGCCGCTCTCGCCGCCTCGATCATCCCGGGTATCACCCTGTTCCGTGGTCTCGCACCTCAGGACGAAGATCCGGTGAAGCTCCTCAGCCACACCATGTGGAAGGAGGGCTCGCGCCTGTCGCACGACCCCTCCGGTCGGCCGATCCGCGCAGCCGACGTCACGCTCGGCTCCGCCTTCCACGTGATCCCGGAAGAGCTTGCGGGCCTCGGCCACGACGAGGGCTACCTCGAAGAGAAGGCCAAGGCCATCGTGCTGCTGATGCGTCTGCAGCCCGAGCAGCTGAACCCCGAGACCAACAAGATGGACTGGACGTACGACGGCATCGTCGCGTACTCGAAGGTCTGCACGCACGTCGGCTGCCCCGTGGCGCTCTACGAGCAGCAGACCCACCACCTCCTGTGCCCTTGCCACCAGTCGCAGTTCGACGTCGCCAACGGTGCGGCCGTCATCTTCGGCCCGGCCGCCCGTCCCCTGCCGCAGCTCCCCATCACCGTCGACGCCGAGGGTTACCTCGTCGCGAAGAGTGACTTCCACGAGCCCGTCGGCCCCAGCTTCTGGGAGCGCAAATGAGCATCGGTACTCATCCCACCGAGAACGTCACGACCGAACCCGCCGTCTCCGCCGGCCCGCAGCCGGGGGGACGCGACGGTAAGCCGCTCGGCGGCCGTTTCGTCGGCGCTGCGGCGAACTACCTCGACGAGCGCACGAGCATGTCGGGCATCGTCAAAGAGCTCGGTCGCAAGATCTTCCCCGACCACTGGTCCTTCATGCTGGGCGAGATCGCCCTGTGGAGCTTCGTGGTCGTGCTGCTGTCCGGCACCTTCCTGACGTTCTTCTTCCAGGCGTCGATGGTCGAGACGCACTACAACGGCGCCTACGAGCCCATGCGCGGTATCGCGATGTCCGCGGCGATGGAGTCCGCGCTGCACATCTCGTTCGACCTGCGCGGTGGACTCCTGGTCCGTCAGATCCACCACTGGGCCGCCCTTGTCTTCGTGGCCGGCATCGGCGTGCACATGCTGCGCGTCTTCTTCACCGGCGCGTTCCGCAAGCCGCGCGAGCTCAACTGGGTCGTCGGCTTCATCCTCTTCATCCTCGCGATGGCCGAGGGCTTCACGGGCTACTCCCTCCCCGACGACCTGCTCTCGGGTAACGGCCTCCGCATCATCGACGGCATGATCAAGGGCCTGCCGATCATCGGCACCTGGACCTCGTTCCTGCTGTTCGGCGGCGAATTCCCCGGCACCGCGATCGTCGGCCGCCTGTACACGCTGCACATCCTGCTGCTGCCGGCCATCCTGGTCGCGCTGCTGGCGGTGCACCTCATGCTGATGATCATCAACAAGCACACGCAGTTCGCCGGCCCCGCCCGCTCGAACAGCAACGTCGTGGGCTACCCGATGCTCCCGGTGTACGCGTCGAAGATGGGTGGATTCTTCTTCATCACGTTCGGTGTGATCGTCCTGATCGCCGCGCTCGTGACGATCAACCCGATCTGGAACTACGGCCCGTACGACCCCTCTCCCGTCTCGGCCGGTACACAGCCCGACTGGTACATCGGCTTCGCGGACGGCATGCTGCGCCTCATCCCGCCGCACCTCGAGTTCGTGCTCTGGGACCACACCTGGTCGTGGAACATCATCATCCCCGTCGGCGTGCTGGGACTGTTCATCGTCCTCGTGCTCGTATACCCCTTCATCGAGGCGTGGATCACCGGCGACACCCGCGAGCACCACATCGCACAGCGCCCCCGCAACGCGGCGACACGTACGGCCATCGGCGCCGCTGGGGTCACGTTCTACGCGGTCATGTGGGCGGCAGCTTCGTCCGACATCATGGCCACGCACTTCCACCTCACGATGGAAGGCGTCATCCACGCGCTCCAGGCGCTGCTCATCCTCGGCCCGATCCTGGCCTACTTCGTCACCAAGCGCATCTGCATCGCTCTGCAGAAGAAGGACCGCGAGATCGCGCTGCACGGGTACGAGTCGGGTCGCATCGTCCGTCTGCCCGGCGGCGAGTACATCGAGGTCCACCAGCCCGTCGACGAGTACGAGCGCTGGAAGCTGATCGACAACGAGACCTACGAGCCGCTCGTGGTCCGCCCCAACGACAAGGGCGAGATACCCTGGTACTCGAACTTCCGTGCAGGCGTCTCGCGCTGGTTCTTCGAGGACCGTCTCGCTCCGCTGACGCAGGCCGAGGTCGACGCGGCGGTGGCACACCAGCACCACGAGCTCGACCACATCGACCACGAAGAGGCCGACGAGATCGCAGGTGCGAACGCCCGGGCCGACGAGGATGGTCGTCCGCACATGGCGATCGGTGAGCGCGCCGAAGTCGAGCTCCCCGCTCCGAAGGGTCTCGAGGAGAAGAACCGCCCTCACGACGACAAGAGCGAGTAATCTCCCCCGCGAAACCCCGGTGCTTCGGCACCGGGGTTTCGTCGTTTCTCTGGCACACAGGCTCCCTTCGGCGCTGCGTACGAGCGTCTGACGCACCTCGGAGGACCGAGGCGCTGCCCGCGGGTGAGCGCAATGGCAGGATGCCATGGGTGAGTGGCATCCCACCCCTCTCGGCGTGCGGGCCCGCCGTCGTACCGTGTGCGTATGACCAGCATCCAGGAGTATTTCGCCGCCCGGCTCGCCGCGGAGACCGACCCCTCCGACGTATACGCGGCGCAGAAGGCCGGAGATCGTTTCGTCCTCGTCGACGTCCGCGGCGAGGATGCATGGCGGCAGGGACGCGTCACCGGGGCCGTGCACCTCCCCTACCGCGACATCGCCGACCGCGCGCCCTCGGAGATCCCGCTCGACATGCCCGTCGTCGTGTACTGCTGGAGCCCCGGATGCAACGCGGGCCAGAAGGGGGCGCTCGCGTTCGCGTCACTCGGCTACACCGTTCGCGAGATGATCGGGGGCTACGAGTACTGGGTCCGCGAGGGCCAGCCCTTCGAGAACGACGAGGGGCCCTGCGAGCGGGTGTTCGATCCCACAGTCATGGTCGTACGCGCGAGCTGAGCGGCGCGAGCCGTATGGCAGCCCGCGCCGTCCTGAGCATCGACGAGCCCGTCCGGGGGCCGCGTGCCCCACTCCCCCGGCTCGCCGCGCCGAGACTGCATGCGGCTGACGAATCTGTAGCAGCGTGCACGGGACTTGTCGGCGAGATGCCGTCTCGGGAAACGCTCGAGCCCAGCGCCGTAACCCCGACATCAGGATGCCGAGCGGCCCAGCCTCTTCCGAACCCTCGACGCTGGCACCGCGGAGGACCGTCTGGCGCGGCCATGGGCCGCGAGGGGTGGCCATCGATGACCTCGGAAGAGTCGGCGGTCGAGCACGAGACGGGGCTCTGCCGCGCGAAGTGTCAAGTTCGCCAGCACGGCCCAGCAGCTCAGATCTCAGGCCGTTTCGACGTCCTCGGCGAACCACCGCGCCGCAGAACCCGAGAACACCGGCTCGCTCGAGACCGGCTGCTCGTCGTCCACGACATCGCAGACGACGACGGTCACGTTGTCGCGCGTTCCCGCCTCGAGCGCGAGCGCCACGGCGGCTGCTGCTGCGGAGCGCGGATCAGCCGCCTCCGCGATCAGACGCGCGACATCGGCCTCGGGGACGTAGTCAGTGAGGCCGTCGCTACAGAGAACCCAGCGATCGCCGACCACCGGCGGCCGCTCGGCGACCGATACGACGTCGCCCTCGGCTCCACCCAGCGAGGCGGTGATGATGTTGCGGCGAGGATGAGCGGCTGCCGCCTCGGGCGGGATGATGCCGTGGTCGACCAACGCCTGAACGTAGGAGTCGTCGCGGGTCTCACGTGTGAACTCGCCGTCGCGCAGCAGATAGGCGCGGGAATCACCGGTGTGGGCGAGGAGGAGCTGACCATCGGCGCCGAGGAACACGCCCGTGAAGGTCGTCGCCATGCCGCGCAGCGCCGGGTCGCGTTCGACGTGAGCGCGGATGTCCCAGTTCGCCTCGCGTATCCGTACGAGGAGCCCGTCCGCGTCGATCGCGCTTCCCCGCGTCGCCACTAGGCGATGGATGAGCGCCGCCGAGGCGAGGTCGCCCGAAGGGCCACCGCCGACTCCGTCAGCAACCGCCGCACCCCAGGACGCCACGAACGCGGCGTCCTGGTTGGTGGGGCGGTGGGCGCCGGGGTCGGAGACGGCGGCGGTGTTCAGCCGAAGGGGCACAGGATCAGCGAGCGAAGTACCCGCGGTAGTACTCGTACACCCAGCCGACGATGGCGACAGCGAACACGAGGAAACCGATCGGCACGAGCCAGCTGCCGACGGCAAGACCGATGACGGCGATGGCTGCCGATGCAGCGAGAACGATGGGCCACCACGACCAGGGGCTGAACTCGCCCAGCTCGGGGTCACCGTCGTCAATGTCGGCGGTCAGGGTGTCTTCTGGCAACTCACCGTTCTGCGCCTTGAGAACGCGACCGATGTAGAACGCGACCATCGACGACATGAGGCCGAGGAAGACGAGCGCGACAGTTCCGACCCACTCGACGCCGCCGTGCTGAATGAGGCTCCAAGCGGTGTAGACCGCGGCGATGAAGAATCCGAAGCCCGCGAGGAGCCACCAGAGTCCGACATTGGTACGCATCGTTTACTTGACCTCTCCAGCGGCCGCGTCGACGACGGGCGTGTCGGGGGCGTCCTTCGCCGGGCCCACGCCGACCGGGATACCGGCCTCGGGGTGGTTCAGGTCGAAGGCGGGGCGCTCGCTACGGATGCGCGGGATCGAGGTGAAGTTGTGACGCGGCGGCGGACACGACGTCGCCCACTCGAGCGAAGCGCCGTAACCCCAGGGGTCGTCGACCGTCACGCGAGGAGCCTTGCGGGCCGTGATCCAGACGTTCAGCAGGAACGGGATCATCGACGCACCGAGGATCATCGAGCCGATGGTCGAGAGCTGGTTCTCCCAGGTCCACCCGTCGGCCGCGGCGTAGTCCGCGTAGCGACGCACCATGCCGTCGACGCCCAGCCAGTGCTGGATGAGGAAGGTCATGTGGAAGCCGATGAACAGCATCCAGAAGTGCACCATGCCGAGACGCTCGTTGAGCATCTTTCCGGTCCACTTGGGCCACCAGAAGTAGAAGCCGGCGAACATCGCGAAGACGACCGTGCCGAAGACGACGTAGTGGAAGTGCGCCACGACGAAGTACGAGTCGGACAGGTGGAAGTCGAGCGGGGGCGACGCGAGGATGACACCGGTCAGGCCGCCGAAGACGAACGACACGAGGAAGCCGAGTGCGAACACCATCGGCGTTTCGAACGTGACCGAGCCTCGCCAGAGCGTGCCGATCCAGTTGAAGATCTTCACGCCGGTCGGCACCGCGATGAGCATGGTCATCAGGGCGAAGAACGGCAGGAGCACTCCACCCGTGACGTACATGTGGTGCGCCCACACGGCCACCGAGAGAGCGGCGATCGCGATCGTCGCGTACACCAGGGTCTTGTAACCGAAGATCGGCTTGCGGCTGAAAACCGGGAAGATCTCGGAGACGATGCCGAAGAACGGCAGCGCGATGATGTACACCTCGGGGTGACCGAAGAACCAGAAGAGGTGCTGCCAGAGGAGCACGCCGCCGTTCTCAGGGCTGTAGATGTGGGCGCCCAGCACGCGATCGGCGGCGGCGGCGAAGATGGCCGCGGCGAGCACCGGGAAGGCGAGAAGGATCAGGATGCTCGTGATGAGCGTGTTCCACGAGAAGATCGGCATGCGCCACATGGTCATGCCGGGGGCGCGCATCGTGAGGATCGTGGTGATGAAGTTCACCGCACCGAGGATCGTGCCGAAACCGCTGATGCCGAGGCCCAGCATCCAGAGGTTGCCGCCGACACCCGGCGAGAAACTCGCGTTGGCGAGCGGCTGATAGGCGAACCAGCCGAACCCGGCCGCACCCTGCGGGGTGAGGAAGCCGGAGACGGCGATCGTCGACCCGAAGAGGAACAGCCAGAAGGCGAAGGCGTTCAGACGCGGGAAGGCCACGTCGGGCGCACCGATCTGCAGCGGCAGCAGCGCGTTCGCGAAGCCCGCGAACAGCGGCGTCGCGAACATGAGCAGCATGATCGTGCCGTGCATGGTGAACAGCTGGTTGTACTGCTCTTTGGTCGGGATGATCTGCATGCCGGGCTCGAAGAGCTCCGCGCGGATGATCAGCGCCATCACGCCACCGAGCATGAAGAAGATCACCGAGGCGATCAGGTACATGTAGCCGATGGTCTTGTGGTCGGTGGAGGTGATCCACTTGACGACCAGGTTGCCCTTCTGCTCGACACGCGAGGTGCTGAGCAGAGCGGCTTGACGCGGAGGGAGAGTCGTCGGGCGGGAAGCGCCCTTCTCCTGAAGCGGAAGCGTCGTGGCCATGATCACTTGTTCCCTTCGGCGCCGGCCGTCGTGAGGTTCTGCAGGCGCGACAGATCACTGATGTCGCCGACGTCACCGGCGCTGCGGAGCGAGGCGAGGTAGTCCTCGTACTCCGCGTCGCTGACGACCTTGACGTTGAAGAGCATGGCGGAGTGGTACTCACCGCACAGCTCGGCGCACTTGCCTTCGTACGTGCCCTCGCGGGTCGGGGTGAAGGACCACTCGTTGTCGCGGCCGATGTACATGTCCTTCTTGTACAGGAAGTCGATGATCCAGAACGAGTGGATCACGTCGCGCGAGCGGAGGTCGATCTTGACCTTCTTGTTCACCGGGAGGTAGAGCGTCGGCACGTCCTCGAGGTCATAGCCGTCGGCCGTGGCCTTCGCCTGGACGCCCATCGAGTACACGGCGTCAGAGTTGTCTTCCTTCGTGCCGTTGTACTGGAAGTCCCAGGCCCACTGCTTGCCGTACGCGGTGATCGAGACGTCGGGGTCGTCGTACTGCGTCTCGAGCGTGTTCTGGTCACGCGCCGTGAAGGCGAAGAAGCCGACGACGAGGATCAGCGGGACGATCGTGTAGAAGATCTCGACCGGCATGTTGTAGCGCAGCTGCACCGGGAGGCCCGACTGCCCCTTGCGGCGGCGGTAGGCGATGACCGCCCAGAGCATGAGACCCCACGTGATCACGCCGACTGCGAGCAGCACGATCCAGGAGTTGACCCACAGACCGGCGACCATGTCGGTGTGGTTGGTGGCAGGCGTGCCGTCATCGACGAAGCCGGGGAGGAAACCGTGCAGCTGGGTCGTGGTGCAACCGGACAGAAGCGCGACGGACGCGATCCCGAGGGGAAGCGCAGCCCAGCGGAGGCGACGTTTGGAGGGCACAGTGCACCTTTCCGGGTCGTGGATGAAGCTTTGACAGTCTACGGCAACCTCTCACCGTTCTCAGGCCATTCGTCCAGTGCCGAGACATCGAGAACCCCCGGATTCCACGGTGTGATCCGTGGTTCCGGGGGTCCTCGAAAGACGCTCGCGGACGGCGCGCCGAGCTCAGTGGAAGCTGTCGCCGCACGCGCAGGAGCCCTGCGCATTGGGGTTGTCGATCGTGAAGCCCTGCTCCGAGATCGTGTCCTTGAAGTCGATGCTCGCGCCGTCGAGATACGGCACGCTCATGTCGTCGACGATGACCTCGACACCGTCGAAGTCGACGACCTTGTCGCCGTCGAGGTAACGCTCATCGAAGTAGAGCTGGTAGATGAGGCCGGAGCAACCGCCCGGCTGAACGGCGACACGGAGACGCAGGTCGTCGCGGCCTTCCTGCGACAGCAGGCTCTTGACCTTGTCGGAGGCGGCCGCGGTCAGGCCCACGCCGTGCTCGCGGGTGTCGGCGGCGGACGACAGTGTGGTGTCGGTCATGGCGATGCCCTTCGGTTGATCGGTCGCGTGGACGAGACGATTCTACGCCCGTCACGCCCCCGCGGCCTCGTTCAGACGGTGCGCGCGTTCAGGCGCGTCAGCAGGAGCGCTTCCGACACCACCGCGTTGCGGAACGTGTCCAGGTGCAACGATTCGTTGGGGCTGTGCGCGCGGGCGTGCGGGTCCTCCACCCCCGTGACGAGGATCTGCGCGGCGGGGAACTCTCGGACGAGGTCGGCGATGAAGGGGATCGAGCCGCCGATCCCGACGTCGACGGATTCGACGCCGTACCCCTCGGCGAACGACGCGCGGGCGTCCTCGACGGCCCAGCCGCTCGTGTCGACGAGGAACGCGTCGCCGCAGTCGACGTCGCTGAACTCCAGGTGGGCACCGAACGGCACATGCGCGCGGAGGTGCGCTTCGATCGCGGCGTAGGCGTCTTCGGCGCTCTGGCCGGGAGCGACGCGAGCGCTGATCACGACGCTCGTCGCGGGTGCCAGGGTGTTCGACGCCGACGCCACGGGCGTGGCATCCCATCCGGTGATCGTCACCGAGGGCTTGTTCCAGATGCGGCTCAGGATCGAGTCGCGCCCGATGGGGCTGACTCCCTCGAGCAGGCCCGACTCCGCGCGCAGGGTGGACTCGTCGTACGCAGGGGTCTCCGCCTCGCGGACGTGGAGGCCCTCGACCGCGACGGCGCCGTCGTCGTCCCAGAGCGTCGCCAGGAGCTTCACGGTGGCGAGCATGGCATCCGGGACCGCTCCCCCGAGCATCCCCGAGTGGGAGGCGTGCTCCAAGGTCCGCACCGTCAGCGTGAAACGGGCGTTGCCGCGGAGCGACACGGTGAGGCCGGGCGTGCGGTCGTCCCAGTTGCCCGAGTCGGCGACGACGATGACGTCCGAGCGGAGCACGTCGGCATTGTCGGCCAGGAACTGAGCGAAGGACCGGGACCCGTACTCCTCCTCGCCCTCGATGAAGACGGCGATCCCGAGGTCGAGGTCGTCGCCGACCACCTCGGCCAGTGCGCGGATGGCGGCGACGTGGGCCATGACGCCGGCCTTGTCATCCGCCGCGCCTCGACCGTACAGGCGCCCGTCGCGCACGGTCGGTTCGAAGGGCGGCGAATCCCACAGCGCGTCGTCACCGGGGGGCTGCACGTCGTGGTGCGCGTACAGCAGCACCGTCGGGCGGCCGTTCCTCGCCGGCCGAGAGGCGAGCACCGCGGGCTGGCCGAGTTCGTCGGTGCCCGGGATCGCGGCGCGCCTCACCTCGACCCGATCGAACATGCCCGTTCCGCGGAACAGGTCGGCCACGGCGTCCGCGCTCTTCTCGAGCGCAGACTGATCGAACGCCGGCCACGCGATCGAGGGGATGCGCACGAGGGCTCCCAGATCGGCGAGGGCGGAAGGGATGCCGGCGGCCGCGGCGTCGCGCACGGCATTCTGCAAGGACAGGTCGGGGGTCATGCGGGTAATCTTAAATCTCCCGATCAGCGAGCTCTCGAGGTTTTCCGTGGCAAAGTCCCCCGCCCCCGCCCCCAACGACACCCCCGTCGACCCGACGGAGATCGGTTCGGGCAAGGGCCGCGCGACGCCCTCGCGGGCCGAGCAGGAAGCCGCGCGCAAGCGCCCGCTCGTCCCCGACACCAAAGAGGCCAAGGCTCGCGCCCGCGCCGAGCTGGCCGCTCAGCGCGAGAAGGCCCGCGTCGGCATGGCCGCCGGTGAGGAGCGCTACCTCCCCGTCCGCGACAAGGGGCCGCAGCGCCGCTTCGCGCGCGATTTCGTGGATGCCGGCTGGCACCTCGGCGAGGGCGTCATGCCGTTCATGCTCATCGTCATCCTGCTGACGGTGCTTCCGGTGCAGTTCTTCCAGTACTGGGCGTTCGTCGCCCTCTGGATCTTCATCCTCTTCGTCATCGGCGACATGATCATCACGTCGATCCGCGTGAAGCGCGCCGCGAAGGACAAGTTCGGCGAGAGCAAGCTCGAGAAGGGCCTCGGATGGTACGCGGCGATGCGCACCGTGCAGATGCGCTTCATGCGCCTGCCCAAGGCCCAGGTCAAGCGCGGGCAGTACCCCGCCTGACACGCGGGATTCTTCACGAAGCGGCGTGCCCTCGGGCGCGCCGCTTCGTCGTTCCCGCCGCGACGTCGTTCCCGCCGCGACCTCAGAAGCCGGAGCGAGATCGACGGTCAGCGGTCGCGCGAGAGACCGCGGTTGATCTGCCGGCCCCACAGAGGACCCCGGTAGAGGAAGCCCGTATAGCCCTGGACGAGGTTCGCGCCGGCCGCGAGGCGCTCGCGCACGTCCTCGGCGGTCTCCACTCCCCCGGCTGAGATCACGACGAACTCGGCGGGGACGGCCGCTCTCACCAGCCGCAGCACCTCGGCGGCGCGCGCCTTCAATGGGGCGCCCGAGAGGCCGCCCGCTCCCGCGGCCTCGACCGTGGCGGCATCCGTCGAGAGTCCGGTCCGCGCGATCGTCGTGTTCGTCGCGATGAGGCCGGCGAGCCCTGCGTCGACCGCGAGTCGGGCGATGTCCTGCACCTCGTCGTCATCGAGATCGGGGGCGATCTTCACGAGGAGGGGCGTCGAGCCCGCGGCATCCCGAACCGCCGTCAGCAACGGCCGCAGCGTTTCGACGGCCTGCAGACCGCGCAGCCCCGGGGTGTTCGGCGATGAGACGTTGACGACGAGGTAGTCGGCCAGCGGCGCGAGCAGGCGTGCGCTGCGCACGTAGTCGGTGGTCGCGTCTTCGACGGCCACGACGCGGCTCTTGCCGATGTTGACGCCGATCACGGGACGCCGGCGCGCCCGTCGGAGTCGCCGGAGCTTCGCTGCGGCCGCGGCGGCGCCGTCGTTGTTGAAGCCCATGCGGTTGATGACCGCGCGATCGGCCACGAGGCGGAACAGACGCGGCTTGGGGTTGCCCGGCTGAGCGAGCGCCGTGACCGTCCCCACCTCGACGTGCCCGAAGCCGAGCGCACCGAGTCCGCGGACCATGGTGACGTTCTTGTCGAACCCCGCCGCCACGCCGAACGGAGAGTCGAAGTGCAGTCCGAGGGCATCGACCCCCTGGTCGGGCGCCGGCGCGGTCGCACGACGGACGACGGATGCCACGGGCTCGACGCCGGCGACACGGATCACGAGCGCAGCGAGGTGATGGGCGAACTCGGGGTCGAGACGCGTGAGGACCGTGCGGAAGAGAAGCGGATACATCCCCGCCAGGCTACTGGACGTCGTCCGTGGTACTGCTCGCGGACACCTGACGGTGGGCGTGGTCGGCGCGCAGCTGCGCGATGGCGGCGTCGAAGTCCTCGAGAGACTCGAACGCCTGGTAGACGCTCGCGAACCGGAGGTAGGCGACCTCGTCGAGCTCGCGGAGTGGACCGAGGATCGACAGCCCGATCTCGTTCGCGTCGATCTGCGACGACCCGGTCTGCCGAATGGCCTCCTCGACCTGCTGCGCGAGCACGGCGAGGTCGGCGTCGGTGACGGGTCGTCCCTGGCAGGCCTTGCGCACCCCCGACATCACTTTTTCGCGGCTGAACGGCTCGACGACCCCCGAACGCTTGATGACGTTGAGGCTCGCGGTCTCGACGGTCGAGAAGCGCCCGCCGCACTTCGGGCATTGCCGACGACGGCGGATGCTGAGACCGTCATCGCTCGTGCGCGAGTCGATGACGCGGGAATCGGGGTTCCGACAGAAAGGACAGTGCATGCTCTCGCCGATCTATGCGGGGAAGCGGGCCGTGACGGCCTCGCCGTGTGCGGGCAGAGCCTCGGCCTCCGCGAGGGTGACGATCGCGTCGTGCACCGAGCGGAGCGCTTCGCGGTCGTACTCGATCACCTGCTGCGGGCGGAGGAATGTCGCGGCCGACAGCCCCGCGCCGTAGCGCGACTGCCCTCCCGTCGGAAGCACGTGGTTGCTGCCGGCGAGGTAATCGCCCAGGCTGACCGGGGTGTAGGGGCCGACGAACACCGCACCGGCGTTGACGAAGTCCTCCGGACGGGGGTCGGCGAGGTGGAGCTCCAGGTGCTCCGGAGCGTAGGCGTTGCTGAAAGCCGTCGCCTGCGCGAGGTCGTCGACGAGCACGACCGCCGATTGCGGGCCCTCAAAAGCGGCGGCAACCCGCTTGCTGTGCCGGGTCGCCGCAATGCGGGCGGGAAGGGCCGCACGGACAGCATCGGCGAGAGCAGTCGAGTCGGTGACCAGCACGGCCGAGGCCTGCTCGTCGTGCTCGGCCTGGCTCACGAGGTCGGCCGCCACGAGGGCGGGGTCCGCGCCCGCGTCGGCGACGACCAGGATCTCGGTCGCGCCGGCCTCGGAGTCGGTGCCGACCCGACCGGCGACAGCGCGCTTGGCCGAGGCGACGAAGTTGTTCCCGGGACCCGTGACGACATCGACGGGGTCGAGGCCGAGGCTGGCCACGCCGGAGGCGAAGGCGCCGATCGCTCCGGCACCGCCCATCGCGTAGACCTCGGTGACGCCGAGCAGGCGGGCCGCCGCGAGGATCACGGGGTGCACACGCCCCCCGAACTCGCGCTGCGGCGGGGAGGCCAGAGCGATCTCTCGGACCCCCGCCACCTGGGCCGGGACGGTGTTCATCACGACGCTCGAGGGGTAGACCGCCTTGCCGCCCGGGACGTAGAGCCCGACGCGGCGCACGGGCTGCCAGCGCTGGGTGACGCGCGCTCCGGGACCGAGCTCGGTCACCACGGGCGCCGGGACCTGAGCGGCCGAGGCCGCGCGCACGCGCGTGATCGCTTCTTCGAGGGCCGCGCGCACGCCCGGGTCGAGGGAGTCGAGGGCTTCGTCGAGGTGCGCCGCGGGGACGGCGATCGCGTGGTCGGTCACGTGGTCGAACTGCGCCGCCTGCTCGCGCAGGGCCTCTTCACCGCGCACGGCGACGTCGTCGACGATGCGGGCCGCGATGACGAGGGCTTCGTCACGCGCGCTGTCGGCGCGCGGAACGACCGCGAGGAGCTCGGCGGGCGAGAGCACACGGCCACGGAGATCGATGGTACGGAGCATGAGACCAGGCTACCGGCCGCCTGGGAGCCCCCTTCCGCGAGAGGGGGCGCTCCCAGACTGTCGTCAGGCTTTCAGCCGCGGGTGATGCCCGACACGTCGTGCAGGTAGCCGATCCGGCCGTCGTCGTGGCGGATCACGAACGTCTCGCCGCGATCCTCGATCACGAGTGCCCACGCGGACGGTCCGATACGGAAGATCGGCGTGCCGTAGTCGTCCACGACCTCGCGTTCGACGGGCGCGAGGGCCCAGAAAGCCTGCGTCGCCGGGTGAGCGGATTCGGCGGGTGAGTCGTGGATGCCGGTGATCACATCGGTCGCGTGGTCGTCGGACGGGTTCGCGTGATGCGGAGCGACCGCGGCATCCTCTTCCGCGTGGGAGTGGTCCACGGCCGGCAGGACCGAGGTGGGCGGATCAGTCGGCGCGGGGCGGGGCCCTTCGGTCGATCGCACATAGTCGCCGGGGGTGGCAGCGGCCTCCGCGTGCGGGGCCGACGCAGCGTCGGGCGCCCGACGAACTGTCGAACGGCGAGCCGGGCGCGCCGTGGCCGGCCGCGGGACGACGGGACGAACGGGGCGCGCGTTCCGATGGGCGGGCACCTCCTCGCGATCGGCGAAGTCACCGGCGAAGGGAGGAAGGAACGGAGCGGCGACGGTCAGCACGACACCGGCGACCATCAGCACCGCCTCGACCCACACGACCCAGGAACGAACCCATCCGCCGGTGTCGATCGCGATCGACACCGTCTCCCAGAGCCACGCCACCCACACCAACGCCGCCACGGAGAAGGCGACGGACGCGAACTGGTCGATCCCGAGGGAGCCGACACGGCGGATTCCCTGCGGCGACAACCGACGGAGGACGAGAAGTCCCACGGCGAGCGTCGGCAACGCCACGGCGGGAATCCACCAGAGTCCCGAGAGCCAGACATTGCTGCCGCCGACGAGCAGTCGAGCGGCTCCGGTGACGTTGTTGTCGGGGAAGAAGGACACGAGGAACGCGACGGCCCAGATCCCCAGGAGCGAGACCTCGCGGACCGAGAAAGGGCCCACCGCGTACGACACCGCACCCCGTGCGGCGCCGGACGTGGAGGACGTGGACGGCAGTGACACGTTGTGCGTGTTGACGTGCGAACGCGCCGACATCTGTCCGGCGGCATCGCCGTGGCCCGCTTCGCGGTGACCGGTGTCGTCGCCCAGGTCGGCGTCCTCGTCGTCGACGTCACGCGAGTCCGCGCGGTCGTTCACGTCCGGGACGTCCCCGGTGGGCCCATCGGATACGGGCGTGTCGGTCTCTCCCTCGTCGACGGCGGAGGAGGGGGATGCCATGGACGAGCGCGCGAGGCGCGGACCGGACACCTCCCGGGCACCGGCCGATTGCGGTTCGTCGCCCGAGGGGCCCATGTGCGCGACGGATTCGTCAGTGCGGTCGGTCACGATCTTCCTTTCCGAGGGCACGAGAGCGCCCCGTACGGTTTTCGAGCGTGTCGCGCCGGCACCTCACGGACACCGGTGCGCGACCTCGCGCGTGTCAACCCAGGCAGTTGGGCCCGAGCAATCCCTTCAACTCACCGAAGAGGTCGGCGGTCACGCGAACAGGCAAAGGCACCTCGAAGACCTTTGCCGTCCCACCTTTGTGAAGCTTGAGAAGCACCTCGGTATCACCCGCATGCCGCTGCAGGGTCTGCGCGAGCTCGCCGATCAGGGCTTCGTTCGCGCGCTGCTCCGGAACGACGAGCGTCAGACCGCTCGCCGCGTCCATCCCCTCGAGGTCGGGGGCGAACGCGGACTGGGCGTGCAGGTTCAGACCGTCGTCGCGGCGCGACACTCGACCGCGCACGACGAGGATCGAGTCGCCCTGCAGAATCGGGGCGAACTCGGCGTAGGTCTTGCCCATGAACATCACGGTGACCTCGCCGTTGAAATCCTCGACCGTCACCATGCCGTAGGGGTTGCCACTCTGTTTGGCCACCCGGTGCTGCACGCTGGTCAGAAGGCCTGCGACCGTCACCTGATCGCCGTCCTGCACGTCTTCCGACGAGAGCAGATCGTGGATCGAGGTCGACGCGTGCTTCGCGAGCGGGACCTCGAGGCCCGCCAGAGGATGATCCGAGACGTAGAGCCCCAACATCTCGCGCTCGAACGCGAGCTTGTCCTTCTTCGTCCATTCGGGCCGGTCCGGGACCTTCGACACCTGCTGCGGCTCGTCCCAGAGCGAATCGAAGTCGAAACCCACCTCGCCGTTGGCTTCGCGCCTCTTGTCGCTCACGGCCCCTTCGCACGCGTCCTCGTGGATCTCGAGGAGTGCCCGACGAGTGGAGCCGAGCGAGTCGAAAGCGCCGGCCTTGATCAGCGACTCGACCGTGCGCTTGTTGGCGACGTGCATGGGCACCTTCGCGAGGAAGTCGTGGAACGAGGCGTACTTGGCATCCTGCCGGGCTGCAACGATCCCGTCGACGACGTTGGCGCCGACGTTGCGCACCGCTCCGAGGCCGAAGCGGATGTCCTCGCCGACGGCGGCGAAGAAACGGATCGACTCGTTGACGTCGGGGGGCAGCACCTTGATGCCCATGCGGCGGCACTCGTTGAGGTAGACGGCCATCTTGTCTTTGGAGTCGCCGACGCTCGTCAGCAGCGCGGCCATGTACTCGGCGGGATAGTGCGCCTTGAGGTACGCCGTCCAGTACGACACGAGCCCGTAGGCGGCCGTGTGCGCCTTGTTGAACGCGTAGTCGGCGAACGACTCGAGCACTTTCCACAGCGTCTGCTGCGCGACCTCGCCGTAGCCGCGCTCGGTCATCCCGCCGAAGAAGATCTCTTTCTGCTTGTCGAGCTCGCTCTTCTTCTTCTTGCCCATCGCACGGCGCAGCAGATCGGCCTGACCGAGCGTGTACCCGGCGACGCGCTGGGCGACGGCCATCACCTGCTCCTGATAGACGATCAGGCCGTAGGTGGTGTCGAGGATGTCGGCCAGCGGCTCTTCGAGCTCGGGATGGATCGGCTCGATCTCTTGCTGCTTGTTCTTGCGCAGCGCGTAGTTGATGTGCGAGTTCACGCCCATCGGACCCGGGCGATACAGCGCCAGCACGGCCGAGATGTCCTCGAAGTTGTCGGGGCGCATGAGGCGCAGCAGAGAGCGCATGGGCCCACCGTCGAGCTGGAACACGCCGAGCGTGTCGCCCCGGGCGAGCAGCTCGTAGGATGCCGCATCGTCGAGCTCGAGGTCTTCCAGCACGAGTGGATGACCCCGGTTGGCCTCGATGTTGTCGAGCGCGTCGTTGATGATCGTGAGGTTGCGCAGCCCCAGGAAGTCCATCTTGATCAGGCCGAGCGACTCGCACGCGGGGTAGTCGAACTGCGTGACGATCTGGCCGTCCTGCTCGCGACGCATGATCGGGATGATGTCGATGAGCGGCTCGCTCGACATGATCACACCGGCCGCGTGCACGCCCCACTGGCGCTTGAGGTTCTCGAGCCCGAGGGCCGTGTCGAACACGGTTTTCGCCTCGGCGTCGGTCTCGATGAGGGTGCGGAACTCGCTCGCCTCTTTGTAGCGCGGGTGCTCGGGGTTGAACATGCCGTCCAGCGGCATGTCTTTGCCCATCACGGCGGGGGGCATGGCCTTCGTGAGCTTGTCGCCCATGCTGAAGGGGAAACCGAGCACACGCCCGGCGTCTTTCAGCGCCTGCTTGGCCTTGATCGTGCCGTACGTGACGATCTGTGCGACGCGCTCGTCGCCGTACTTCTCGGTCACGTACTGGATGACCTCGCCACGGCGACGGTCGTCGAAGTCGACGTCGAAGTCGGGCATCGAGACGCGGTCGGGGTTGAGGAACCGCTCGAAGATAAGGCCGTGCTGCAGCGGATCGAGGTCGGTGATCTTCATCGCGTAGGCGACCATCGAGCCGGCGCCCGAACCGCGACCGGGACCGACGCGGATGCCGTTGTTCTTCGCCCAGTTGATGAAGTCGGCGACGACGAGGAAGTAGCCGGGGAACCCCATCTGCAGGATGACGTCGGTCTCGTACTCGGCCTGCTTGCGCACCGCGTCGGGGATGCCGCCCGGGTAGCGGTCCTGCAGGCCGTTCTCGACCTCTTTGATCATCCAACTGCCCTCGGTCTCGCCGGGCGGCACCGGGAAGCGCGGCATGTAGTTGGCCGAAGTGTCGAACTCGACGTTGCACCGCTCCGCGATGAGCAGCGTACTGTCGCACGCCTCGGGGTGGTCGCGGAAGACCTGGCGCATCTCAGCGGGCGACTTGACGTAGTAGCCGTCGCCGTCGAACTTGAAGCGCTTGGGGTCGTCGAGCGTCGAGCCCGACTGCACGCAGAGGAGGGCGGCATGGCTCGTCGCGTCGTGCTGGTGCGTGTAGTGCAGGTCGTTGGTACCGACGAGGGGGATGCCGAGGTCTTTCGAGATCTTCAACAGGTCGCCCATGACCCGGCGCTCGATCGACAACCCGTGGTCCATGATCTCGGCGAAGTAGTTGTCTTTGCCGAAGATGTCTTGGAACTCTGCCGCCGCGGCACGGGCTGCCTCGTACTGGCCCAGGCGCAGACGCGTCTGCACCTCTCCGGACGGACACCCGGTCGTCGCGATCAGTCCCTTGCTGTAGGTCTGCAGCAGCTCGCGGTCCATGCGCGGCTTGAAGTAGTAGCCCTCCATGCTCGCCTTGGACGAAAGCCGGAAGAGATTGTGCATTCCCTCGGTCGTCTCGGACAGCAGGGTCATGTGCGTGTATGCACCCGAGCCCGAGACGTCGTCGCTCTGCTGCTCGGGCGTGCCCCAGCGCACGCGCGTCTTGTCGGAGCGGTGAGTTCCCGGCGTGACGTAGGCCTCGATACCGATGATCGGCTTGATGCCCGCGTCTTTCGCGGTCTTGTAGAACTCGAACGCGGCGAAGGTGTTGCCGTGGTCGGTGACGGCGATCGCGGGCATGCCCTGTTTGACGGCCTCTTGCACCATCGGACCGATGCGCGCGGCTCCGTCGAGCATCGAATACTCGCTGTGCACGTGAAGGTGAACGAAGGAGTCTGCTGCCACGTGACGAGTCTACGTTCGGCCTCCGACATCGCGTCCGGAAGTTCAGAGCGGACCCCCAGGTGCCACCCGCGCGTCGCGCACGTGACGCTCACGCTCACTGCCGAGGTCGAATCGACTCGGCTACGGTGGGCGCGTGCCCACGCCAGACTTCGTCCTCGAACTCCGCCGCCTCGTCGGCACCCGCCCCCTGCCTCTGGTCGGCGTGACCGCCGTGGTCGTGCGCGACGACGTCGTCCTGCTCGGACGGCGCAGTGACAACGGCCGCCTGACCCCGGTCACCGGGATCGTCGACCCCGGAGAAGAGCCCGCGGATGCCGCTGTCCGCGAGGCCGCGGAGGAAGCCGGTGTTCGCATTCGCGCCGACCGACTCGCCTGGGTGCACCAGATTCCCCGCGTGACGTACGCCAACGGCGACCAGAGCGACTACCTCGATCTCGTCTTCGCCTGCACGTGGCTGTCGGGTGAGCCCGAGCCCGTCGACGGCGAGATGACCGAGGTCGGATGGCATCCGATCGCCGGCCTCGACGAGCTTCTGGATGACGAGATGCACGCTCGCGTCCGCGCGGGACTCACCGACGGGCCGACGCGATTCGAGCAGAACGCCTCGCCCGCGTGACCGGAGTCAGAATCCGTCGCGGAGGATCTCGAGCGCGTGCGCGAGGTCGGCGGGGTACGCCGACTCGAAGCTGACCCACTCCCCCGTCGCGGGGTGGGTGAAGGCGAGCCGGTGGGCGTGGAGCCACTGACGCTCGAGTCCCAGACGGGCGGAGAGCGTGGGATCGGCGCCGTACAGGGGGTCGCCGACACAGGGATGCCGATGAGCCGCCATGTGCACGCGGATCTGATGCGTGCGCCCGGTCTCGAGGTGGATCTCGAGGAGCGACGCGCGAGGGAACGCCTCGAGCGTCTCGTAGTGGGTCACCGAGTCTTTCCCGTCGGGAACGACCGCGAACTTCCACGAGTGGTGCGGATGACGCCCAATCGGCGCGTCGATGGTTCCCGACAGCGGGTCGGGGTGCCCCTGAACGACCGCGTGATAGATCTTGTCGACCTCGCGCTCCTTGAACGCGCTCTTCAGGAGCGTGTAGGCGCGTTCGGTCTTGGCCACGACCATCAGACCGCTCGTCCCGGCGTCGAGCCGGTGGACCACGCCGCGGCGCTCGGCCGGCCCGCTCGTGGCGATACGGAACCCCGCCGCGGCGAGGGCGCCGAGCACGGTCGGCCCCTCCCACCCCACGGAGGGATGAGCCGCCACGCCCGCGGGCTTGTCGACGACGACGATGTCATCGTCGTCCCAGACGATGCCGAGGTCGGCGACTTCGACGGGCACGATTTCGGGCTCACGCTTCGGTTCCCACTCCACGCTCAACCACCCGCCGCCGCGGAGACGGTCGGAGCGAGCGACGGAGCGCCCGTCGACGCTCACCCCGCCCGCGTCGGCGATCTCGGCAGCGAAGGTCCGCGAGAAGCCGAGCATCTTGGCCAGCGCCTGGTCGACGCGCGTTCCATCGAGCCCGTCGGGAACGGGAAGGTGTCGCGACTCCATGTCAGCGAGAACCGGGGTCGGTCGCGGCGTCGACGCTGTCGTCGGGCGCGGCGGCATCGGCGGCGCGGGATGCCCGCGTCTCGCGCGTGCCGTCGAGACGGAGGCCGAAGAGCACCAGCAGTGCGACGGAGATCATCATCGAGACGATGAACACATCGGCGACGTTGTAGATCGCCGGCATCATCCACGGGGTCGAGATGAAGTCGACGACGTGGCCGACGGGGAAGCCCGGTTCGCGGAAGAGCCTGTCGCTCAGGTTGCCCAGCACTCCGCCGAGCAGGAGACCCAGCACGACCGCCCATAGCCGCGAGCGGACCCGCGTGACCGCGAGGAAGAGGATGACGCACGCCACGCCCGCCAGGGCGATCGTGAAGATCCAGGTGACACCCTCGCCGAGCGAGAAAGCCGCCCCGGGGTTTCGCACGAGGTACAGCTGGAGCGCCTCGCCGATGACGGGGACGACGCGCTCGGGAGGGAGGTTCTCGATGGCGATCATCTTCGCCAACTGGTCGGCGGCCAGCACCACCACCGCGAGGATCGCGATGAGGATGCCGGCCGCCGCCGAACGCAGGGGAGGTCGACTGCGCAAAGAGTCGGCCTACAGACCGATCGCCGACACGGGCGTCGAGCCAGAGGACGACGCGGTGGTGTCGAGGTCGCGGAGCTGACCCTCGATGTAGGAGCGGAGCTGCGAGCGGTAGTCGCGCTCGAAGTTGCGCAGCTCGGTGATACGACCCTCGAGGGTGACGCGCTCCTTCTCGAGACGGGCGCGCTCTTCGCGACCCTTCTGCTCGGCCTCGGCGACGATGGACGCCGCCTGCGCCTGAGCCTCGCTGATGAGCTGGTCGCGCTGGGCCTTACCCTCGGCGACGTGCTCGTCGTGCAGGCGCTGGGCCAGCTCGATGATGCCGGCGCTCTGCGCGGCGGGAGCAGCGTCGGCCTCGACCGCGGGGGCCTCCGGAGCCGCTGCAGGCGCCTCGGCGACGACCGGCTCTTCGACCTTGGGCGCCTCGGCCGCGGGGGCCGCGGCCACCGGGGCCGCCTCGCCGGACTCGAACGCGGCGAGCTTCGCCTTCAGCTCTTCGTTCTCGGCGATCGTCTTGCGCCACTCGACGACGATCTCGTCGAGGAAGTCGTCGACCTCATCGGGGTCGAAACCCTCCTTGAAGCGCACGTGCTGGAACTGCTTGGTGACGACGTCATCGGGGGTCAGTGCCATGGTGTTTCCTCTTTCGAGAGCTCTGAGTTGGAACTGTTGGGGGTGTCGCACCGGGGCGTACCGCTTCGGAACAGCATAGCCGCCGCCCTCGACCGGTGTCGAAGGCGGCGGCGATCGAGGTCACAAGGCCGAGAGGGACCGCGTGACGCTCAGCAGCAGGAAGCACAGGAACATGGTGATCGCGAATCCGAAATCGAACGCGATCCCCCCGATGCGCAGGGGCGGGATGAAGCGACGGATCAGTCTGATCGGAGGATCGGTCACCGTATACACGATCTCGGCGATCACGAGAACAGCGCCGCGAGGGCGCCACTCCCGGTTGAACATCGGGATGTACTCGAGCACGAGGCGCGCGAGCAGCAGCACGATGTAGATGAAGAGGAGCGCACTGAGGATCGAGCCGACCAGGCTCAGGACGGCCACGATCGCTTACTGAGGCGCGAAGGGCGCGACCTCGGGGTCGGCCTGCGCGATCGCACCGTCTCCGGAGACGGCGATGTTCTCGGGCGAGAGCAGGAAGACCTTGCTCGTGACCCGTTCGATGCGTCCGTAGAGACCGAGCGACAGTCCGCTCGCGAAGTCGATCAGACGACGCGCGTCGGCGTCGCTCATCTGCGACAGGTTGATGATGACCGGAATCCCCTCGCGGAAGTTCTCGGCGATCGTCTGCGCATCGCGGTACTGCTTGGGGTGCACCGTCAGGATCTCACTGACCGGACCGGCAGCGGGCTGACGCACTACGGCGGGCCGATGCAGGGGGGTCACGGGAGCAGCCTTCTCGATCGGCGCGGTCTGCTGCGGCTGCTGCTTGCGCGCGGCCGGCTGCGGCGCAGGCTCGTCATAGGTCTCCTCCTCATCGGCGAGTCCCAGGTAAACCATCGTCTTCTTGAGCGGGTTCGACATCGCATCCTCCGTTCGCTCGTCTGTGTCGAGGCTATCCGCGCACGGGCCTCGGACCCGTGATTGCCGATCCGATCCGTAGGTGTGTCGCACCCATTGCGATCGCTTCGGGGAAGTCGCCGGTCATCCCCGCCGAGATCCACGTCGCTTCCGGGACGACCGTGCGCACGACGTCCGCGCTCCGACGAAGACGCTCGAAGGCGTGAGCGGGGTCTTCGTCGAGCGGTGCCACCGCCATCACGCCCCGGACACGCAGCGACGCCAGTCCCGCGACGTGGGCAGCAAGGGCTTCCACGTCACCCGGAGCGATTCCCCCGCGCCCGGCGTCGTCCGTCAGGTTCACCTGCAGCAGCACGTCGAGCGGATCGCCCGAGCCCGCGGCATCCAGAGCATCGGCGATGCGCGGACGATCGACGGAGTGGACCACGTCGGCCGCGGCGCGGACGGCCCGCGCCTTGTTCGTCTGGGCCTGCCCGATGAAGTGCCAGCGGAGGTCGGAGAGACTCGCCAGCTCATCGCGTTTGACCGTCAGCTCCTGCTGCCGGTTCTCGCCGACATCGCGGACTCCCAGATCGTGCAGCTCACGGACGAGGGATGCCGGGTGGAACTTCGTCACGACGATGCGCGTGATCCCGCCGAGATCGCGGCCCGCCGCGCGGGCGGCATCCGCGATGCGTGCATCGACGTCGGCGAGGCGATCGGCGAGGGCGGTGGACATGGGTCTCCTTCACGACGAGAGCGGGCCCGGCCGAGACCGGACCCGCTGCACTGCTCACCCGTGCTTACTTGAGGAAGTCCGGCACGTCGAGGTCGTCCTCGGCGAATCCGCCTTCGTACGACGACTCGGGGACGTGGGCCGCGACGGGGGCGGGCTCGGGCTTGCGCTCGGGGGCACGCTCCGTCGATGCCTTCTGCTCCTCGGCCGCGTGCAGGTCGCGCGCCACGTCGTCGGCGGGGATGACGGGGACGACGGGAGCCGAGACGGAGCGCTGGGCGCCGACCGCGTCGATGCGCAGCGACGGCTCTCCCCCGTCGAAGCCGGCGGCGATGACCGTGACGCGGACCTCGTCGCCGAGCGTGTCGTCGATGACCGTACCGAAGATGATGTTCGCCTCGGGGTGCGCCGCTTCCTTGACGAGCTGTGCGGCGTCGTTGATCTCGAAGATGCCGAGGTTCGAGCCGCCCTGGATCGACAGCAGCACGCCGTGCGCTCCTTCGATCGACGCCTCGAGCAGGGGCGATTCGACGGCGAGCTCGGCGGCCTTGATGGCGCGATCCGCCCCCCGCGCCGAGCCGATGCCCATCAGGGCCGACCCCGCTCCCTGCATGACGCTCTTGACGTCGGCGAAGTCGAGGTTGATCAGACCCGGGGTCGTGATGAGGTCGGTGATGCCCTGGACACCGGCGAGCAGCACCTGGTCGGCCGTGGCGAAGGCCTCGATCATCGAGATGCCGCGGTCGCTGATCTCGAGGAGACGGTCGTTGGGGACGACGATGAGGGTGTCGACCTCTTCCTTCAGGCGCTGGACACCGCCCTCGGCCTGGCTCTGGCGGCGACGACCCTCGAACGAGAAGGGCTTGGTCACGACACCGATGGTGAGGGCGCCGATCGACTTGGCGATCTTGGCGACGACGGGAGCGCCACCGGTTCCGGTGCCGCCGCCCTCGCCCGCCGTGACGAAGACCATGTCGGCACCGCGGAGCGCCTCCTCGATCTCCTCGGCGTGGTCCTCGGCGGCGCGACGGCCCACCTCGGGATCCGCGCCCGCGCCCAGGCCGCGCGTCAGCTCGCGGCCGACGTCGAGCTTGACGTCGGCGTCGCTCATGAGCAGCGCCTGCGCGTCGGTGTTGATCGCGATGAACTCCACGCCGCGCAGGCCGAGCTCGATCATGCGGTTGACGGCGTTGACGCCGCCCCCGCCCACACCGACGACCTTGATCACGGCGAGGTAGTTCTGGTTGTGGCTCATGCCGGCCTCCGTTTGTCCCCGAACCCGAAACTCTAAACCTCATGTTGAGGGTTAAAGAATTGCCCGGTATGCAATTCCTTGACTTGAAAGTAGGCGGCGTTGTGGTCGCCGCCCGGTCGACACGCGGCGTGTCCGAGGATCGCTCCCGAGATCAGCGGATGACGCCGGCCTCGGGCGACGTCACGTCGTACTCGCGGGTGCTGTCGGGCGGGCTCTTCTGCATCAGCAGGTCGAGAACCCGGGCCTTCTCGGGCGAGCGGTCGGCGCTCCCCCACATCACGCGGGTGCCGGTCGCACCGAGGGTGAGGGTCACGTCGTCCGGTGTCGTCGCGGACACCGCGGTGACCTGCGAACGGATGCCGTCGGGCAGCGCGCGCATCACGCGTCCGGCCGCGCGGAACGGCTCGGACGATGTGCCGGCCGGAATGTCGAGCACCGGCTGCCCGGCCGGCGCCTGGGGAGTCGTGGAGAGGACGACGCCCGCCGCATCGACGACGGTGAAGCCGGCCGCGGTCTGCACGACGCCGATGGGCGTGCGCTCCACGATGCGGACGACGAGGTCGTGCGGGGGCTGCGCCTCGAGCGTGTACGACTCCACGAGGGGAAAGCGCACCAGGGCGGCCTTGATCTTGCTGTCGTCGATGAGGGCGAGCGGAGTGCCGACCTGATCGCTGAGCGCTTCGGTGACCGCGGCCGCGTCGAGCTGCGACGTTCCCACCACGTCGACGCGCTCGAGGGCGAACAACGGGCTGTAGGCGGCCCCCACGGTCGCCACGACCATCACCGCGACGGAGACGCCGACCCCGATCCAGATCCGTCGACGACGACGCTGACGCACCGTGAACCGGCGGACCTCGGCGCGCAGCGCGCGGCGCCGTGCGCGCGAGGCACGCCAGACATCGCGGAGGCCGGTCCCGGTCTCCTTCGCCGGGGGCGCGGCATCCGGGATCGTCTCGTCGTCTCGCCCGACCGGGGCGATCAAGGGGACGACAGGCGCGGTCGCCCCGTCCGCGTCGGGCAGGGCCGGATCGACGCGCGCCGTGGGCACCTCGGCCGGGCGGGCGCGCCGCTCCGGCGGCGAGGGCAGGGGCGAGGGCCGCTCCACGCTCAGACCGCCGCGGCCTCGGTGCGCGAGAGCGCCTCGAGCACCTGCGGGATGATCTGATACACGTTCCCGCAGCCCAGGGTGATGACGTAATCTCCGGGCCGGGCGATGCGGGCCGTGTAGTCGGCGGCCGCCTGCCAGTCGGGGACGTAGTGCACGTGCTCGGGATCGGTGAAAGCCCCGCTGACGAGCTCGCCGGTGACTCCGGGCACCGGATCCTCTCGCGCACCGTAGACGTCGAGCATGACCGTGTGGTCGGCGTGGGTCTCGAGGACCTCCGCGAACTCGCGGTACATCTCCTGCGTACGCGAGTACGTGTGCGGCTGCTGGATCGCGATGATGCGTCCCTCCCCCACGACCGTGCGCGCGGCCGAGAGGGCTGCGGCGACCTCCGTGGGGTGGTGTGCGTAGTCGTCGTAGACGCTGACGCCCTGCGCGACGCCGTGCAGCTCGAAGCGCCGGACCGTCCCGCCGAAGCCCTCGACCGCGCGGGCGGCATCGGTGAGCGAGTGTCCGAGCACGCGCAGGACCGCGACAGCACCGGCCGCGTTCACGGCGTTGTGCGCCCCCGGGACCCGCAGCTGCACGTCGACGCTCTCGCCGTCGGCGGTCAGCGTGAAGGCGACGGGACCGTCGGTCCGGATGCCGCTCAGCCGGACGTCGGCGGCCGAGTCCTCGCCGAAGGTCACGACGTTCGCGTGCGTGATGCGCTCCCGCACGGCGCGGGCGCCCGCGTCGTCGGAGGAGATCACGACGGCTTCGCTCGCGGCATCCGCGAATCGGGCGAACGCGGCGTCGAACGCGTCGCGCGAGCCGTAGTGGTCGAGGTGATCGGGGTCGACGTTCGTGATGAGTGCGACGGCGGTGTCGTAGAGCTCGAAGGTACCGTCCGACTCGTCCGCCTCGATGACGACCAGGTCGTCGGAGCCCGTGCCGCTCGAGGCACCGAGGTCGGCGAGCACGCCGCCGTTGACGAAGGTGGGGTCGACCTCGAGCGCGCGCAGCGCCGTGACGATCATGCCGGTCGAGGTCGTCTTGCCGTGCGCGCCGGCGACCGAGACGAGGCGGCGGCCGCCGATGAGCCAGTGCAGCGCCTGCGAGCGGTGGATGACGTGCAGCCCGCGCTCCTTGGCGGTGACGAACTCGGGGTTCTCGGGCCAGATCGCGCCCGTGTGAACGACCGTGTCGGCGTCTCCCAGGTGCGCGGCGTCGTGACCGACGTACACGGTCGCACCGCGAGCGGCGAGGTCCCGCAGAGCGGCGCTGTCGGCGCGGTCGGAACCGGAGACCCGGATGCCGCGGTCGAGGAACATGCGGGCGAGCCCGGACATGCCCGAACCGCCCACGCCGATGAAGTGCGCGGAGGTGATGGTCTCGGGGATGGGGAGGCTCAGGTCGGGTCTGATCATGGCGTCTGCGAGTTTACGTCGCGGATCCTGCGGGCGAGCCCCGGCGCGCCCGTCAGCGCGTCAGGGCCTCGTCGATCATCGCGATGACGTTCTCGGTGCCGACGCGAGTGCCGGCGCGGGCGGCTGCGGCGCGCATGGCGTCGCGTCCCGCGTCGTCGCGCAGCAGCGGCACGATCTCGGAACGGACGCGATCGGGGGTGAACTCGGCGTCGGGGATCAGGCGAGCCGCTCCCGCACGCACGGCTGCGGCGGCGTTCAGGCTCTGCTCGCCGTTTCCCACGGCGTACGGCACGTACACCGCCGGAATGCCCAGCGCACTGATCTCGCTGACGGTCGCGGCACCCGATCGCGAGACGATGAAGTCCGCGAGGGCGAAGGCCAGGTCCATCCGATCGACGTAGCGGACGACCGCGTACCCGGCGGCACCGGGGTCGGGCAGGTCGGAGTTCTGCCCCGTCACGTGCAGGAGCTGCCAGCCCGCGTCGAGCACGTCGCGCCAGGCTCCGCCGAACGCCGTGTTCAGGCGCAGCGCCCCGAGCGAGCCGCCGAAGACGAGGAGCGTGGGGCGGGTGGCATCCAGACCGAAGTGACGAGCCGCCTCGTCGCGGAGAGCGTGAGCGTCGAGGTCGACGATCTCGCGCCGCAACGGCATGCCGACGACCCGCGAACCGCGCAGGGGCGTGCCCTCGAACGCCACACCCACCCCGGAGGCGCCGCGGGCGCCCAGGACGTTCGCGAGCCCCGGCTTGGCGTTGGCCTCGTGGACGACGAAGGGAATTCGCTCACGGCGCGCGGCCACGTACGCGGGGGCGGCGGCGTATCCCCCGAAGCCGACGACGACGTCGACCCGGCGCTCGCGGATCATCCGCCGGACGTCGGCGACCGCACGGAGGAACCGAGCGGGGAACCGCGCCGCGGCGCCGTTCGGGCGACGCGGGAAGGGAACCTTGTCGACGAACAGGAGCTCGTAGCCGCGCAACGGCACGAGACGGGCCTCGAGGCCCTCGCGCGTCCCGAGGACGAGGACCTCGTCGGAGGCGTCGCGAGCGCGCAGACCGTCCGCGACGGCGAGCAGGGGGTTCACGTGCCCGGCGGTGCCGCCGCCGGCCAGAAGAGTGGTCGTCACTCGTTCGAGCCTAAACGTCAGCGGCGTCGGGCTGCGCGCGCGGGGGCCGCGGGCGTCTTGGAGCGGCGGTCGGGCAGCGTCCGCGCGCACGACAGCAGGACACCGCACGCGATGAGCACCGACAGCAGCGACGTGCCGCCCTGCGACATGAACGGCAGCGGGACGCCGAGCACCGGGAAGATGCGCAGGACGACGCCGATGTTCACGAGCGCCTGCCCGACGATCCAGAGGGTGATCGCGCCGGCGACGATCCGCACGAAGGTGTCATCGGTGCGACGGATGATGTGGAACGCGCCGACCGCGAACAGCGCGAACAGCAGCAGGACCACGAGGCATCCGATCAGACCGAGCTCTTCGCCGATGATCGCGAAGATGTAGTCGTTCGCGGCCGCCGGGAGCCAGTCGTACTTCTCTTTCGAGTTGCCGAGACCGAGCCCCAGGAGCCCCCCGCTCGCGAGACCCCAGACCCCGTGCAGGGACTGGTAGCAGGAGGTGTAGTAGCAGGAGGCGTCGTCGGGATTGAACAGGCTCGTGATACGCGCCATGCGGTTCTCGCTGCCGACCGCCGAGGCGAGGACCACCCCCACCGACAGCACCGCAGGGACGATGAACATGCGGAGCTTGATCCCGGCGAAGAACAGGGCGCCGAGCACCACGAGGACGAGGATCATCACCGTGCCGAGGTCTTTTCCCCCGAGCACGGTCCCGATGACGAGGACGGCCACCGGCACGACCGGGATGAACACGTGCTTCCACGCGGTCAGCAGACGGCGTTTGCGGTAGAGCACCGCACCCATCCACAGGGCGAGTGCGAGCTTCAAGAACTCGGCGGGCTGGAACTGGAACCCGGCGATCTGCACCCAGTTGCGGTTTCCGTACGACTCGATGCCGAGGCCGGGCACGTAGACGAGGAGCTGGAACAGCGTCGCGAAAATCAGGACCGGCCAGGCGATCTTCTTCCAGAACGCCATCGGTGCGCGACTCAGGGCGAACATCAGAGGGATGCCGACCACGGCGAAGACGCCCTGTTTCAAGACGTGATCGAAGGGGTTCTGCCCTCCGTCGAGAGCCGAGGTCGCCGACAGCACCATCACGAGCCCGAAACCCGTGAGCAGGAGGGCAGCCGACGTGATCAGCAGGAACTCGGTCGAGACCGGGCGGAAAGCACGGCCCAGGGACACGCGCGCGGCGAGACCGGGGGTGGAGGGCTCGTCGGGAGTCTGCCGGGGCGGCGGGGCCGTCGTGGTCACTCGCATCCCCCTCAAAGCTGTCGGGTCGTTCCGTCTTCGTTCGCGAGCCATGCCCGCACCGCGTCGGCGAATCGCTCACCGCGGTCGGAGTACGACGCGAACTGGTCGAAGGACGCCGCCGCCGGGGCGAGGAGCACGGTGTCCCCGTCCTGCGCGACGCCCGCCGCCAGTTCGACGACGCGTGTCATGACGTCCTCAGTCTCGGTGTGGTCGACCTCGAAAACCGGCACCTCGGGGGCGTGTCGCTCGAACGCCGTCACGACGGCCGCCCGCTCCGTGCCGATGATGATCGCCGCTCGGGCACGGACCCCGCGCGAACGGACGAGATCGCTGAGATCGACGCCCTTCAGCAGGCCGCCCACGATCCACACCGCGCCGGGGTACGCGGCGAGCGACGACGACGCCGCGTGCGGGTTGGTCGCCTTGGAGTCGTCGACCCACGTGACACCCGCGTGCGCGGCGACGACCTGGATGCGATGCGGGTCGAGGCGGAAGCGCTCGAGAGCGTCGTGGATGTCGGCCGGTGACACGCCGAGTGAGCGAGCGAGCGCGCTCGCGGCGAGGATGTTCGCCACCACGTGCGGCGCGGCGAGCCCGACGTCGGCCAGGTCGGCCACCGTCGTCAGCTCGAGGGCGGACGTGGCACGCTCCTCGAGGAACGCCCGATCGACCAGGATGCCGTCGACCACACCGAAGTCGCTCGGTCCGGGCACACCCAGGTCGAAGCCGATCGCCCGAGCCCCCTCCTCGACCTCGGCATCCTCGACCATCTCGCGCGTGGCGACGTCGGCCTTGTTGTAGACGCACGCCACGCGCGTCCGGGCGTAGACCCCCGCCTTCGCGTCACGATAGGCCTCGGCGCTGCCGTGCCATTCGAGGTGGTCGTCGGCGAGGTTGAGGCAGACCGCGGCATGCGGGGACAGAGCCTCGGGCCCGGTCTGGCGGTTGAGGTACCAGAGCTGGTGGCTCGACAGTTCGACGACGAGGGCGTCGAAGCCGTTCGGGTCGCGGACGGCGTCGAGCACGGGGGCCCCGATGTTGCCCACCGGGGCGGCGCGCAGTCCGCCCGCGACGAGCATCTCCGCGGTGAGGCGCGTCGTGGTGGTCTTGCCGTTCGTGCCGGTGATGAGGATCCAGTCGGCCGGCGAGCCGTCGGGACGCACGACCTTGTCACGCACCCGCCACGCGAGCTCGACGTCTCCCCAGAGCGGGACGGCGTTCTCGATCGCCCACCGGATGACGGGGTGCGATGGGGGGAACCCCGGGGACGCGAGCACGACCTCGGGCGCGAAGTCGACCAGTTCGGCCGGCGGTTCCGCGAGCGGTCCGACGTGGAGCCGCGCCCCGATGACGGGCAGCAGGCGCGCGTACTCCTCGTCGGCCTTCTCGGTGACCACGAGAACCTCGGCGCCGAGCTCGGCGAGCGTGTCGGCGGCGGAGAACCCGGTGACCGACAGACCGAGCACCGCGACGCGCAGGCCCTTCCAATCGGCGTACCAGCTCGTGAGGGTGGAGAGATCGCTCATACGCGGGAGAGCCATTCGACGTAGAAGAAGCCGACGCCGGACACCGCGAGCAGACCCGCGATGATCCACATGCGCACGACGATGGTCACCTCGGGCCATCCCCTCATCTCGAGGTGGTGGTGCAGAGGGCTCATGAGGAACAGACGTTTACCCCGCGTGATCTTGAAGTACGCGCGCTGCAGGATGACGGACCCGGAGGCGATCACGTACACGCCGGCGATGAGGATCAGCAGGAGTTCGGTACGGGTGAGGATCGCCATGGCCGCGATCACGCCACCGATCGCCATCGATCCGCAGTCGCCCATGAAGACCTTGGCCTTCGGGGCGTTCCACCAGAGGAACCCGACGAGAGCGCCGACGAACGACGCCGACACGATCGCCAGATCGAACGGATCGCGCACCGCATAGCATCCGGCCTGCACCGTGGGATCGAGGACGTCCGCGCACATCTGCTTGTTCTGCCAGAACGCCATCAGACTGTAGGCGCCGATCACGAAGATGCCGGAGCCCGCGGCGAGTCCGTCGAGACCGTCGGCGACGTTGACCGAATTGGATGCCGCGGTGCCGATCAGCGAGATCCACGCGAGGTACAGCAGCCATCCGACGATCGGACCGAGCGCGAACAGCGACAGGACCTGGATGTCGCGGAAGATCGAGATGTATCCCGACGCCGGCGTCTGACCAAAGGCGTTGGGGAAGTTCAGCGCGACGACGGCGAACGGTACCGTCACGATGACCTGGCCCGCGATCTTGCGCCACCCCGACAGTCCGAGGCTGTTCTGCAGGCGCACCTTCATGTAGTCGTCGATGAAGCCCACGACGCCGAAGCCGAGCATGAGCCACAGGACCAGGAGTCCGGAGATCGTCGGAGGGTTGTTTCCGGCGTAGGAGCCGATGAAGTACCCGATGATCGTGCCCAGGATGAAGATCGTGCCGCCCATCGTGGGCGTTCCGCGCTTGGCCCCGTGGGAGGGGTTGTGCACGTTCTCGGGGGTACGGATGACCTGACCCCAGCCCCACCGCCGGAACCATCGCAGGAAGACCGGCGTGAGGAACAGGGTGAAGGCCAGCGAGATCCCCGCCGATGTCAGTAGTGATCTCACGCGAACAACTCTCCCAGACGGTCGCCGAGGAAGCGCAGGCCGGCGGAGTTCGACGACTTCACGAGCACCCGATCACCGTCACGGAGTTCGGTGGACAGATAGTCGTACGCGGCGTCGGCATCGGCGAAGAAGACCGCCTCGCCGTCCCACGATCCCTGGGCGATCGCCTCGAGGTACATGCGCCGCGCCTCGGGCCCGATCACGACGATGCGTTGGATGCGAAGGCGCACCGCCAGCAGGCCGACGCGGTCGTGCTCCTCGTCGGCGTACTCCCCCAGCTCGCTCATCGCGCCCAGGACGGCGACCGTCCGCTCCCCGGGGCCGGTGATCTGCGCGAGGGTGCGAAGCGCCGCAGCCATCGAGTCGGGGCTGGCGTTGTAGGCGTCGTTGATGACACGGACGCGGTCGGAGCCCAGCGGCTGCATGCGCCAGCGCTCCGCGATCTCGACGGTCTCGAGTCGCGCGATCGCGTCGGCTGCGGGCACGCCGAGCGCGGTGGCGGTCGCCAGCGCGGCGAGGGCGTTCATGACGTGGTGCTCTCCGAGCACGCGCAGGGTGAGGGTGTGCGGCTCTCCGTCGACGATCAGATCGGCGCGGGTCCCGGATGCCGAGACCTCGACGTCGACGGCGCGGACGGCCGCGCGCTCCCCCCGGCCGAACCAGCGGACGTCCTGCCCGCGGTCGCGCGCGAACGGCTCCATGGCGGCGACGCGCGGATCGTCGGCGTTGAGCACGGCGAGCCCGCCCTCTCGCGTGGCGTGCACGAGCTCGCTCTTGGCGTGGAAGGTGGACTCGATCCCGCCGAATCCGCCCGCGTGCGCCATGCCCACCATGAGGACGACGGCGACGTCGGGGGTGACGAGACCGGCCAGGTGCGCGATGGCTCCCGGCGCGCTGGCACCGAACTCGCTCACGAGGTAGCGGGTCTTCTCGGTCACGCGGAGCATCGTGAGCGGCGCGCCGACCTCGTTGTTGAACGACGCGCGCGGCGACACGGTCTCGCCCTCGTCGCTGAGGATGCGGGCGAGGAGGTTCTTCGTCGTGGTCTTGCCGTTCGAGCCGGTGATCCCGATGATGCGCAGATCGCCGTTCCGCCGAACCCGGGCCACCACGTCGCGGGCGAGGTCGGACAGCGCGGCCACGGCATCCGGGACGACGATCTGGGTCACCTCGTCGTCGACCTCCCGCTCGACGATCGCGAGGACCGCCCCGCGCTCGACCGCGGTGCCGACGAAGAGGTGCCCGTCGGTGGTCTCGCCGGGTTTGGCGACGAAGATGTCGCCCGGCTCGATGAAACGCGAGTCGGTGTCGACGAGACCCGCGACGAGGGTGTCGGGAGTGTCGCCCGCGCGGAGGACGAGACGCCCACCGACGGCGTCGGCGAGATGGGAGAGGCTCGTGGAGATCATTGCTGTGCGAACGCCCTTTCCGTGTCGCATTCGTTACCGAGACGAGACCGGCGTCGGCGGCGTCTCAGCCGAACTTGGGCAGTTCGGGGGTCGTGGTTCCGGACGGGATCACGCGATAGGTCTTGAGAACCTGCGTGAGGGCCTTCTGGAACGCGGGGGCGGTTGCCGCGGACGATTTTACCGTCCGCGGCTCGTCCAGGTTGACCTCGACGACGTACTGGGGGGCGTCCGCGGGGGCGAAACCGATCATCGTGGTGAAGTACGCGTCGCCCTTGTAGGCGCCGGTCTGCGGGTCGGTCTTCTCACCGGTACCCGTCTTGATCGCGACACGGTAGCCGGGGATCTCGACCTGCTTGGCGAGCGTGCCCTGCGTGGCGACGTTCTCGAGCATCAGCGACACCTGCCGCGCGGCGGCCTCCGAGACCACGCGCGTGCCCTGCGCGTCGGGGACGTCGGTGACCGTGCCGTCGGCGGCGGTGCAGCCCTCGACGAGAGAGAGCGGCATCCGCACTCCCCCGTTCGCGATCGTCTGGTACGCGCCCGCGAGCTGCGGCACCGTCACGGAGATGCCCTGGCCGAACGTCGTGTTGTAGAAGGTCTGCTTGTCCCACTGCGCGGGGTCGCGCATGATGCCGGACGACTCGCCCGGGAAGTCGACCCCCGTCTGCTGGGTGAGTCCGAACTTCTCGAGGTACGAGACGCGGGTGTCGAGCGGGATCATCTCACCGAACTTCGAGATGCCGACGTTCGACGAGTCGATGAGCACGCCCGTCAGCGTGTAGTTGTTCGCCCCGTGCGAGAACGAGTCGGACACGCGCGCATCACCGGGGAGCGTCTCGCTTCCGGATGCGGTGACCGTCGTGTCCGCGGTGAAAGCGCCCGAGTCCAGGCCGATGGCCGCGGTGATCGCCTTCATCGTCGACCCGGGCTCGTTCGGGTTGCCGAAGGCCGCACTCCCCCGGTCGTCCGCCGGCGTCGACGTCGGGTCGTTGGGGTCGACCGTCGGGTACTCGGCGAGGGCGCGGATCTTGCCGGTCTTGGCCTCGACGACCGTGATCGTGCCGCGCAGCGAGCCGGTGTTCTGCACCTGCTCGGCGATCAGCTGGCTGAGGTACCACTGCAGATCGCGGTCGATCGTGAGCTTGAGGGTTCCGCCGTCGACGGCCGGCTCGGTCTCGACCTCGGTCCCGGGCAGCACGTTTCCGTCACGGCCCTGCTGGAAGACGACCTTGCCGTTCTGGGAGGCGAGGCACGCGTTGTCGGCGGATTCGAGCCCCGCGAGCGGTTCGCCGTCGCTGCCGACGAAGCCGACGAGGTTTCCCGCGACGGCGCCGTCGGGGTAGATGCGGCCCGCCTGCGGCGGGAAGCTGAGGAACGGCAGACCCAGCGCCGCGAGAGCGCGGTACTGCTCGGTCGAGACGCGCTTCGCCACATTCGCCCAGCGGGAGTCGGGGTTCGCCGCGACAGCGTCGGTCACGATCTTCTCGACGTCGGCCGGGTCCTGACCCGTGATCCCCGCGATCTGCGCCGCGATCTGGCTCCACGTCTGGGTGACCTCGACGTTCCCGGAGTCGTCGCGGTCGGTCAGGCCCTGGGCCGCGAGCTTGGGGTCGATGTCGACGTCGTAGCGATTCACGCTCGCCGCCAGAGTCACGCCGTTCTCATCGACGATCGATCCGCGGGAGCCGTAGATCGTGCGCGAGTCCTGCATGCCCATGGCCAGCGAGTCGTCCACGTGTTCACGGGCGTTCACGACCTGGATGTCGACGAGACGGACGACGAAGGCGATCAGCACCACCAGGACGACGCCCAGGGCGATCACCGTGCGTCGCCGCGGAGAACGGGTGAGGGAAGTCGTCATGTGCTTATCGTGTCGCGGGCGTCGGCAGACCGTCGCTGATCGGCGGGGGTGTCGCAGAACCAGCGGGCGGAGCCGTCTGATCGGGGGTCGCCGTGCCGGACGTCGCCTCGGCGGGCGCGTTCGGGGCCGGCTCCGCCGGCGTCTGCGGCTTGGTGGCGAGCGGAACGCCCGAGATGAGGGCGTTGCGCACCGACCCGCGGCCGAGCGCGTCGACGGACGACACGTTCTCGGCGGGCTTCCCCGACCCGATCACGGCGCCGTCGCTGAGACGGAGGTAGGTCGGCGACTCGTCGATGACCATTCCGAGGGCGGCCGCGTTCGCCGCGAGGTACTGCGGCGAGCTGAGACCGGCCACGTCGTCGTTGAGGATCTGCTTCTGGTAGGTCAGGTCGCGCTGCTGCTGCGTGAGCGAGGCGATCTCGAAGGAGCTCTGCGTGGTGAGGATCGACAGCCCCATCTGCACGAGCGCGATGAGTACCGCCCCGGCGACGGCGATGACGCCGAAGGCACGACGCGGCGCGCGGCGACGCGCCGGCGCGGGAACGGCCTGCAGGCGACGGGGCTCGCGGATCGGTGTCGGGAACTCCGGCTCGAGTCCGGTGTGGACAGCCCGCAGATCGATGGCCTGGGGTGCGCTCATGCGTCCTCCTGGATTCGCTCGGCCGCACGCAGACGCACGGGGGTGGCGCGGGGGTTGACCGCGCGTTCTTCGTCACTGGCGAGTTCGGCTCCGCGCACGAGGAGGCGGAACTTGGGCGCGTGCTCGGGAAGCTCGACCGGAAGACCACGGGGAGCCGTGGATGCCGTGGCCTCGGCGAACACGCGCTTGACCAGCCGGTCCTCGAGCGACTGGTACGACAGCACGACGATGCGCCCGCCCACGCCCAGCACCTTCAGGGCGGCGGGGATGGTGCGCTCGAGCACCGACAGCTCGGCGTTGACCTCGATGCGCAGGGCCTGGAAGACGCGCTTGGCCGGGTGCCGCTCGCGCAGGACGGCGGCGGGCGTGGCCGCCTGCAGCACGTCGACCAGCTGACCCGACCGCTCGAGCGGGGCGTTCGCGCGCGCGGCGATGATGGCGCGCGCGTAGCGTCCGGCGAGCTTCTCCTCGCCGTAGCGCTCGAAGATCCGGCGCAGATCGCCCTCGCCGTAGGTCGCGAGCACCTCGGCCGCCGTGACGCCCGTCGTCTGGTCCATGCGCATGTCGAGCGGGGCGTCCTGCGCGTAGGCGAAGCCGCGCGAGGCCTCGTCGAGCTGGAGCGAGGACACGCCGAGGTCGAACAGGATGCCGTCGACCTTGTCGACACCCGCGGATGCCACGGCCTCCGCGATCCCGTCGTACACGGTGTGGACGAGGGTGACGCGGTCGCCGAAGCGCGCCAGACGCTCCCCCGCGATGCGCAGCGCGTCCGTGTCGCGGTCCAGGCCGATGAGGCGCGCGGTCGGGAAGCGCTCGAGGAACGCCTCGGAGTGCCCGCCCATGCCCAGCGTGCCGTCGACGAAGACGGCATCCGGTCGCTGGAGGGCCGGAGCCAACAGCTCGGCGCACCGCTCGAGGAGGACGGGGGTGTGGATGTCGCGGATGTCCATGAGATGTCGGGGGTTCTCCTCGGCTCTGATCCCCATCCGCATCGACCTGGCGCCGGGGAAGTGCGTCAGGGCATGCGGCTGGGAGTCACAGCCGAGGATCAGAAGAGTCCCGGGATCACCTCCTGCTCCATCTCGGCGTACGTCTCTTCGTTGCTCTCGGCGTAGGAGTTCCACGCCTCGGCGTCCCAGATCTCGGCGTGGGCGCCGACACCCGTGACGACCAGTTCGCGACCGAGACCGGCATAGGCGCGGAGAGCCGGGGGCACGGTGATGCGGTTCTGGCTGTCGGGCTTCTCGGCGCTGGCCCCCGAGAGGAACATGCGCAGGAAGTCGCGGGCCTGCTTGTTGCTCAGCGGAGCCTCGCGGATCCGCTCGTGCACGCGCTCGAACTCCTCGGTGCTGAACACGTAGAGGCAGCGGTCCTGCCCCCGGGTGATCACCACTCCGGCGCCGAGATCGTCACGGAACTTCGCCGGCAGGATGACCCGACCCTTGTCGTCGAGCTTGGGGGTGTGCGTACCGAGCAGCATTCGGGTGTCCACCCCCTTCGTCCGGCCTGCGAAGTTTCCCCCACTTTACTCCACTGCCCTCCACTTAGCTATCAATACGTGGCCTCTTCTGGGCGAACTCCCCCTCGTGTACAGTCCGCTCGCGACGCGCGCAGGGCGCGCGGAACCGCGGAACGGCGCGCAAGCCGGCCGAGCGACCGCGATTCGACGACGCGGGTGGAGGAAAAGGGAGGGAGCCGCGACGGCGGCGCGGCGCGTGGAGGGCGGGAACCCGTGGCGCCGGGCCGGGGCGATCGCGGCGCAACGTCGCCGATCACTCGCGGCAGTGACGCGGCGGGGCCGCGGGAGACGGCGGGCCGCACTCCTCGCGACACATAAACGCTGTTCGCGCGCAGAAACACGAGGAGATCGTGTTTATGCGAGCGAACGGCGTTTATGAGGGGATGCCGAGGCCCGCAGCCGACAGAATCTGCGGGGCGCACGAAACCTGCCGGGCGCACGAAAAAGCACCGGCTCCGAAGAGCCGGTGCTTATCGAGGACGAGAGGGCTTAGCGCTCCTCGTTGCGGCGGTCCCACCGATCGTTCATGCGATCCATGAAGGACGCGCCGGACGCGCGGGGTGCGCGAGCAGCGGAGGGAGACGCCGAGGCCGCGCGACTCGAGCCCTTCATCGGCGTGACCGCGAGGACGACCCCGCTGACCATGAGGACGAACCCGAGGACACCGATCGCGATACCGAGGAACCCGGTGTTGAAACCGATCGAGACGCCCGCGACCAGAGCACCGAGGCCAGCCAGCACGAGGATGGATCCGTACACGATGTTGCGGTAACTGAGGGCGCGTCCGGGGGCAGTGACGACATCGGCGTCGTGACTCATGAGATGGCGCTCCATCTCGTCTAGCAGACGCTGCTCCTGTTCGGAGAGTGGCATGCATCCCCCTCTGTTGCTAAGTACGGACGATTCTACGCGGGGCGTGGATCACTAGGCTAGGCCTGTGGTGACCTCCCCGGAACCGATCGAAGCTGTTTCCCAGCGACTCGACAAGTTCCTTTCTGACCAGCTATCGTACGCCTCCTCACTGGGGCCGGAGGCGGAGACGATGAGCCGCGCCGGCGCGGCATCGCTGCGCGGCGGCAAGCGCCTGAGGGCCCGATTCTGTCTCACCGGCTGGCGCGCGGTCATCGAGTCGTCGGGGTCGCGCGACACGAGCCCCACCCCCGCGGCGGTCTCGGTCGCCGCGGCCCTCGAGATCTTCCAGGCGGCGGCGCTCGTCCACGACGACATCATCGACAACTCCGACACCCGGCGCGGACAGCCCGCCGCGCACCGCGCGCTCGAAGCGGCGCACGCGGCGGCGGGATGGACCGGCGACGCCGCGATGTTCGGACGCTCCGGCGCGGTGCTGCTCGGCGACCTGTTGGTGGCGTGGAGCGACGACCTGCTCGAGGAGGCCCTCGCGGATCAGTCCACGGCTGCGGCGACGCGACGGTTCTACGCGCACATGCGCCGCGACGTCACGATCGGTCAGTTCCTCGACGTCGCGGAGGAGTCGGCATACGCCGTGTATCCCGATGAGGAGCACGCCGAACGCGCGCTGCGCGTGGCGTCCTACAAGTCGGCGCGGTACAGCATTCAGAAGCCGCTCGAGATCGGCGCCGCCTTCGCCGGCGCGGACGACGAGCAGCTCGACGCGCTCGGGCGCTTCGGACACGACGTCGGGATGGCGTTCCAGCTGCGCGACGACGTGCTCGGAGTCTTCGGTGACACGGCCGTGACCGGCAAGCCCGTCGGAGACGACCTCCGAGAGGGGAAACGGACCGTGCTCGTCGCTTTCGCCCGCGAGGCACTGCCCGCCCCGGCCCGACGGACCGTGGACGAGCTCCTCGGCGACGCCGAGCTGGATGCGGCGCAGATCAGCGCTCTGCAGAACACGATCGTCGACACGGGCGCGCTCGCCCGCACCGAGGAACTGATCGCCGACTACTCACGACGCGCAGACCGGGCCCTGTCCGGCGCCCGGCTCGGCAACGCCGCGGTCGGCGAGCTTCGCGATCTCGCCCAGGCTGCCACGCAGCGCTCGTCCTGAGCCGCGGGGCTGCGCCGGGCGGAATCAGGCGAGCGTCGCTGCGACCCGTCGCACCTCGCTCTTACGCCCCGCCAGGAGCGCTTCGATCGGGGCGACGCCGATGGTGTCTTCGGGGGTGAGCAGCCAGTCGATGGTCTCGTCCTCGTCGAAACCGGCATCGTGCAGGACGATGATCGTCCCCCGCAGCGCCGGCAGGGGACGGCCGTCGACGACGAAGACCGAGGGGATGCGCAGCACGCCATCGCGACGCGAACCGACGAGGTAGTGCTCGTCGAGCAGACGACGGACACGTCCATGCGACTCGCCCAGCACCTCGACGAGATCGGGGATGGTCAGCCACGCGGTTTCGTAACGGGGTGTATCGCTCACGGTCCCATCCTCTCATCGGCGCCGGCAGGGCGACTATCCGTCATTCCCTTCGTCATCCGGCGCCGTCTTCGTCACATCCGTCACACAGACCTCACGCGTTGACATCCTCCCCATGCCGTGCGAGCGTTTTGGGCAGTCGGAAGAACGGAATCCCCCACCATGCGACGACTCCCCTCCCCCACGCTGCCCGCGCGCGCCACCGTGATCTGGCCCGCAGCGGTCGTCGGCACGATCGCCCTCGCCCTCACCGGCGAGAGCACCGCCCACGCGACGCCTCCGGCGCCGCTCGCAGCGCTCCCTCCCGCTCCGGCGACCCTCGGTCAGATCCCCGTGCTCGCCTCCGCGGCGGACGCACCCGCGACCCACACCGTCGAACCCGGAGATACCGTCTGGGACATCGCGCAACGGTACGGCCTCGACGTCGCCGCTCTCCAAGCGGCCAACGGTCTCGCCGCCGACAGCGTCATCCGCCCCGGTCAGGTGCTCATCCTCGGCGGCGCGGCACCCCAACCGGCCACTCCCGCCCCCGAACCCGCCCAGGTCACGTACGAAGTGACCGCGGGCGACACCGTCTCGGCGATCGCCTCGGCCCACGGCATCTCGACCGACGCCGTCCTGTCCGCCAACGGGCTGACCCGCGACTCGATCATCTACCCCGGCGAAGTGCTGCAGATTCCGTCCGCGGCTGCACCCGGCCCGGCATCCGCGGGCCCGGCGCTCGCGCCCGGTCTCGATGCGGAACAGTCCGAGAACGCCCGACTCATCATCCGCATCGGGCGCGAGCTCGGCGTGTCCGACCGCGGCATCCTGATCGCCCTCGGCACAGCGATGCAGGAGTCGTGGCTGCGAAACCTCGACTGGGGCGATCGAGATTCCCTCGGCCTGTTCCAGCAGCGCCCGAGCACGGGCTGGGGCACGCCCGAACAGATCCTCGATCGGGAGCGATCCATCCGCGTTTTCTATGGCGGACCGGCAGACCCGAACGGCTCCGACACGCGCGGGCTCCTCGACATCACCGGGTGGGAGGATCTGCCGTACGCCGACGCCGCGCAGGCGGTGCAGATCTCGGCCTACCCCGACCGATACGCCCAGTGGGAGCAGCCCGCGACCACGTGGCTCGCCGTTCTGGGCTGAGGTAGGGGTGAGCCGCTCCCCGGGCTCCCAGGGGGCGCTCCGTAGACTCGACACGTGAGCACGAGTCAGCAGGCCGACCCGCTGATCGGCCGTCTCGTCGACGGCCGGTACCGGGTTCGCGCGCGCATTGCGCGCGGCGGCATGGCGACCGTGTACGTGGCGACCGACCTGCGGCTCGAACGCCGCGTGGCGCTGAAGGTCATGCACGGCCACCTCAGCGACGACACCGTGTTCCAGAGCCGGTTCATCCAGGAGGCCCGCTCGGCCGCGAGACTGAGCGACCCGCACGTGGTGAACGTGTTCGACCAGGGGCAAGACGGCGAGATGGCCTACCTGGTCATGGAGTACCTGCCCGGCATCACCCTGCGAGAACTCCTGCGCGAGCACAAGCGCCTGACGGTCGATCAGACCCTGACGATCATGGATGCCATCCTGTCGGGCCTCGCGGCCGCGCACCGCGCCGGGATCGTCCACCGCGACGTCAAACCCGAGAACGTGCTCCTCGCCGAGGACGGGCGCATCAAGATCGGCGACTTCGGCCTCGCCCGTGCGACCACCGCCAACACCGCGAGCGGTGCGCAGCTGATGGGGACGATCGCGTACCTCGCGCCCGAGCTGGTGACGCGCGGCACCGCCGACGCCCGCAGCGACATCTACTCGCTCGGCATCATGCTGTACGAGATGCTCGCCGGCGAGCAGCCCTACAAGGGCGAGCAGCCGATGCAGATCGCCTACCAGCACGCGACCGACTCGGTCCCGCGCCCGAGCGCGAAGAACCCCGCCGTCCCCGAGCAGCTCGACGAGCTCGTGCTCTGGTCGACCGAACGCGAGCCCGACGATCGTCCCGTCGATGCGGGCGTGATGCTCCAACGCCTGCGCGAGGTCGAGAAAGAACTGGGCCTCGCCCCCCAGGTGGCGCGAGCCGTCTCGGTGGGAACGGTCGGCCCGGCCACCGCGGCCGAGTCGCGCGAGCTGACGAAGGTGCTCCCCCAGACCGCCACGATCCCCGACGCACCGACCGAGGACGCCGACAACGCGACCCGGTTGCGTGCGAAGACGCGCCGGCGGACCGCTCGGGGAATCTGGTTGCTGCTGCTCGTCCTCGTGCTCGCGGGCGGGTCCGCGACCGCCGGGTGGTACTTCGGCTCGGGGCCCGGCTCACTCGTCGAGGTGCCCGACGTCTCTCAACGGAGCTACGCGGATGCCGAGGCCCTCCTCGCGCAGAACCAGTTGCTCGCGCAGTCCCAGGACGTCAACGACCGGGAGATCCCGGCGGGGACGACGGTCGGCTCCGACCCGACGGCGGGGTCGCGCCTCGACAAGGACACGGTCGTCACGGTCTTCGTCTCGGCCGGACCCGCCACCCACCAGATCCCCGAGCTGCAGGGCAAGAGCCTCAACGAGGTCCAGGGGATCCTGGAGAGCGTCTACGTGGGTGTGACGAGCGTCGCGCAAGAGTTCACCGACGCGGGACCAGACACCGTGCTCTCGGCCTCCATCACTCCCCGCTCCGGCGGCGACGCGATCGACTGCACGGGGGGCTGCACGATCTACGAGGGCGACGCCGCGTCGCTGACGACATCGCTCGGGCCGGTGCCGGACGTGGCGGGCCTGAAGACCGCGGATGCCGAGAGCAAGCTCCAGTCGGTCGGCCTGAAGACGACGACGAGCGAGGAGTACAGCAACTCCGTCGGCTCGGGCACCGTGATCGCGATCGGCGACCGAGACGGAGGCGGCAACTGGCGCCCCGGCGACACCGTCACGCTCCGCGTCTCGATCGGGCCGAAGCCCGTGATGATCCCCGAGAACATCGTCGGCATGACGATCCGCGAGGCGGTGTCGACGCTCGAGAACCTCGGATTCGAGGTGAATGCCGGCATCGACGACGGCACCCTGCCGCTGGGGTTCAAGTACTGGGACATCTACAAGGTGCGCTCGAGCAATCCCAAGGCGGGCACGACCGCGCCGCAGGGCAGCACGGTGACGTTGACGCCGACGCTGTAGGACAGCGCCACGGGTCGGGGCGTGGCTTCGACGAGCTCAGCCACCTCGCGGCCGCTTGCCCCGCGGCGCGCGGGCGCGCCGAAGGTCCCTGAGCCTGTCGAAGGTCCCTGAGCCTGTCGAAGGGACCACCCCGAAGACAACGACGCCCCCGACCGCAACGGATCGGGGGCGTCGGACGGGCGAACGGCCTCAGCGCTTCTCGAGCTCCTCGGCCACGAGGAACGCGAGCTCGAGGCTCTGACGGTGGTTCAGACGGGGGTCGCACAGGCTCTCGTAGCGCGTCGCGAGGGTGGCCTCGTCGATCTGCTCCGACCCGCCCAGGCACTCGGTGACGTCGTCGCCGGTGAGCTCGACGTGGATGCCGCCGGGGTGGGTTCCCACGGCGCGGTGGGCCTCGAAGAAGCCGCGCACCTCGTCGACGACGTCGTCGAAGCGACGCGTCTTGTACCCGGTGGGCGTCGTGATGCCGTTGCCGTGCATCGGGTCGGTGACCCAGAGCGGCGTGGCGCCCGAGTCGCGGACGGCCTCGAGCAGCGGGGGCAGCGCGTCGCGGATCTTGCCGGCGCCCATGCGCGTGATGAACGTCAGGCGACCGGGCTCGCGCTCGGGGTCGAGCTTGTCGATCAGCGCGAGCGCCGTCTCGGCCGTCGTGGTGGGGCCGAGCTTCACGCCGATGGGGTTGCGGATTTTCGAGAAGTAGTCGACGTGCGCCCCGTCGAGCTCGCGGGTGCGCTCACCGATCCACTGGAAGTGCGACGAGGTGTTGTAGGGCAGGCCGGTGCGCGAGTCGATGCGGGTCATGGGGCGCTCGTAGTCCATGAGCAGACCCTCGTGGCCGGTGTAGAACTCGACGCGCGTCAGCTCGTCGAAGTCGGCGCCGGCCGCCTCCATGAACTTGATCGCCCGGTCGATCTCGGTCGCCATGCTCTCGTACGCCTGATTGGCGGGGGTCGAGGCGAAGCCCTTGTTCCAGCTGTGCACCTCGCGCAGGTCGGCGAAGCCACCCTGCGTGAAGGCGCGGATGAGGTTCAGCGTCGACGCGGCCGTGTGGTAGCCCTTGAGGAGGCGGGCGGGATCGGCCTTGCGCGACTCCTCGGTGAAGTCGTACCCGTTGACGATGTCGCCGCGGTAGGCGGGGAGCGTGACTCCCCCGCGGGTCTCGACGTCGCTCGAACGGGGCTTCGCGAACTGGCCCGCCATGCGACCCATCTTCACCACGGGCATCGACGCGCCATAGGTCAACACGACGGCCATCTGGAGAACCGTCTTGATGCGGTTGCGGATCTGCTCGGCGGTCGCGCCGGCGAACGTCTCGGCGCAGTCACCGCCCTGCAGAAGGAAGGCCTGACCGGCGGCGGCACGAGCGAGACGATCGCGCAGGATGTCGACTTCGCCGGCGAAGACCAGCGGCGGGAGGGTCGCCAATTCTGCGGATGCCGCGGCCACCGCGCCCTCGTCATACCACTGCGGCTGCTGCTTGATGGGCAAGGTCCGCCAGTGGTCGAGGTCGTGGAGCTGCTGATTCACCCCTGAAGTCTAGTGGCGCGACGCGGGCGCCTTCGCCGCCCGGGCAGTGGCCAGACGGTCCTTCACCGTCGAGGCGTAGACGTCCTCGTACCGCTGCTCGCCGAGGCGCTGAAGGGCCACCATGATCTCGTCGGTGACGGACCGCAGGATGTAGCGGTCCCCCTCCATGCCGTCGAATCGAGAGAAGTCGAGGGGCTCTCCGATGATGATGCCCACGCGTCCCACGCGCGGCAATCGCTGGCCGATGGGCATGACCGCACCGGTGTCGACCATGACCACCGGGATGACCGGGACTCGCGCTTCGAGCGCCATGCGTGCGATGCCCGTACGGCCACGGTAGAGCGTGCCGTCGGGGCTGCGCGTCCCCTCGGGATAGATGCCCAGGAGCTCCCCGCGACCGAGGACCCCGAGGCCCGTGTTCAGCGACGCCTCAGATGCCTTGCCCCCGGAACGATCGATCGGCAGTTGGCCGGTGGCCGTGAAGAACAGGCGCGTGGCCCAGCCCTTCAGCCCCTTGCCCGTGAAGTAGTCGCTCTTGGCCAGGAACGCCATCCGCCGGTCGATCATCAGGGGCAGGAAGATCGAGTCGGAGAATGACAGGTGGTTGCTCGCCAGGATCGCCGCGCCCTCGCGCGGGATGTTCCGCCGACCCACGAGCCACGGACGGAACACGGCCTTGATGACCGGTCCGATCACGACGTACTTCATGAGCCAGTAGAACATCGTCAGCGCTCCTTGCCCGCCAGGTCTGCGACGCCGATGAGGCCGGCGTCATTGCCCAGTCGCGCGATCGTGAACTCGGCCACCGGACGTTCACCGTACCCCGGGAGCGAGGTCTCGTACGCGAGCTTCACGGGTGCGAGAAGATCTTCCCCGAGCTGCGCCACGCCGCCGCCGATCACGAACAGTTCCGGATCGAGCACGGCCTGGAATCCTCCGCAGGCCTCGCCGAGCGCGGTGGCGACGCGGCGCAGGGCTTCGAGGGCCCCGGGGTCGCCCGCGAGCACCAACCGCGAGATGGCGGTACCAGGGATGGCACCCTTCTCGTCGCGCACGGCGGCCAGGGCAGCGCCGACACCACCCTCGTCGGCGATGGCGTTCGCTTCGCGCTGCAGGGCGCGGCCGGACGCGTACTGCTCGAGGCATCCGTTCTGTCCGCACCCGCACGGGTGGCCGCCGCGGATGAAGCGCATGTGACCGAGCTCGGCGCCGATGCCGTGACCGCCGCGGAACAGTTCGCCGTCGGTGACGACCGCCCCGCCGACGCCGGTGCCCATGGTCAGCATGACCATGTCGCGGACGCCTCGGCCCGCCCCGAAGCGATACTCGCCCCAGCCGGCCGCGTTGGCGTCGTTCTCGATGGTGACCGGGGCGTGGAGGCGATCCTCGAGGCGGGCGCGCAGCGGTTCGTTGCGCCAGTCGATGTTGGGGGCGTAGATGACGGTGCTGCGGTCCGAGCTGATGAAACCGGCAGCCGCGACACCGATCGCGTGGATCTCGTGGGTCCGGCGCAGGTGCTCGGCCATGTCGACGACGGCATCCACCAGTGCGGCGGGATCGATGGGGGTGTCCACCCGGAGCTTCTCGACGATCGTTCCGTCGTCGGCGACGACGCCGCCCGCGATCTTGGTACCCCCGATGTCGATGCCGACGTTCTGCACCGTGCTCCCCTCCGGCCTGCCACCCGGCGCGGCCCGGAGAAGTCTAGCCACCCCGTGGAACACATGCCGGACCGGGCGTCTGCCGCGGACCGGCGAAACCGTCCGGATAGACTCGATGCACCGATCGACATTTTTCCGGTACCGAAGGAGTTGCCGTGATCCAGTTCGACCTTCCCCCCGTCGTCGAAGCAGACCCGGATGCCAACGCGTCCGACCTGCTGGCCGACCGTGTCCGGGCGACCCCCGACCGGCCGCTGTTCGCCGTGCCCGATGCCGACGGATGGCGCGACATCACCGCCGCGGAATTCGAGCGGCAGGTCATCGCGCTGGCCAAGGGCTTCGTCGCGGCGGGAGTCCAGCCCGGCGAGAAGGTGGCGTTCATCGCGCGCACCACGTACGACTGGACGCTCGTCGACTTCGCGCTGTTCTACGCCGGAGCGATCATGGTGCCGGTCTACGAGACGAGCTCGCCGTCGCAGATCTCGTGGATCGTCTCGGACTCGGGAGCGATCGCCGCCGTGGTGGAGTCGGCCGAGCACGCCGCACGGCTCGACGAGGTGCGCAGCGACCTCCCGCTCGTGCGCGAGGTCTGGGAGATGCACACGGGTGCGCTCGACGCCCTGGTCGCGAACGGCACCCACATCACCGACGAAGAGATCGAGCGCCGCCGCCACCTCGCCAAGGCGTCCGACGTGGCGACTTTGATCTACACCTCCGGATCGACCGGTCGCCCCAAGGGCTGCGTCCTCGTGCACAGCAACTTCGTGGAGCTCGCGCGCAACTCGGCCAAGGCCCTGCACGAGGTCGTCGAGACGCCCGGGGCCTCGACCCTGCTGTTCATCACGACCGCGCACGTGTTCGCGCGCTTCATCTCGCTGCTGAACGTGCACGCGGGTGTCAAGACCGGGCATCAGCCCGACACGAAGCAGCTCCTTCCCGCGCTCGGCACGTTCAAGCCCACGTTCCTCCTCGCCGTCCCGCGCGTCTTCGAGAAGGTGTACAACTCGGCCGAGCAGAAGGCCGAAGCAGGCGGCAAGGGCAAGATCTTCCGCGCCGCCGCCGACGCCGCGATCGAGCATTCGCAACGTCTGCAGGACGGGAAGTCCATCCCGCTGCTGCTCAAGATCAAATTCGCCCTGTTCGACAAGCTCGTCTACTCGAAGCTTCGGGATGCCATGGGCGGACGCGTCGTGTACGCGGTGTCGGGGTCGGCTCCTCTGGGGCCCCGTCTCGGTCACTTCTTCCGCAGCCTCGGCGTCGTGATCCTCGAGGGGTACGGCCTCACCGAGACGACGGCCCCAGCGACGGTCAACCTCGCCACCAAATCGAAGATCGGCACCGTCGGTCCCGTCCTGCCGGGTGTCGGCATCCGTCTCGCCGACGACGGCGAGATCCAGGTGCGCGGGGTGAACGTGTTCCGCGAGTACTGGCAGAACCCCGAAGCCACGGCCGAGGCCTTCGACGGCGAATGGTTCAAGACGGGCGACATCGGTGCGTTCGACAGCGACGGCTTCCTCGCCATCACCGGACGCAAGAAGGAGATCATCGTCACCGCCGGCGGCAAGAACGTCGCCCCCGCGGCCCTCGAGGACCCCATCCGCGCCAACCCGATCGTCGGTCAGGTCGTCGTGGTCGGCGACCACAAGCCGTTCATCTCGGCCCTGGTGACGCTCGACCCCGAGATGCTGCCGACGTGGCTCGCGAACAACGGGCTGCCGGCCGACATGTCACTCGCGGACGCGGCGACCAACGAGAAGGTGCGCGCCGAGGTGCAGGGCGCGATCGACCGCGCGAACACGCGCGTCTCGCGCGCGGAGTCGATCCGCAAGTTCACGATCCTGCCCACCGAGTGGACCGAAGCCAGCGGGCATCTCACCCCCAAGATGAGCATCAAGCGCAATGTCATCGTGAAGGACTACGCCGACGCCATCGAAGACATCTACGCGGTGCCGATCAACACCACCAACGTCTCGCTGCCCTGAGGCGACGACGAACGGCCCGGTCCCCACGTGGGGCCGGGCCGTTTCGCTGCGCCGAGAACAGGGGATGCCGCGGGAACAGGGGAGTCCGCGACGAAACGGCCTGTCCCCGTGGCATCCCCTGCTCTCATGACAGGGTCGACCGGTCAGAACCAGTCGCTCTCGCGGATCTGGCGCATGGCTTCACGCCGTGTCTCGGCGGGAAGACGCGAGAGGTACAGCATGCCGTCGAGGTGGTCGGTCTCGTGCTGGAGCGCTTGCGCCAGCAAGCCCTCGCCCTCGAGCACGACCTCGTTGCCGTCGAGATCGATGCCGACGACCTTCGCCCACGGGTAGCGCGTCGCCTCGTGCCAGAGCCCCGGGACGGAGAGGCATCCCTCCCCCACGAGCTGCGGCTCGCCGCGGGTCTCGACTAGCACGGGGTTCAGCACGTAACCGATGTCGCCGTCGATGTTGTAGCTGAACGCGCGCAGCCCCACACCGATCTGCGGGGCGGCGACTCCGGCGCGCCCAGGGGGCTCGACGGTGTCGAGGAGGTCGCGGACGAGCGCATGGATGCCGTCGTCGATCGTCTCGATCGTCGCGCTCGGCGCGCGCAGGACCGGATCGCCGAACAGGCGGATGGGCCGAACGGTCATGCTGCCGCCACCGGGGCGCGCAGGCCCTCCACGACGGCCGCGGCCAGTTCGCGGGCGGCCAGACGGGTCTCGGGCTGAAGATCGCGGAACGAGATCGCACTGCCGGCCGCGATCCGGGGGTCGTACGGCATCCGGATGACCGTCTGCACGCGCGTGCGGAAGTGCGCTTCGAGCTCGCTTTCGCGCACGAGCGGCGTGCCGGGTCGAGCGGAGTTCAGGACCACGACGGCCGAGCGCACGCGATCCGCGTAGCCGTTGGTCTCGAGCCAGGTCAGGGTCTCGGAGGCCAGCCGCGCCTCGTCGACCGACAGTCCGGCCACGACGACGAGGGAGTCCGCGCGCTCGAGCGTCGCCTCCATCACCGAGTGGACGATGCCCGTGCCGGTGTCGGTCAGCACGATCGAGTAGTAGTGCGCGGCGACGTCGGCGACCTGACGGTAGTCGTCGTCGCTGAAAGCCTCGGACACCCGAGGATCGGAATCGGATGCCAGGACGTCGAGGCGCGTGGCATCCCGAGCCACGATCGACGACACGTCGTGGTAGCCGTCGACCTCGTCGTGCGCGCGCACGAGATCTCGCACCGTGCGGCCGTTCGGTCGGCCCACGCGGTCCGCGAGCGTCCCGCGGTCGGGGTTGGCGTCGACGGCGATGACACGGTCGTCTCTCGCGTCGGCGAGCGCCATTCCCAGGAGCGAGGTGACCGTGGTCTTGCCCACGCCGCCCTTGCGGGAGAGGACCGGAACGAAGCGGGCGCCTCCCGCAAGCGGTGCGGCGATGCGACGGTCGAGCTCTTTGCGCTCGCGGGCGCGGCGGCCGTCACCGAGGTTGATGCGGTGACCGGACATCGAATACACGAGTTGCTGCCACAACCCCTCGGGCTCGGGCCGGGCGACCTGACGCGGGTCGAGGAGACGGTCGGCGGTGAGCAGATCGGGGCTCTCTCGCGCGTCGTCGATCGAGCTCAGCCGCTTCGACGCGAGCGTCAGGTCGGAACCCGGGGTCCGGACGCGCTCGGTCGCGTGCGCGCGGTCGACGCGGGCCGCCTCATCTGCCTGGTGGATCTCACGCCGGGTGAGGGGCACGGTGCCGATCGTTCCCGTCGCCGCGCGCTCCGCACGGGTGCGGGGGACGGAGCCGGTCGTGATCGGGACCGCGCTGGTCGTGGGGGTCGCACCGGTGGCCGGAGCCGCGGCGGGCGCGGTCTCCGCGCTCGGGACGGCACCGGAAGCCTGCTCGGCGTCGAGATCATCGCGCTCCGGGGAGTCGGCCGCGACCGCTCGCGCGGCGTCGGCCTCCGGAACCGCGTTCGCCTCGGTTGGGCTCGCGTCGGACTCGCTCATGTCGACCTCGTTCCGTTCGGGCTCATCCGTGGCGGGTTCGTCAGTCTCGGACTCGGCGGTCTCGAGCTCGGGGTTCTCGAAATCGGGGTTCTCGAGCTCGGGGTTCTCGAGCTCGGGGTTCTCGAGCTCGGGGTTCTCGAGCTCATCCGCCGCTGGCTCGACGTCGACGACCTCCGCGTCGTCGTGCTCACGTTCACCCCGCTCCGGCTCAGCCGGATCGAGGTCCGAGTGCTCGTGTTCGAGGTGCTCCGGTTCGAGGTGCTCCGGTTCGAGGTGCTCCGGTTCGAGGTGCTCGGGTTCGAGGTCGTCCTCGTCCCCGGCGTTGAAGCCGTCGGCGTGGGCGGCCTCGATGGACTCCGCCTCCGCGAACTCCACCCCTGCCGGCTCGGTCTCCGCGCGATCGGTCTCCGTGCTGTCGGAGTTCTCCGCCTCCGGAGCCTCCGACTCGGCCGGCTCCTGCTCGGCGGGCTCCCGCGCGACGAACTCCTCGTCGGAAGCGTCCTCGGCGGCGAGATCATCAGCGAGATCCTCGGCGAGCTCTTCGACGGTGGCATTCTCGACGGCGAGGTCATCGACAAAGAGGTCGTCCGAGGCGACATCGTCGGAGGCGAGGTCGTCGGAGGCGTCCTCCGGGGCGAACTCCCCCTCGGGCTGAGATCCCGCGTCCTCCGGCTCGAACACGTCGGTCGACAGCACGAGCTGCTGCGGGTCGGGCGTCGGGTCGAACGCGTCGGTCGACAGGATCACCTGCGGTTCGACGCGCTCGTCATCGAACGCCGGAACGAACACCTCGTCGCGCGGGGCGGACGCGACAGGCTCGTCGGACTCCTCCGTCGGCGACTCAGCGACGATCTCGGCGTCGTGCACCTCGAGGTCGTCGTCGTTCTCGGCATCCGCGTCGTCATGGGGTTCGAGGATGATGTCACCGGTCGCGAGATGCTCCACGTGCGCGTCGTCGTGCTCCGACGGCCGCGGGTCGACCTGCGGCTCGGGAACGTGGGTGAGAGCGGGCGCCTCAGCCCCGCTGTCGAGGGTGAACGGGGAGCCGATGTTCTCGAACATGCGGATCTCGGCTTCGTCGACCGGCACCTCATCTTCGACCACATCGTCGTCGATGTCGTCTTCGTCGGAGGTCACGGGCAGGTCGACACTGACCTGCGCGATGTGTCCGCCGAGGATGGTGATGCTGGCTGTGTCGAGATTCCCGCTCTCGTCGAGGACGCCGTGCTCGGCGTTCTCGTCGGGGTTCGCGTCGGTGCGGTCGGGGGTCACTGCAGTCTCCAAACGGGAAGAGGGCGCGAAAGCGCCCCCTCCCAGGTTACTGCGCGGGGCGGATTACCAGCAAAAGGTCTCCCGCTTCCACCTGCTGTGTGCTAGCGATCGCAACCCGCTCGACGACCCCGTCGACGGGCGAGGTGATCGCGGCCTCCATCTTCATCGCCTCGATGGATGCCACGGCCTGACCGGCCGCGACACGGTCGCCCGGAGCCGCCTTCAGCGTCACCACGCCCGAGAACGGGGCGGCGACCTGACCGGGATTGGAGGTGTCGGCCTTCTCGGCCTGACGGGCCTCGACGTCGATCGATCGGTCCCGGACGAACACGGGGCGGAGCTGTCCGTTCAGGGTCGTCATGACGGTGCGCAGGCCCTTGTCGTCGGCTTCGCCCACCGCCTCGAGCCCCACGAACAGCTGGACGCCGCGCTCGATCTCGACCGTGTGCTCGCCGCCCGCGCGCAGCCCGTAGAGGTAGTCGGCGGTGTCGAGCACGCTGAGGTCGCCGTAGGCGTCGCGGGTTTCCTCGAACGTGCGGGTGGGCCCCGGGAACAGGAGCCGGTTCAGGCGCGCGCGCCGCTCGGCGGACTCCCCCGCCAGGGCCGTCGCGTCGTCGTCGGTGAGCGGGGTCACCCCGATCTTCGCGTCTCGCCCGGCGAGCACCTTCGAGCGGAACGGCTCGGGCCAGCCCCCGGGGAGGTCGCCCAGCTCCCCCGCCATGAACGACACGACCGAGTCGGGCACGTCGTACTTCTGCGGGTTCTGCTCGAAGTCCGCCGGGTCGGCCTTGACCGCCGCGAGATGCAGCGCGAGGTCGCCCACCACCTTCGACGACGGCGTGACCTTGGGCACCCGGCCGAGGATGCGGTCCGCGGCCGCGTACATGTCCTCGATGAGTTCGAAGTCGTCGGCCAAGCCGAGGGCGATCGCCTGCTGCCGCAGGTTCGACAACTGCCCGCCCGGGATCTCGTGCCGGTACACGCGACCGGTGGGACCCGCGAGGCCCGACTCGAACGGACGGTACAGGTGGCGGACGGCCTCCCAGTACGGCTCGAGGTCGCTGACCGCGGACAGGTCGAGCCCGGTGTCCCGCTCGGTGTGGGCGAGGGCTGCGACAAGGGCGGACAGCGACGGTTGGCTCGTGGTGCCCGCCATGGGTGCGGCGGCCGCGTCGACGGCATCCGCCCCCGCCGCCGAGGCGGCCAGCAGGGTCGCGAGCTGTCCTCCCGCGGTGTCGTGCGTGTGCACGTGTACCGGCAGGTCGAAGCGCTCGCGCAGCGCCGACACGAGCTTCGCCGCCGCGGCCGGGCGGAGCAGACCCGCCATGTCTTTGATCGCGAGGATGTGCGCTCCCGCGTCGACGATCTGCTCGGCCAGGGCCAGGTAGTAGTCGAGCGTGTACAGCTTCTCGGCCGGATCGAGCAGGTCGCCGGTGTAGCAGACGGCCACCTCGGCGACCGCGGTGCCGGTGTTCAGCACCGCGTCGATCGCGGGACGCATCTGCGAGACGTCGTTGAGGGCGTCGAAGATGCGAAAGATGTCGACTCCGGATGCCGCCGCCTCGGCAACGAAGGCATCCGTCACCTCCGTCGGGTACGGGGTGTAGCCGACCGTGTTGCGGCCGCGGAGGAGCATCTGGAGCGCGACGTTCGGCAGGGCTTCGCGCAGCGCGTCGAGCCGCTCCCACGGGTCTTCGCCGAGGAAGCGCAGAGCGACGTCGTAGGTCGCCCCTCCCCACGCCTCGACCGAGAGCAGACCGGGTGTCATGCGGGCGACGTACGGCGCCACGCGCACGAGATCGCGGGTACGGACGCGGGTCGCGAGCAGCGACTGGTGGGCGTCGCGGAAGGTGGTCTCGGTGACCGCGAGGGCGGTCTGCTCGCGCAGGGCCTTCGCGAAGCCCGCAGGACCGAGCTCCTGCAGGCGCTGGCGCGATCCCGCGGGGGCCGGAGCCACGAGGTCGATCGCGGGGAGCTTGGCACCCGGGTCGACGGAGAGCGGGTTCTCACCGTTCGGACGGTTGACGGTCGTGTCGACGAGCCACGACAGGATCTTGGTGCCGCGGTCCTTCGACTCGCGCCCGCGCAGCAGCTCGGGACGCTCGTCGATGAACGAGGTGCTGAGGTCGCCGGCGACGAAGGCCGGATCGTCGAGGACGGCCTGCAGGAACGGGATGTTCGTCGAGACGCCGCGGATCCGGAACTCCGCCAGCGCGCGGCGGGCTCGGGCGACCGCCGCGGGGAAGTCGCGCCCACGGCACGACAGCTTCGACAGCATCGAATCGAAGTGCGGGCTGACCTGCGAGCCCGCGGCCGTCGTGCCGCCGTCGAGGCGGATGCCGGCACCACCGGGCGAGCGGTACGTGGTGATCTTGCCCGTGTCGGGGCGGAAGCCCTGCGTCGGGTCCTCCGTCGTGATGCGGCATTGGAGGGCAGCGCCACGCAGGTGGATGTCGCCCTGCTCGAGGTGCAGGTCGGCGAGCGTCGCCCCCGCGGCGATGCGCATCTGCGACTGCACGAGGTCGACGTCGGTAACCTCCTCGGTCACCGTGTGCTCGACCTGGATGCGGGGGTTCATCTCGATGAAGACCACCTCTCCCGCTCGGGGTCCCGCGGTCTCGAGGAGGAACTCGACCGTTCCCGCGTTCTGGTAGCCGATCGACCGCGCGAAGGCGACCGCGTAGCGGTGCAGATCCTGACGGATCGCGTCGTCGAGGTTCGGAGCCGGCGCGATCTCAATGACCTTCTGGTGGCGCCGCTGCACCGAGCAGTCGCGCTCGAAGAGGTGGACCGTCTCGCCCGTGGCATCCGCGAGGATCTGCACCTCGACGTGACGCGGGCGCTGCACGGCCTGCTCGAGGAACATGCGCGGGTCGCCGAACGCGCTCTGGGCCTCCCGCATCGCCTCGGCGAGGGCCGGGGCGAGTTCGCCGAGCGTCTCGACGCGACGCATGCCGCGGCCTCCCCCCGCCGGCGACGGCCTTGGCGAAGAGCGGGAACCCGATCTCTTCCGCCTGCGCCAGCAGCGCGTCGATGTCGTCGGAGGCCGGCGTCGAGCGGAGCACCGGGACGCCCGCGGCGATCGCGTGCTCCTTCGCGGTGACCTTGTTGCCCGCCATGGAGAGCACCTTCGCAGGTGGGCCGATGAACGTGATGCCGTGCGCGGCCGCCTTCTCGGCGAGCTCCGGGTTCTCGGACAGGAAGCCGTAGCCGGGGTAGATGGCATCCGCTCCGCACTCCCGAGCGACCCGGATGATCTCGTCGACGTCGAGGTACGCGCGGACGGGGTGACCGCGCTCACCGATCTGGTAAGCCTCGTCGGCCTTCAGGCGGTGCAGCGAGGCGCGATCCTCGTACGAATAGACCGCGACCGTGCGCGCACCGACCTCGTAGGCGGCGCGGAACGCGCGGATCGCGATCTCCCCGCGATTGGCGACCAGGATCTTCGAGAACATGCGCACCTCACGTCAAGCTGGGGGAGCTGAATGTGCTCACAGCCTAGGGGACGGTAACGTAGACCCTCGTGCACGTACTCTCCGTCAGCTCTTTGAAAGGCGGGGTCGGCAAGACGACCGTGACGCTCGGGCTGGCTTCCGCCGCCTTCGCACGTGGCGTTCGCACTCTTGTCGTCGACCTCGACCCCCAGTCCGACGTGTCGACCGGCATGGACATCTCGGTCGCCGGCCGGCTCAACATCGCCGATGTCTTGGCGAACCCGAAAGAGAAGGTCGTCCGCCAGGCCATCACCACCAGCGGGTGGGCGAAGGTCCACCCGGGCACGATCGACGTTCTCATCGGCAGCCCCTCGGCGATCAACTTCGACGGCCCGCATCCGAGCGTCCGCGACGTGTGGAAGCTCGAGGAGGCCCTCGCCACCATCGAGAGCGAGTACGACCTCGTCCTCATCGACTGCGCTCCCTCCCTCAATGCCCTCACGCGCACCGCGTGGGCGGCGAGCGACCGCGTCATCGTCGTGACCGAACCGGGTCTGTTCTCCGTCGCCGCCGCCGACCGCGCCCTGCGCGCGATCGAAGAGATCCGTCGCGGCCTCTCGCCCCGCCTGCAGCCCCTCGGCGTGGTCGTCAACCGCGTGCGCCCGCAGTCGATCGAGCACCAGTTCCGCATCAAGGAGCTGCGCGACATGTTCGGCCCGCTGGTGCTCAACCCGCAGCTGCCCGAGCGAACCTCGCTCCAGCAGGCGCAGGGTGCCGCGAAGCCGCTTCACGTGTGGCCCGGAGACTCGGCGCAAGAGCTCGCCGCCGACTTCGACGCACTGCTGGACCGGATCGTCCGCACCGGTCGCATCCCGGTCGAGGGCGACGCCTCGCAGGCCTGACTCACGCTTCTCTCAGACGCCGCTCCGCTGCCCCGCAGTCGGGCGGCGTCTTCCGTTCGCGCCCGAGCCCCTGGCGCGGGCCCGGGTCCCTGAGCCTGTCGAAGGGCCGCCATCCGTTTCAAGCGCGCGGCAGACCCAGGTCCCTGAGCCTGTCGAAGGGCCCGAGGCCCGTCGCGGTACCGGTGGCTTCGACAAGCTCAGCCACCTCCGCTCCCCCACCCCGGGACGCTTCACAAAGGAGAACCCCGGATGCCACGGCACCCGGGGTTCGAGAAATCGTCGGTGTCAGGCCGTGCGTGCGGCGCGACGCGCGGCGAGTTCGTCGACCGTGTCGGCGGACGCGGCCTCGAAGTCGACGAGAGTCGACTCGACCTCGCGCAGGACCTTGCCGACGGCGATACCGAAGACGCCCTGACCGCGGCTGACGAGGTCGATGACCTCGTCGTTCGAGGTGCACAGGTACACCGAGGCGCCGTCGCTCATGAGCGTCGTTCCGGCGAGGTCGCGGATGCCCGCGGCACGGAGCTGGTCGACGGCCGTGCGGATCTGCTGGAGCGAGATGCCGGTGTCGAGGAGGCGCTTGACGAGCTTGAGCACGAGGATGTCGCGGAAGCCGTAGAGACGCTGCGATCCGGAACCGCTCGCTCCGCGGACGGTGGGAACGACGAGCTCGGTACGAGCCCAGTAGTCGAGCTGACGGTACGTGATGCCGGCGGCGCGAGCGGCGACCGCTCCGCGGTATCCGGTGTCGTCGTCCATCTCGGGCAGACCGTCGGTGAAGAGGAGCTCGGTGGCGAACCGGGGTTCACCGACTGTGTCGCCAGCGGTCATGCTCGCGTCCCTCCTCATCGGCTCGATATCCCCACGCTAGATCAGCCATGCGCCCGCGGCAATGACATCCGGTCGGAGCGCTTCGGCGTGTCGCGCTCAGGACAGCATCCGGTCGATCGCGTCGCGCACGAAGAGGCTCCGCACCTCGTCGAGACGCGCGGCGAGTTCGGGCGCGAGTTCGCTCGCACGGGCCCGGGATGCCGCGTCGGGGCGTCGCAGGAGCGCGGACAGCGCGGACTCGACGAGGGCGGCCTCACGCTCGGCGCTCTGGCGCAGAGAACGCACGTGGCGCGGCTCGATGCCGTGCCGATCGAGCGCGACGAGGGTACGCAGGAGCGAGACCGTCTGCTCGGGATACGACTCGGCGGCCGTGATCACGCCGGTGCTGATCGCGTCGTTGAGAAGCTGCGGGCCGGCTCCTGCCGTCGCGAGCAGCTCGTCGCGGCGATAGCGGCGGGGCGTCGCGGTCATCGACGGCATCGAGGTCGGCGGCGCGGGGTTTCGCCCGGCGTCGAGGTCGGCGAGATAGTCGCGGATCACCGCGAGGGGAAGGTAGTGATCGCGCTGGAGCGTCAGCGCCATGCGGAGCCGCTCGAGGTCGGCCGCGGAGAACTTGCGATAGCCCGACTCGGTCCGCGTGGGCGACACGATGCCCTGCACCTCGAGGAAGCGCAGCTTGCTCGAGGTGAGCGCCGGGAAGTCCGGCGTGAGGCGCGCCAGCACCTGGCCGATGCTCAGCAGCCCCGAGGCCGCCGGACGACCGCGGGCGGGGGCTGCCGCCATCAGTTGTCTGCCGGCGGCAGATCGACGGGCGAGACGAAGAAGTTGAGACGGAACTTGCCGATGCGCACCTCGGCGCCGTTGGCGAGCACCGAGCGGTCGACGCGCTCACCGTTGACGTAGCTGCCGTTCAGCGACCGCTGGTCGACGATCTCGAACGAGGTGCCCGAACGCGTGATCTCGGCGTGACGGCGCGAGACCGTGACGTCGTCGAAGAAGATGTCGGCCTCGGGGTGACGCCCGACCGTCGTGACGTCGGTGTCGAGCAGGTAGCGTGCACCGGTCGTCGGGCCCGAGCGGACGATGAGGAGAGCGACGCGCGACGGCAGGGCGTCGATCGCCTCCAGTTCGGCCTCGTTGAGGTCGGCACCGAAGGGGACGAAGGACAGATCGGCGTCGTGGCCGAACGTCTGCGTCGTGTCGTGCGACCGCTCCGACGCGGGGGCGTCGGCCGCGCGACGGATGTCGTCGCGCTCGAATCTGCGTGTCTCGTCCACGGCTTCTCCTTCTTCTTCACCATCACCGATCGATCCGACGTGAACGGTCGAATCGACCTCGCGCGGTCGTGGTGGGGGCTTCGTCTGTGCTGTTGTCTCGACACCGAGCATCGCTGTTCGGGTTGTGCCGATCGCCCGACGGGACACTCGAACCTACCGATCACACGTCCGCCGTGTCGAGTCCGTTGCCCCGCTCCGCCCTGACGCACCGTGAAACGATGCGCGCCGAGGCTGAACGCGGACAGTCGAACAACACCAATTCTTTCACCTCGCCACCCTCTCGTCGTCCCCCGCGCGTCCGTCACGTCTGGGAACGCGCGCGAGCCCCGTGTCTTGCCTGTCGTTAGGGTCGAAGAGTGACATCTTCCGCACCCCGCCATCGCGTGTCCGCCTTCTTCGCGAGCCTGCTGGTCGCTCTCGTCGCCCTTCTCGTGCTCCCGGCGAGCCCCGCGTTCGCCCACGACGAGCTGGTGTCGACCGACCCGCCCGCCGACGCGGTGCTCGACGCGCTTCCGGAACAGATCACGTTCACCTACAGCGCCGACATCCTCACCGAACAGGGCACGGCGGTCGTCGAGGTCACCGACGCCTCCGGCGCCTCGCTCACGGAAGGCACGCCGGTCGTCTCGGGCACCGACGTGACGCAGACGCTGGCGGGCTCGGCATCCGGTGCCGTCACCGTGAAGTGGCGCGTCGTCTCGAGCGACGGCCACCCGATCGACGGCACCTTCTCGTTCACCGTGAACGCGGCGACCCCCACACCGACGGCGACCACGTCGACGCCCACCGCGACCCCGACCGAGTCGGCGACGACGGCCCCGGCGACGGCGACCCCGGATGCCACGGCGACACCGTCCGAGACCACGTCGAGCGCGTCTCCCCTGCCGTGGATCCTCCTCGTGGTGGCGCTCGTGATCGTCGCCGGAGCGATCGTGTGGCTCTTCGTCGCGAGAGGGCGGGGCGGGTCGTCGGGAGGCGGTTCCACGGGCACCGCCGGACGATAGGATTTCCTCATGCCTCATTACGATCTGGTCATTCTTGGTGCGGGTCCCGGCGGGTACGTGGCTGCGGTGCGCGGCGCGCAGCTCGGGCTGTCGGTCGCGATCGTCGAAGAGAAGTACTGGGGCGGTGTGTGCCTGAACGTGGGCTGCATCCCCTCCAAGGCGCTGCTGCGCAACGCCGACCTCGCGCACACCTTCCACGCGAAGGCCGACCTGTTCGGCATCTCGGGTGATGTCACCTTCGACTTCGGCAAGGCCTTCGACCGCTCGCGGTCGGTGGCGGCCGGCCACGTCAAGGGCATCCACTACCTGATGAAGAAGAACAAGGTCACCGAGTACGAGGGCCGCGGATACTTCGCCGCCGACCACACGCTCGACGTGACCCTGACCGACGGCTCCAAGGAGCAGGTCACCTTCGACAACGTGATCATCGCCACCGGGTCGACCGTCCGCCTCCTTCCCGGCGTCACCCTGAGCGAGAACGTCGTGACCTACGAGGAGCAGATCCTCAACCGCGAACTCCCCGCCTCGATCGTCATCGTCGGCGCCGGCGCGATCGGCATGGAGTTCGCCTACGTCATGACGAACTACGGCGTGAAGGTCACGATCATCGAGTTCCTCGACCGCGCCCTCCCCAACGAGGACGCCGAGGTCTCGAAGGAGATCCAGAAGCAGTACAAGGGCTACGGCGTCGACATCCTCACCTCGACCAAGGTCGAGTCGGTCACCGACCACGGCGACAAGGTCACCGTCGCGTACACCGCGAAGGACGGCTCGCAGGGCTCCATCGACGCCGACCGCGTGCTCATGTCGATCGGTTTCGCCCCCAAGGTCGAGGGCTTCGGCCTCGAGAACACGGGTGTGAAGCTGACCGAGCGCGGCGCGATCGACATCGACGACCACATGCGCACCAACGTGCCGCACATCTACTCGATCGGCGACGTCACCGCGAAGCTGCAGCTCGCCCACGTCGCCGAGGCGCAGGGCGTCGTCGCCGCCGAGACCATCGCGGGTGCCGAGACCCAGACCCTCGGCGACTACCGCAACATGCCGCGCGCCACCTTCTGCAACCCGCAGGTCGCCTCCTTCGGCCTCACGGAGCAGCAGGCGCGCGACGCCGGCCACGACATCAAGGTCGCGAAGTTCCCCTTCTCGGCCAACGGCAAGGCGAACGGCCTCGGCGAGCCCGTGGGCTTCGTCAAGCTCATCGCCGACGCCGAGACGCTCGAGCTCATCGGCGGCCACCTCATCGGTCCGGATGTCTCCGAGCTCCTGCCTGAGCTGACCCTCGCACAGAAGTGGGACCTCACCGCTCTCGAAGCGGCCCGCAACGTGCACACCCACCCGACGCTGTCGGAGGGCCTTCAGGAGGCGTTCCACGGTCTCGTGGGGCACATGATCAACCTCTGAGATACAGCAAGTTCTTGTGACCCATCAGGCCTCCGGTTTCGGCCCTTGACCAGGAATTGTTTGAAGCGGAGGCCAGAGTAGAATCTGAGAACTACGCTCTAAGCTACGCTCTGGATTCCACCTTTCGATCCGCGGAGCGGCGCGAAAATGACCCCCGAGGCAGTGCCTCGGGGGTCATTTTTTCTCGCGACGCTGCCCTGTGACTTCTGAGTGCTACCGTGTCGCCACTCTCGGTTTCTATCTCGGACCTCGACCGAGCTGCTATCTGCGCGGCTTTTCAGACCGAGCGCCAGACGATCCCACGGGCTCAGATGACGCGGTCATACTGGAGCCGTGGGCCGCGCTTGATGCGCGACTCGCCCTGCTCGAGTCGCGTGGTTCCGCGATGGCCGGCATACCCCGTGATAGCAAGGGATATGGTCCAGCTCGCCGCGACGAAGCGCACGACTCTCTACAGGATGCTCGAGGGAGGCACGCTCGAGACGGCGCTGACCGAATCCCGACGAGAATCTGATGACGATTTCACCGTCACAGACCTCGTGATCGAGAAGCGTCCCGCCCGGCTGGTCGCGGGATCGATCACCACGAGGGCGAAGTGGGCGACGGACCTGAAGCTCCTCACCGGTCAGTCGGTATCGCTCTCGAACAGCTCCCCAGGTGCCGCGCTCTTGATCCAAGATGCAGGCGAGGTGGTCTGGGCTGTCACGTGGGGAACTGGTTTCCACTTCCTGGATTCAGAGCAGATCGACTTCGGTTTCGGAGCCGGGATCGTCGCCCGTTCCGCGCTTCCCGCTGAGGTGAAGTCACTGACGAAAACGATTCTTGATCACCGCGCCCGCGTCGATCGCAGCTCTATGCCGAACGGCAGCACCATTCGGGACCTTGGCGTCGACGGGTACGGCGAGGTCGTCACCCGAATCGAAGCTAAGGCCGTCATCGCCGACCTTACCGTCGGAGATAAGGTGATCCAGCTCCGAGCCGCTGACTCCTTGAATGTCCCCCTCGCCAAATCACCCGAGCGGCTGATGGCCGACCTCGAAGTGCTCCATGAACTCTCCCTACGTCAAATCCTCCCGGGTCTTGAGAGCCTCGAACAACTGATCGCGCTCAAGCCGAAGGACAGTCGAGTGCCGGCGTTGGATCAGAAGCTTGTTGAAGCACTCAAGGTGAACGGATCCCATCGCCTCGGTATCGCTTGGCCACATGAACGCCTCGACGTCTACGGGCCCGTGATGAGCGTCAAGGTCACCGGCTTCGGAGACCGTGAACGGCGCGTTTCAGAGCAGGCACCAGAAATCAGCGACGTCCTCGCCTGGTTCGCTGAAATCCCCGCCGAAGAGGTTCTTGACCGCCTGAAGGCCGTCCGGGTTGAGCTACACAGTGAGGCCGACCCCCAAGGGCACACGCTCGCGGCTACCCCCGTACCCCTCCGCCGCTGGCTCGCTTTCGAGGTCGAGGACGGTAACCAGCGCTTCTGCCTGCACGACGGCAGTTGGTATCGGATGGATGACCAGTACCTTGCGCGGATCGACGCACGGGTGAATGAGATCCTCGCCGAGCCGGCATCACTGCAGCTGCCACCGTGGGGCTCGGAGTATGAGGACAAGTACAACCAGAAGACAGCCAAGGCGCTGGCGGGCTACTGCCTGGATCGCAAGCTGATCACAACTCCCCTGCACTCGCGAGGCGGTATTGAGCCGTGCGATGTGTTCGTTCCGCCAGGCATCTTGATTCATGTCAAGCGCGGCCGAAGCTCTGCAGATTTGAGTCACCTTCTCGCGCAGGGTCTCGTCTCCACCGACGCCCTTGCCCGCGACGAGAACGCGCGTGCCGCATGGCGCGCGCGGATCGAAGAGGAAAGCGGCGGCACGGTCAAGAACGCCGAGCTCAAAGAAGTGGTCCTGGCGATCGGCAGTGAGCACCCCGTCACTGTCGACACGCTGTTCACGTTCACCAAGGTCAACCTCGTGAAGCAGTTCGATGCGCTTCGCTACCTGGGAGTTCAGGTGCACGTAACAACCGTGAGCCCCCCCACGGCACATCCGTGAGGGGTTAGACATGGATGTGCTGCTCTACGGCGAACGTATTCCGATCGATCGAGCGGTCTTTGTCGAGCTGCTCGAGAACTCCGTCGTAAGCGGTCGGGCTCCGTATTATCGTGCGCTCGAACGGGACGAGATCAGTTACACCGAACTCTTGGAACTCGCACGGAAAGCAGAGGTGCCGCACCCGCTGTTCTTCGCCCCGCTCGCACTCGTCCAGACCCAGGTCCGGACGAAGACCGAGAAGCTGCTACAGGGCGTCGCTCCCGACACGTTCACGGTCAACACGAGGACCGCGATCAAGCTCCGGGACGTAGAGCTCATCATCAAGGACCTTCTCCGAAAGCAGTCACTCGCGAAGAAGCATGACCCCTCTCTTGTCAAGAACAAGGTTGTCGGACTCCTGCGGCGACCTAGCGCGACCGTGCGTGAGGATGCGGACAGGCTCGTCGCCGCGCTCGGCCTCGATATCGATGAGCTCCGACGTGCAAGGACGAAGGAAATCGCGCTCGAAATGCTCATCGAGCGCGTGGAAGCCAACCAGGTCCTCGTCTCACGCAGCGTGCGCGGCTACATGCCGCAGATCCTCGACGGCGTGCACTTCAGCGGCATGACTGTCCGGGATCCGAAGGTGCCGTACATCTTTCTCACCGGCGGCGACCACGGCGACTTCCAAGAGCCCCCGGGCCGGCAAATCTTCACCCTGATGCTCATGGTTGTGCTGGTCGCGCGCGGAATCTTCGCTCCCGTGACCTACGACGCGAACAGCAACGCACCGAACGCCGGTCGCGAGTACGACATCGTCGGCGAGATCCTCATGCCCTCCCACGAACTTCAAGCCGTCAACCTCGATAACCTCGACGCCGTGAAGTCCGCGGCGGAAGTTTTCAAGGTCACTCCGAGCGCTATGGCAGTGCGCGGAATGCGCCTCGGAAAGCTCAGTGTCGAAGGTAGCCTCGACTACCTCGGAGAACTCGAAACCGAGTTCCGAGCCCGCCCGAAGCCGGGCCCACGCAGCCGCCCGAAGCCCGTGAACGCGATTCGGAAATACAGCGGCCGCGCTCTCACGGCACGGATGCTCCGCGCTGTCGAGGAACGGCGGCTCTCAGAACGCGAGTTCTGCCGTGTTGTCTGCCTAAACCGTCTCTCCCCTAGCGACCTCGGCGAACTGAAGGCAGCGCTCCGATGAACGAAGAGCTATACCTCCTCGACAATAACGTCCTCTCACACCTAACCCAGGCACAGCGCGCGAGCGCATTCTTTCACGAACGCTGCTTCCTCCCTTCTGAGATCGTCCACGAAGCCGAGGGCTATCCTGACGCTGCCTCGTTCAAGGACGTCGAGTATCCAACGACAGCGAACGTCCTGAAGCATCTCGGCGCGGTGATGGCAAGCGTCTCAGCCGACGACACGGCACTCGTGAACCTCTATGCGAACAAGGGCGCTGCCGACCCTATGCTCATTGCTTGCGCTCTCGACGGCATCGAGGAAGCGGCCACGCTCCTTTGGGGACCGACCTGGGTAGTCGTGTCGAATGACAACGCGGTGCGCGCGAAAGCCGCCGAGTTCCGCGTCGAGTCCCGCACTAGGGAGGAGTTCCAAGCCTGGACAGCGGGTGAATGGTAGATGGTCGACGGTAACGAGATCAGAGGTAGCACTTGGCGGCGGTTCGCTCTCTGCTCCGTTGCTCGACGCCTTAGACGGGCATCGTGCCGCAACCTGCCTGCGCCACGCACGGAAAATGGCGAATGTCCTGGTCTCATCGATAGGTTGAGGCAGTGCACATAGACCGAGTAGACGTCGAGCGATTCCTCGGATTCGAGCACCTGAGTATCGAAGTCGATCCTCAATTGCAGCTCATCGCCGGGCCCAACAACGCTGGCAAATCCTCGCTTCTACGCATTCTCGAGACATTCTTCTCCGATCCGGGCAAGGACGACCTGCAGCGACTGAAGCCTCTGCACGAGTATTACGTCCATGGCGGTCCGCGGATGATGTCGAGCATCCAGGTGCAGTTCACCGGACTCGACGAGAACGAGGCCGAGTACTTCGCGGACGCCGTCACGAAGGGCGTCTTCGCGATCAAGATCTTGTGCTCGCGCGCTGGGAACATCACTTACCAGACGAGCCGCAAGTCCACCCGCGCACGCGAATTCTACGAGCGGGTACTGGAGTCGTTCAGCTTCGTGAAGATCCCATCCGTCCGCGTCAGCGAAGCCGACCAGAGCGAGCGCGACCAGTCGCTGGTGCGGCTCTACGAGACGCTCGAGGGCGTCCTCGTGCGGTCGGGCGGCTCGAGGCGGACGCAGCTTCAGAAGGACTTCGAGGACGTGATCGCACCGGTGGAGACGCTCGTCCACAAAGTGCTGAGCGAATCCGTCGAAGCCGTGGCCTCGGAGCTCCCGTTCCGCGAACGCGAGCTCGGGATCAAGCTGCCCGACTCCCGTCATGCCCTGCGGGGAATGCTGCAGCAGGCAGTCATCACGAGCCGCGACGAGATCGAGGTGTCGATCGCGGAGCGCGGCACTGGCTTCCAATCCGCGATGGTGCTCGGCATCCTTCGCTACGTCGCGTCGCGCAGCAAGCAGTCGTCGGGAAAGGTCGTGTTTGTCATCGAGGAACCTGAAGCGTTCCTCCATCCGCAGACGCAGCGTGCGATGGCGAAGATTCTCCGGGACATCTCCAAGGACGCGCAGCTCCTCGTGACCACCCACAGCCCAGTGCTGGTGGACTCCTTCTCTGTCAGCCGGATTGTCCGGATGCCATTGAGCCCGAGCGGGATGACGTACTCCGCCAAGCGCCGAGACTTCTCCGCCGCCGACGAAGGCCGCCTCACTCGGTACTGCGATGCGACCAACAGCGAGCTCGTGTTCGCGAACGCCGTCGTCATCGTCGAGGGGTACGGCGACAAGCTGGTGATCGACTACCTGCTGGAACGGATCACCGGATGCTCCGGCGGCCACTACGCGATGGGCATCGCCGTCATCGAGGCGTCGAGCATCGACACGATCCCGCATCTCCTTCATCTCGCGCAGATATTCGGCGTCCGCGCGTACGTCGTCACCGACAAGGACGGCGTCCACAAGGCCGGCGGGAACGGGAAGCGGAAGCTGCTCGAGATGTTGAAGGCGAAGGAGCGCAGGCCGACCCAGGACGAGCTGCGGACGATCCACCAGTTGGCAGACGAGAACGTCACGAGCCTGACGGCTGCCCTGACCCAGCAACACGAGTTGAACACTGCGCTCCAGCCGTGGGACGCGTTCGTACTGTCGTCGGATCTGGAGGGTCTCCTTCTCGACACGATCGGACAACAGGGCCTCGCGGCGATGCTCGGGCCGATCGGCGAGAAGCAGATCGACAAGGCGATGTCGGAGCGCTTCGCGACCGGCGCTCAGGGGAAGGAAGACCTGGCGTCCTGGATGGGTTCCAAGGGCTGGAACTCCACCCGCAAAGTCTCAGCGAAGGCCAAGCCGCACCTACCCGTTGTGCTGCTCCGGGAGCATCTGAGTTCGCGTTCCTCGGTGCCCCGGGCGCTCCGCCCGCTGGACGACTGGCTGCGCGGCATCGTCTCCGAGCAGGAGCGGTCGCCACTCTGAACCGAGCAGGCCGACTGCACGCCGTACCGGAGGAGCGCACGATCCTCGCGGCACACGTGCTCTCCGCTGCGAAGCGATGTGTAGTCGGGCCCTCTGAGACTTTCGGGAACCGTCCAGGAGCTCTTGATCATCGCGGGTCTGACCGACATCCTCGCCCGGCTCGTACTTGAGGCGATAGCGAATCCGCGCCCCGGCATGGAAGGCAACGAGCGTCACACGTAGGACGTGCTCGATTAAGGTCTTGAGCGCGACGTCGGCGTGCAGCAGATCCGACACCTTTAGTAACGCGCCGCCGGGCAGCGTGATAGACGTGTATTCGGTGACCGGGCGTTTGGAGGTTCAAATCCGATCCCCGCTGATGATCTGACGCAAACGACGGCGAACGTCGTCCTCATATTGGATTTCACCGTGCGCCTCCGTGCAAACCGACAGTCCCTCGCAGTGCCCTCGCGTCTTGCCAACGGCCCACTCGCGGTAGGCGTCAAGGTCGGCCAACATGATCTGAGCGAGCTGCTGCTCGGTGAAGCCGAGGACGCAAGCAGGGTCCGGAAGCGCCATGACACCATCCTCTCGCGACGTTGCCACGGCCGCACTTTCTACATGGCCCACAGTCGACTCGCGATCTGCCAGTCGCGCCCTGCACCCAGATGCGATAGAGGAAGCAGCGTCACGTGCGGATAGGTCTGCACCACAGCCGGCAGCATCCGCATCCTGCCGAGGTCAAGTCGGTCAAGAAGGAACTGGATGAGCGTCAGCTGACCGAATGTACGATTCCATTCGGTCGTCGCCGAGTCAAGGTCAGGATAGACGCCGACTCTGGGTAGCTTCGGCGTCAACGTGTGGACACGGTTGAAGAGCCGACCGTGATGAGCGCACGTGTTCCGTACGAGGTTCAGCGACTTCAACCAGCTCGTCAGCTGCGGAGCGCGAAGTCCGCACGCATCAGCGACCGCGTCTTGAACGCTTCGTGGCGCGTAACCGTAGAGGTAGGTCAGCGATCCCCAGTCCAACAACTCAACGGCAGCCCACACGGGAAGCGTTCCACCGTACTTGAGATGATGATGCGCGACGAAGTCCTCGCGCGACTGTCCGAGTTCCGCTTCGTAGTTCCTGCGCCAACGGCTGTACGAATCGCTCTGATCTCCAGCACGGTTGCGCGCGGTCGGGCCGAGGAGCGTCGGCTCGAGATGCGCGCGCGGATCAATCCGTCCTAGCTCATGGCCCAGCAACGCGCGGATCGCGAGCTCGATCGGCGCAAGCACCGAGAAGGTCGCAGCACGAAGTCGAGCGTCAAAGTCGTAGAGAGCGACAACGTCCTCCAACCGAGTACCGGGGTAGAAGTCATCACCGCGACCATCCGGGGTCTTCTGCCGAAACGGATACCAGTAGCCACTTAGGCGGTAATAGTTGATCCGCTGGAGGACCCCGGCGGCAACGTCATGGTCGCCAACGTCCATGCCACGTTCCGCGAGTAGCGCAACCTGATCCTCGTAGCTTCGGTACGCCTTCACCTCGTCGTGCATGCCGACCGTCCATGCAAAATGAAGACCGGCCCTGGACCTACCGAGGTAGGCGGAACCGGTCGTGATGGTGCAAGAATACCACGACGCGATGCAGAGACGCCTCCCCCAGATGTCACAGTCAGTCCTCCGCTTTCCGGCGGTTCGACGGGTGCGTCTGCGCCTCCTTGATCTGCACGAGTTCGTCATGCGACAGCAGGTAGCTGTCTCGCCGATAGCCGCGCTCCCGACCGTCCATGATGCGCCGGTACTCCGCCAGCATCCGGTCATACACCCCGAGCATGCGCGCGTGGGAGTTCCCGTTGTCGTGCCGCTCGAGCTGAGGTCGGAGTTCCTCCCACTTACGCTCGTCGCTCATGAGGAACCGAACGTAGCTCGCCATATGCCCTTCGAGGGCATCGTTATGGTCGAAGCCTGCGAACTCAAGATCCTCGCGGAGCTCGTCATCGATCGGCGTACCCGCTTCCGCGAGATGCTCGACGCTGTAGGTGATGATCCGAAACATATCGAGGACATCGACGACGCGCTCGCAATCGCGCTTCGACAGTTCCGTGCTGAAGCCTGCTGTCGTGAACCAGTACTGCCCGGTGTAGCCCTCCTCGAGGATCTTCGCGCGCATGATCTGGTAGTCGAAGTCACAATCCTCGTCATGGCCGTTCTCCGGCACCACGTGCGCCAGGATGCGATGAATCCCCGCGAGGACCTGCCGCTCAAACAGATTCATTGACTCCGGCGCAGGCTCATCTCCATGCTCGACAGTCGCCGCCGTCCCCACCGGAATGATCGCAGCCATAAGCAGGTCCCGAACATACTCACTGATGGTCACCCCCTCGTCATCCGCCTTGCCCTTCAGGATGTCGCGAACGTAGTCCTCGACCCTGATGTTCAAAACAGCCATAACCCCTCCCGTAAGCTCGTATGACACTTACTATACGCGCGTCATACATATTCATCTACCCAGCCTCCCTCGCGCGTCCTTCTGGTCCTGCGAGGGGTCCTCGGCGGGCTCAGAAAACTACGCGCTGGACTACGCTCTAGCCCAGTAATCCCGAGTGATCTGCAGCAATCCCCAGTCATCTCGACGCGTCATCTCCGAGGAACCGAGACAGGGCCGAGAACCGCGGAATCTCGCGGATGCCCCAAGACGTCCGCGTCGTTCCGCGGTACTCACGGATGACGTGCGGATAGGGCACGGACACAAGGACCACAGAAGATCAACTTCTGATCGCCGACACGAAAAGGCCCGTCCGGTTCTCCCGGCGGGCCTTTTCGTTTTCGTTGCCCCGGATGGGGGCTCGGGTTCTCAGTGGCCGAGCGTGCGGGCCAACTTGGATCCGGATGCCGCGGGGCGACCTCCCGAGGCGAACACCGCCGCGTCGACCGCGGCGAAGAACGCCGCGCGACCGTCGTCGTCGGACGGCCCGGCGGGGCCGAGCTCGACCTCCCACTCACGCCACGCGGATTCGACGCCACGACGCTCGTCCGTCGCACGGACGCGATCATCGACGAACTCGGCGACCTCTCCCCCGTCGGCGTCGAGGAGCGCATACGCCGTGCGGTGATTCCGCACCCGCGCGAGCGGCGTGAACGGCGGCGCGGCGATCGAGGCGACGGCATCCTGAACCGCCGGAGGCACGACCGGCTCGGCGTCGGGATCGACGTCGGCACCGAGGGGCCACTGCGTCTCGGTGCGTCCCCCGGCCCGCGCGGGACCCTTCACGTGCCACCCGGCGTCGGGACCTCCGAAGCGCCGCCGCACCGCGACGCCCGCGCGAGCGAGATCGGCCGCGGGGGTGTCGAGATACCGCGCGTCGAGGTCACGCGGCTCGGGCTCGCCGACGCGCGCGACGCCGGGAAGCTCCGACCAGTCGGGAAGCGGGGTGGTCTCGTCGACGTCGTACTTCGACTCGACCTCGACGCTCGAGGCCCCGTGGGAGCCTGCGCTCAATCGTCGCGCCCGTCGACGTCGGGGTTGATGTCTTCGGTCTCTTCGACGAAGGCGAAGACGGCCTGGGTGGGACCGTCGGACTCGCCCGTGTGCTCGAGGCCACCCTCGCGGCGGTAGACCAGCTGGCCCTCGCTGTAGGGCATGATCAGCGTGTCGTCGGACTCGTTCTCGAGCGGGAGCACCTGCCCGTCGAGCGGGCCTCCGGTCAGTCGTGCAATAGCCATGTCGTCAGCGTAGACCGCCCCTCCGACACCGCCGGGCACCTTGACAGGGCTGGCCTAGAATCGCTCGGGTGACGACGACGGACCTGCCCGGGGAGCGACCGTTCGTCCTGCTCGCCACCCGCGCCGAAGACCGCCCGGCCGACGAGGAGTACGCCCTCTTCCTGCGCTACACCGGTCTCCCGCCCGAGCGGCTGCTGCGCGTCCGTCTGGAGCGCGACGCCATGCCCGACCTCGACCTCGACGAGATCTCGGGCATCCTCGTCGGCGGCAGCCCGTTCAACGCGTCGGACCCTCTCGAGAAGAAGTCGGCGGTCCAACGTCGGGTCGAGGCCGAGATGGCCGCGCTCGTCGACGACGTGGTCGCGCGCGATCTCCCCTTCCTGGGCGCGTGCTACGGCGTGGGGACGCTGGGGACCTACCTGGATGCCGACATCGACGGCACCTACGCGGAACCGATCAGCGTGGTCGACGTGACCCTGACCGACGCCGGTCGCGCGGATCCCCTCGCCGCCGGGATGCCCCGGACCTTCGCGGCGTTCGTCGGCCACAAGGAGGCCATCACGACGCTGCCGTCGCGGGCGACCCTGCTGGCATCGTCGCCGACGTGCCCGGTGCAGATGTTCCGGGTGGGCGAGAACGTCTACGCGACGCAGTTCCACCCCGAGCTCGACGTCGACGGGATCGTCACGCGCATCCACGCGTACGCCGCGTTCGGATACTTCGCCGCCGACGAGCTCGACCTCACGCTCGCGGCGGTGCGGCGCGCTCCCGTCCACGCTCCGTCGCGCCTGCTCCGCACGTTCGTGGAGCGCTACGCGCGCTGACGGGCGTCCGGGTGGTGGTCCCGGGAGGATGTTCTCACCGGGTGCGGTGGCAGGACGGCCAGTCAGGGGCCATGAGACTGCATCGCGCTGACACCCCCCCTGCACGATGTCGCCGAGATGTCAGCTGCGTGCAGTCTCGCGGCGTGGAGTGAGCGCCGGGCGCGCGTCAGGCCCGCGTGCGCGGGTCCTCCCGGACCACCTCGATCGCGGCGGTCACGGCGGGGTGCGCACGCCGCAGATAGGGCTCGAGACCGAGGTCGACGAGGTGCACGCGGCCGGCGAGCCCGGGTCCGCGCCCGCGCACGAGGCCGGCCTTGAGGGCACCGAACGTGACCGTGACATCGGCGGGGAGGACGATGGCATCCGCGGTCCCGTCGTCGGGGTCGAGCCCGCTCGGCACGTCGACGGCGACGACCCGCGGGCGGTCCGGAAGCGCGAGGAGGCGCTCGACGAGGGCGCGGGCGCTCCCCCGCAGCCGCCGGTCGGCGAGACGCCCGATGCCCAGGATGCCGTCGAGGACGAGGGCGTACTCATCCACGTGGGTGGAGGCCTCCGACACGGAGACGACGCGCGCCCCGGCGGCCACCGCCGTGTCGAGTGCTTCGCGGTGGACGCGGTTGCGGACGAGGACGACGTCGACGCGGTCCGCCGCCTGAAGGAGGTCAGCGGCGGCGAAGAGCGCATCTCCCCCGTTGTCTCCCGCGCCCGCGAGGACGAGGACCGCACCCGGGGCGACACGGAGTTCGGCGATCGCGACGTCGGCGAGAGCCCGGGCCGCCCAGCGCATGAGGGGACGTCCCTCAGCCAGAAGAGGGGCCTCGGCAGCACGGACGGCGTCGGCGGTGTAAGCCGCGACCCGCGCGGGCGCGGACTCAGCCACGGGATGCCGCCCGCTCGGCGTCGTCTTCACGATCCGCCGCGGCGGGGTCGTTCTTCGCGAGCGTCTCGCGTTCCTTGGCCTCCGCCTCGCGGGCGGCCTCCAACTCGCCCGTGGCGGCCTGCACCGCTTTCTCGGCTCGGCGGACGCGGAACTGGATCAACGTGGTCGCGCCGTACTTCGCTCGGACCCGGTCGTGGTCTTCTTCGGTGGCGACGGTGATCCAGGCTCCGGCGATGAGGATGACCTGACTCGAGAGGTTGAGCCACAGCAGGAGCGCGATGAGCGAGGCGAACGTGGTCAGCAGCGGGTTGTTGCCCGCCCCGCCGACGAACAGACCCGACAGCTGCTGCAGCACGACCAGGCCGACGCCTCCGAGCAGCGCCCCTCGCCACAGCGTGCGGCGACGGGTCTTCACGCCCGCCAGCACGGCGAAAGCGACCGCCACCGCGGCGGTGTCGAGCGCCAAGACGACGATCGTCGAGAGCGCCCACGTCAACACGGCGGTCACCCACGAGTCGGCGGAGATGCCGAGGAGGCCGCGCACGAAGGTGAGACCGGCCGTCGCGAGGAACGTCACGAGGGCGGCCCCCACGAGCGCGATGCCGATGCCGACGGCGACGGCGAGATTACGCACGATGACGAGGACGGGCAGAGTGTCATCGGTGGTCACTCCCGCGATCTGGCGGAGGGCCGTGCGCAGGGAGCCGATCGCGCCGATCGCCGCGCCGAGCAGACCGATCGTCGCGATCACACCCGCGATGGTGAACTCCGTCGGCGCTTTGATCGCGCTGACGTCGAGCAGCCCGTCGGTGCCCACCAGCCCGGGCACGACGTTGTTCACCGACCGCTCGAGCGCCGCGAGGCCCTCGGGGTTCCCCGAGAGCCAGATCGCGGCGGCCGAGAAGCCGAGCAACACCGCGGCGAACAGGCTGAAGAGGGTGCGATAGGTGACGCTGTCGGCGAGCGTGGGCCCCCGCGCGCCCGAATAGACGAGGAAGGCGCGCACGAGGCGGAGCGACAGAGCCCACGCGGTGACGCGACGGATGAGGTCGGCCATGGCCCCAGCGTAACGAGGCGAACCACCTTGCTCATCGGGGGTTGACCGCCGCGCCCGACGCCGACAAACCTCGCTCCCGCCCGCCGATCTTCGCCCTCACAGCCCCGCGATCACCCGCCACCACGCGCCGAACAGCAGGAACGGCCCGAACGCGATCGACCGACCTCGCGCTCCGGCGAGGAGAACTCCGGCGGCGCCGATCCCACCCGCGAGGAAGGCGAGGGCGATTCCGGATGCCACGGCCTCGAGGCCGTGCCACCCGAGCACCGCCCCGCAGAGGGCCGCCAGCTTGACGTCTCCCCCGCCGAATGCCGCCGGCCGCGCGAGGTGCATCGCGAGACATCCCGCGAACGCGCTGAGGGCGCCGGCGGCGATCCCCACAAGTCGTGCGGGCTCGCCGATCGCGACCGCGGCCCCGCCCAGCAACACCACCACCGCGGCGCCGCCCGGCACCAGGATCGCGTCGGGGAGGCGTCGGGTCCGCGCGTCGACCATCGCGAGCACCACGCTGAGACCGGCGAACACCGACAGAGCGGCGACCAGAGGCCATGGCATCCGGTGCCTCAGGCGTCGAGCACGAGAAGGTCGACGAGGACGATGTCGCCGGGAGAGATGCCCTCGGCGTCGCGCACGGCGCGTTTGAGGGGAAGCACGTAGACCCCGTCGGCCTGGGGGAAGATCGACGTGCGGAAGACCGAGTCGCCGATCGTCGCGTCGACGCGGACACCGCCGAAGCCTCGGCGGAAGGTCTGCGTCTCGCGGATGTCGTCGCTCAGGTCGGGCGGAAGGGCCACGAAGTACCAGTCGCTGTCGGTGCGGGCCTCCCACCGGTAGACATCGCCCTCGAAACGCACGATCATGTGGTTCTCCTTCCGTCGCTGGTCACCCTACGGGGAACCTCCGACGCCGGCTCGGCGGTCTCCCCTGTGCAGGAGGAGTGCGCTCGCGCCCGCGTCGATCGTCAGCGCGATGGCGGCGGCGAGCAGGTACACCGCCAGGTCGCGAGGGTCGAAGCCGCTCCCGAGAACGAGCGCCGCGGGCGGGAATCGCCCGGCAAGATCCGCCGGCACCCCGGTGAGCTGAAGGAACTCGACGCCCACGCTCCAGGCGGCCGCCACCACCCCGAGGAGGCCTCGACGAGCGCCCGGCCACACCAGCACCAACGCGGTGTAGACGGCCACGGCGTACAGCGCGTCTCCGGAGATGTCGGACAGGTCGGAGTCGGGAAGTCCGCGCGCGACCACCAGCCCCAGGGCGACGACCACGACGAGCGCCACCGCCGCCGCGGACCGTCGTCGCCCGAGTGTCACGCGAGAACCCCCGCCGCGCGCGCGGGCTCGGCGTACGCGCGCGCGAGGGTCGCGACGGTGTCGTGGGCGTTCAGACCGCTCGGGTTGGGCAGGACCCACGTGGGAACTCCGGCGATCTCGTCGTCCTGCCGCCCCGCGACGGCTCTCGGGCGCTGGAAGCCCTCGCGGTACGCCGTCAGCCCGACCACCGCGATCGCACGCGGACGCCACGCGGCCACCCGCTCCGTCAGCGCCGCCGCGCCCGCTCGCAGTTCCTCGCGCGACAGCTCGTCGGCGCGCGCCGTCGCCCGGGCGACGAGGTTCGACACGCCGAGCCCGGCGCCGAGGATCATGCTCCGGTCCGCGTCGCTCAGCGGCTCCGCGTACCGCGGGAGGCGCGGCAGGATCCCCGCCTCGACGAGCGCCGGCCAGAAGCGATTGCCCGGCCGCGAGAAGGGTGTGCCGGTCGCCGCCGTCCACAGGCCCGGGTTGATCCCGACGAAGAGCAGCCGGACCCCGGGCTCGACGAGGTCGGGGATCGTGGCATCCCGGAACGACTCCAGCTCGGCGCGCGTGTACCCCATGAGACCACTATGACCACTACTTCGGTCACGACCGGCTCATCTGCCAGGATCGGAGGAATGGATGCCGTGCCCGCGCTCACCGAGGTCCCCGCGCCGCAGTTCGTCATCGTCGGCGACAACGTCCGGCTGGCGACGTACACGTGGGGCGACCCCGACGCGGACGCCGTGCTGTGCGTCCACGGCTTCGGGTCGAGCACGCGCGACAACTGGGTCAACACGGGGTGGGTGCGCGACCTCTTGCGCGCCGGATTCCGTGTCGTCGCCGTGGATCAGCGCGGCCACGGTGCGAGCGACAAGCCGCACGACGCCGCGTCGTACACGATGCCGACGCTGGTGAGCGACCTCGTCGCGGTCCTCGACACCTACCTGCTCGACTCGGTTCGCTACCTCGGCTATTCACTCGGTGGCCGGGTGGGGTGGCAGCTGGCCGTCGACGCGCCCGAGCACGTCGAGCGGGCGGTGCTCGGTGGCATCCCGGACGGTCGTCCGCTGGCGCGGTTGAAGGTCGACCAGGCACGCGCGTTCCTCGACCACGGCACGCCGGTGGAGGATGCCACCACCCTGCGCTACGTCTCGCTCGCCGAACGCGTACCCGGCAACGACCTGCGGGCCCTCGTCGCGATCGCGGAGGGGATGCGGCTCGGCGAGACCGACCCCGACCCCGCGTCGCCGCCGCAGCAACCGGTGCTCATCGCGACCGGCACCGAGGATCCGATCCACGATCAGTCGCAGCACCTCGCCTCCCTCCTGCCGCACGGCGAGTTCGCCGACATCCCCGGCCGTCATCACGTGAATGCGCCGGGGGCACGGACCTTCCGCGAGGCCGGGGTGGAGTTCCTCTCGCGCGAAAGCTGACGCGCCGTCGCGCCCGCGAAGCGCGGGAGCGATCGCCCCCGGTCGCCCCAGCAGGAGCGTGCCCGCTCGTCACCCGCAGTCGTACACCGTGCCGGGTGCGGACGCGTCGACCGTGCAGTTCTGCTCTACCCACTGGCGGATCTGCGCCGAGGCCGTGTCGCTGCTCGCCGAGCGGGCGGAGCCGGCCGCGCCTCCGCCGGCGGCGCTTCCCGTTCCGCCGAAGCCTGTCCCCCCGAATCCCGTCGCGCCGCCGCCCGCCCCGCGGTCCTCGCCGCCGATGACGTAGCGGAGCTCGCCGGACTGAACGAGCGAGATGAACCTGTCGAGCGTCGGGACGTCGTCGCTACCGTTGAACCCCCCGATCGGAAGGATCGACGCACCGTCGGTCGCGAGGATGAGGGATGCCGCCTGCTGGGCACCGAAGGTGGCCGCGACGTAGGTCGATCCCGTGTCGCGCGCCTCCAGCCACGCGACGAGCTCGCTGTCGGCGCCTTGGGTCATGCCCTGCCGGCCGCCGGCGCCGGGCATGGTGCCGTTTCGTCCGCTCCCCGGCGCGGTGCCCGAGCCACCCGGCGCGAAGCCGGACCGGGGACCGCTCTGACCGCCGCCCCGGCCGCCGGCCTGCGCACCGCCCGGGAACGAGCCGCCGTCGGTGCGGGTGCCCGTTCCCTGTCCGCCGGGTCCCCGACCCGTTCCGCCGAAGCCCCCGGCCGACATCTCGGATACCCCGCCGGCGACGGGGTTGATCGAACTCGGGTGGGCGATCGTGACCGCCGACCACACGGTCGGCGTGAGCAGGAGCCCCACGATCATCGCTACCGCGGTGATCACGCGCGCGCGGTGGCGCGAGAGGAGCAGCACGATGGCCGCCGCGGCGGCCGCGGCCTGAGCCAGCGACACGGGGACGCTGTAGCCGCCGTACGAGAAGCCGACGATCACCGCGGTGAGCCCCGCGACTCCGACGATCGCGATCTGCGGCCAGACTGTGCCCGTCCGATGAGCGGCGGTGAGCGCGACGGCGACGACGAGAGCGAGCGGAACAGCGAGGGCCGCCGTGTAGAACTGGTGCATTCCGGCCACGGTCGAGAACATCGCCGCGAAGGTGAGCGTCCAGATCGTCAGCAGGACGGTGAGCGGCCGCGGGAAGCGGAGGATCCAGAGCACCACGATGCCGATCAGCGCTGCCGGTATCAACCAGGCGATCTGCCCGGCCAATTGCGCGTTGAACAAGCGCAGGATGCCCGGGTCGCCGGAGAAGGGCGGCGTGAAGGACTCGTAGGTCGTGCTGTCGGCCGTCGCGCCGAAGCGCCCCAGGCCGTTGTACCCGAAGACCATCTCCCACGGGTTGTCGCCGATCGTGCTGCCGATGTAGGGCCGGCTGCCGGAGGGGATGAGCGAGACGATCGCCACCCACCAGAGCGACGTCGCGAGGCTGACCGCTCCCGCGACGACGAGGTGCACGAGGCGCCGCCCCCACGCCTGACGGGTGCAGAGGTAGGCCGCCGCGAGCGCGGGCCAGACCGCCCACGCCTCGAGCATGTAGAACTGGAACGACAGGCCGATGAAGGCTCCCGCAGCGACCAGCCACCCGACGCTCTTCGTCTGGACCGCCCGCACCGACGCCCACGCCGTCAACGACAGGCCGAGGACGAAGAATGACTCGGGCTGATTGGACCGCGAGACGGCGACGAGGATCGGGGTGACGGCGACGATCGCCCCGGCGAGAAGACCCGCGCGGATCCCCGCGAGGCGCCTGGCCGTGACGGCGGTGATGAGCGCGGCGGCCGTGGCGGCGAGCGCGTTGGGCAGGATGACCGTCCACGCCGAGTACCCGAAGACCCGCACGAACAGCGCGGGGATCCAGAACGAGCCGGGGATCTTGTCGAGGGTGACCGTGCCCGCGGGGTCCACGGCGCCGAAGAAGAAGTTCGACCATGACCGGCTCATGGACAGCGCGATCGACGCGTAGTACTCGGAGGGTGCGCCCGCCCATACCTGCCATCCGCTGAGGAAGAGTGCGAGGGCCCCGACCCCGATCACGCCCCACATCCAGGTCCGCCGGCGAGGGGCGGGCGGAGCCTCGGCCTCGCGGGGCGGGGCAGAGATCGAGTCGAGGGTGGCGGTCATGTCGGGATGGTAGGCAGGCGTTCACTCACGGTTGCTTCAGCGCACCTATGAGCCAGGCGTGTATCAGGCCGCGGCGGCTGAACCGGCGTCGCCGTCTCCGTGCTCCCGTCCGCACGCCCGTCCGTGCGCGACGCGCCGCCGGACGGGGACGGTCACGAAGCGGCGACCGACAGCTTCGGCGACGACGGCGCTTTCGTCGCCACGGCCTGAAGCCCCACGCGCACCGTCTGCCCCGGCGCGAGGGTCGACGCCCAGTCGGCACTCTGGCACGTGACCGTCGTGCCGGAGAGGCGGCAGCTCATGCCCCAGGCGTTCGACACCGAGGTCGTCCCGGGAGCCTCGAACGAGACCTGCCAGCGCGAGACGGGGCCCGTCGCCGTCACCTCGACCTCGGCGACGTAGCCCTCGCCCCACGCGCTCTGCGGGAGCCACGACGCCGTGATGCGTGCCGGCCGGGGCGAGGCGGATGCCGGAGGCTGGGGGCTCGAGGTCGGCTTCGGCGTGGTCGTGGGCTTCGGCGTGGCCGTGGGCTTCGGCGTCGCGGTCGGCTTCGGGGTCGACGTCGGCTTCGGCGTGACCGTCGGCTTCGGCGTCGCAGTCGGCTTCGGCGTCGCGGTCGGCTTCGGGGTCGACGTCGGCTTCGGCGTGACCGTCGGCTTCGGCGTCGACGTCGGTTTCGGGGTGGACGCGGGCGACGGGGTCAGAATGGGCCGGAGTGCGGCGAGCTTGGCCGTCTGCCACGTCCGCCAGTCGTCGGTGACGAGGCCGCCGGTGTCGCCGCTGTTCGGGTTGAACGACCAGTAGGCGTAGCTCATCTTCGTCTTGGCGAGATAAGCGACGAGGGTCTTCAGCCAGGCCCGATCGCTCTCGGTCTCGAGTTTCGTGCCGAACTCACCGAGCAGCACCGGCGCGATGTTCTGGCGCACGAGGTAACCCCAGTTGGCATCCCAGATCCCCTCGAGATTGTCGGGGTAGTTCGGTGCCGAGAACCACGGCTGCTGGTGCACCGTGGCCGGGTAGTCGTGCGGGGAGTACACGACGCGGTTCTTCACCGAGAGCGTGACCGGGGCCGAGCGGACGTCCTTGAGACCGCCGCCCCACCAGGTCGCCGTGCCGTCGCCCTGGTTCTCGACGCCCTCCACGATGATCAGCAGCTTCGGGTTGACCGACAGGACGGCGTTGCCGGCCCGCGTGGCCGCGGCGCGCCAGCCGCGGGACGCGTCGCCGCAGTTCCAGCAGGCCGGACCGTGCGGCTCGTTGTGCAGGTCGGCGCCGATCACGGCGGGCTCGTTCTTGTAGCGCGCCGCGAGCATCTTCCAGTCGTCGATCCAGCGCTTCTCGCTGTACTGAGAGGTGTACCAGAGCTCGCTCTGTGCGCCCGAGTCGGGGCGGTGACGATCGAGGATCACCGACAGGCCGTGCGCCTTCGCCCGGGCGATGACGGTGTCCATGAGCTTCAACGGCGACAGCGAGACCAGTCCGGGATTGACCGCCGCGTTGATGGAGTTCGAGCTCTTCGCCGCGAGGCACTCGTTCGAGAACGGAAGTCGGATGGTGTTGAAACCCATCGCCGCGATGGCATCCAGTCCCTCGTCGAGCGAGATCGACCAGAGCCCGTGCGGGGCGCAGGTGGACGTCTCCATCCCGAACCACGCCGTCGCCTTGATCACGTAGGGCGAACCGGAGGCCGTGACGATCGTCGACCCCTTGGTCGACAGCCACCCGGGCACCGACGCCGCGGTCGCCGACGGCACGACGGCACCCGCGATCATCATCGTCGCCGCCGCCGCGACGGCGGCGAGTCGCGCTCCCGCGCGCCGCCACCGCATGGTCGTCTTCCGCACCCTTGGCCCCCGCCTTTCCGGCACATCCTATGTCGTCCCGAGGGTCACGAGGCGTGCGCGCGATGCACGGCGACGGCGAGGTGGAGGGCGGCGAGCACCTCACCGTCGTCGAGGCGCACTCCGAGGATCTCTTCGAGGGCGTCGAGACGCTGGTAGAAGACCGACCGCGACACGTGCGCCGCGGTCGCCGCCGCCGTGCGATTGCCGGGGTGGGCCACCACCGCGGCGAGGGCGTCGAGGAGATCGTCCCGTCGCGCGGCGGGAAGGTCGAGGAGGGGCGCGAGCATCGACTCGGCGTGGGCGAGCAGGCGATGGTCGCCCCGCAGCGCCGCCACGAACCGTCGAAGCGGATGCCGCCGCACCCACATCACGCCCGACTCGCCCATCTCCCCCGACTCGGCGAGGTCGAGAGCCTCGTGCGCCGAATCGAGCGTCCGGACGAGCATGTCCTCGGGGGCGGCCGGATCGACCCGCGGTCCCACGACCAGGCGCACCCGACCGCCGGTGCGCAGTGCCGCGAGGAAGCGGTCGACCGTCGCCCCCGCGAGAGTGGTCGTGGACGGGAGGGCCAGGAGCACCGGCATCCATCCCTCGGCCGGCTCGTCGGCGCGGCGTGGGGTGCCGCAGAGGGCGCGCGCGCAGACCTCGGCCGCCGCGGCTTCGATGGTGGCTGCGCCGGCCCCGCTCACGGCGAGGCCCAGCATCGCCATCCCCTCCGACAGCAGCCCGGCAGCCGAGAGTCGCACCGCGGCCTCGGGGAGGGATCCGTAGCGGTCGGCGACGAGATCGTCGACGAGGCGGCGGCGCCCGAGATGCACCCAGTCCTCGCCCGCGGGGTCGGCGAGCCGCCCCAGAGCGAGAGCGGTGGCCCCCTGCTCGAGCACCGCGAGGCGTCCGGCCGGGTGGGCGGGACCCGCCAGGGCGACGAGCGAACCCCAGCGCGTGCCGCGCGCCTGCACGGGAACGATGGTGCGGGAATCGTCGGGAACGCGTCCGGACAGCCGCGAGCGTTCCTGCCACCCCTCGAGAACGACGTGGTCGGCGCCCGCGAGGTCGGCGACGACCACCTCGTGCGCGAGCGACTCGAGGATCACCGGAGCGCGCAGGGTGCGCGCGAGGCGCTCCACCACGTAATCGGCGGGCGCACCGCGGAGGGCGAGGTCGGTGAACAGGCTCCGCACCTCGTCGCGGGCGCGGAGGGCCGCCGTCTGATCGTCGATGATCCGTCGGTGCACCTGCTCGGTGACGGCGACGAACTTGACCTCGCGGTGCAGGGCGATGAGCACGAGACCGGCGGAGCGCGCCGCGTCCACGACGACCGCCGGCACGTAGCGATAGTGCGCCCCCAACTCGATGACGATGCCCACCAACCCTGCCGCCGCGAAATCCGCGACGAGGGCGCGCAGGTCGTCGGGGTGCTCGGGCCACGCGGAGGCCGTGGTGAGCAGCAGCTCTCCCCCGTCCAGCAGGCGACCGACTCCGGGGCTGTCCGAGACGTGCACCCAGCGGACCCGTGAGCCGAGGGCCTCTTCTCCGGCCAGCACCTCCGGCATCCCCTGGGCGAGACCCGGCATGTCCAGAGCCTCGGCGAGCGTCGGGAGACCGGAGTCCTCGACGACCGGACGATTTGTCCGATGGATCTCGGATTCGCGACGATCAGACACGTGCGTTCCCTCCACGGCACCCGAAGAATCAATCTCACACACCCTAATGCGCGCCCGGTCGGAGTGTCCGGGATCGCTCAGCCGAGGAGGATACGCATGACCCTGATCCGCCACCACATCGCCGGAGCCGCGCACGGTACCGACGCACGGACGGGAAACGTCTTCGACCCCGCGACCGGTCAGGTGCAGGCGCGCGTCGCGTTCGCCACCACCGCCGAGGTCGACGAGGCCATCGCCGCCGCGAAGGCGGCGCTCCCCGCGTGGCGGGCGACGAGTCTGATCAAGCGCGCCGACGTGTTCTTCCGCCTCCGCCACCTCCTCGTCGAGCGCACCGACGAGCTCGCGGCGATCATCACCGCCGAACACGGCAAAGTGCTCTCGGATGCCAAGGGCGAGATCAGCCGCGGCATCGAGAACGTCGAGTTCGCCGCCGGTCTCGTGCACCTGCTCAAGGGCGAGCACGCCGAGCAGGTCAGCCGCGGCGTCGACGTGCACTCGGTGAAGCAGCCGGTGGGCGTGGTGGCGGCCATCACCCCGTTCAACTTCCCGGTCATGGTGCCGCTGTGGATGACGGCATCCGCCATCGCCTGCGGCAACACGGTCGTGCTGAAGCCGAGCGAGAAGGACCCGTCGGCGTCGCTGTTCCTCGCGAAGCTGTTCGAGGAGGCCGGGCTTCCCGCCGGTGTGCTGAACGTCGTGCACGGCGACAAGGTCGCCGTCGACGCGCTCCTGGACTCCCCCGACGTCCGCGCCGTGAGCTTCGTCGGCTCCACGCCGATCGCGAAGTCCATCTACTCGCGCGCCGCCGAGAACGGCAAGCGCGTGCAGGCCCTCGGCGGCGCGAAGAACCACATGGTCGTCATGCCCGACGCCGACCTCGACTCCGCCGCCGACGCCGCCGTCTCGGCCGCCTACGGCTCCGCCGGCGAGCGCTGCATGGCCGTGTCGGTGCTGGTCGCGGTGGGCGACGACGTCGCCGACTCGCTGGTGGAGAAGGTGGCATCCCGCATCGAGGGCCTCAAGATCGGACCCGGGACGGATGCCGCGAGCGAGATGGGTCCGCTCATCACGCGCGAGCAGCGCGACAAGGTCGCCTCGTACGTCACGGGAGCGGCGGCCGAGGGCGCCGAGGTCGTCGTCGACGGAACGACGCAGCAGTTCGAGGGCGACGGCTTCTTCATCGGCGTCTCGCTCGTGGACCGCGTGGCCCCCGGCATGAAGGTGTACGACGACGAGATCTTCGGACCCGTGCTCTCGGTGGTGCGCGTCAAGACGTACGACGAGGCCGTGGAGCTCATCAACTCCAGCCCCTTCGCCAACGGCACCGCCGTCTTCACGCGCGACGGCGGCACCGCCCGCCAGTTCGAGTTCGACATCGAGGTCGGTATGGTCGGCGTGAACGTGCCGATCCCGGTTCCGGTCGGGGCGTTCTCGTTCGGCGGCTGGCGCAACTCGCTCTTCGGCGACTCACACATCTACGGGCCGGAATCGATCCACTTCTACACCCGCAGCAAGGTCGTGACAACGCGCTGGCCCGACCCGAGCGAGAGCCAGATCAGCCTCGGGTTCCCGAGCAACCACTGAGCGCGGAAAGGTACAGCCATGACCCTCACCTCCCCCGACCTCGACACCGACGCCCGGGTCCGCGCGAACGACCGCGGCCACGTCTTCCACTCCTGGAGCGCCCAGGCGCTCATCGACCCGCTGCCGGTCGCGGGAGGTTCGGGCGCGACGTTCTGGGACTACGCCGGCAACAGCTACCTCGACTTCTCGTCGCAGCTGGTGAACCTCAACCTCGGGCACCAGCATCCCGATCTCGTCGCCGCGATCCAGCGGCAGGCGGGCGAGCTCGCCACCATCCAGCCCGCGATGGCGAACGACGTGCGCGGCGAACTCGCCCGGCGCATCGCCGAGGTCGCCCCCGAGGGCATGTCGAAGGTCTTCTTCACCAACGGCGGGGCGGATGCCAACGAGAACGCGGTCCGCATGGCGCGGCTGGTCACGGGCAAGCGCAAGGTGCTCGCGATGTACCGCAGCTACCACGGCAACACCTCCACCGCGATCACCCTGACCGGTGACCCGCGCCGCTGGGCGAACGAGCCCGCCGACGCCTCGGTCGTGCACTTCTTCGGTCCGTACGCCTACCGCTCCGCGTTTCACGCGGCGGACGAGGCCGAGGAGACGGCCCGGGCACTGGAGCACCTCGAGCAGACGATCATCCTCGAGGGGGCGTCGACGATCGGCGCGATCATCCTCGAGACCGTGGTCGGCACGAACGGTGTGCTCGTGCCGCCGCCGGGTTACCTGCCCGGCGTCCGCGCCCTGTGCGACAAGTACGGCATCGTCTACATCGCCGACGAGGTCATGGTCGGCTTCGGGCGCATCGGCGAGTGGTTCGCGGTCGACGCGTTCGACGTGGTCCCCGACCTCATCACCTTCGCCAAGGGCGTGAACTCGGGCTACGTCCCGCTCGGTGGCGTCGTCATCTCCGACGCGATCGCGGCGCACTTCGACACCGTGGCCTTCCCCGGCGGCCTCACCTACTCGGGTCACCCGCTCGCGTGCGCGCCCGGCGTGGCCACGTTCGAGGTGTTCCGGCGCGACGGGATCCTCGAGCGGGTGCGGGACCTCGGCGAACGCGTCGTCGAACCGCGTCTGCGGGCCATGGCCGAACGGCATCCGTCCGTCGGAGAGGTTCGCGGGCGCGGGCTCTTCTGGGCGATCGAACTCGTGCGCGATCGCGAGACGCGTGAGCCGCTCGTCCCCTTCAACGCGGCGGGGCCCTCGGCGGCGCCCATGACGGCGTTCGCGGCGGCGTGCAAGAAGGCGGGCCTCTGGCCGTTCACGCACTTCAACCGCGTGCACGTCGCCCCTCCCCTCGTCATCACGGAGGAGGAGCTGGTCCGCGGCCTCGACATCATCGACGAGGCGCTCACGGTGGCCGACGAGGCAGCGGCATCGTGAGAGTGCTCCACAACGTGATCGGCGGCGAGTCGGTCGCATCCGAGGGCACCCTGCTCGACCTCATCAGCCCGGTCACGGGCGAGGTCTACGCGCAGGCCCCGGTCTCGACGGACGAGGAGGTGGATGCCGCCGTCGCCGCCGCCGCGGCCGCGTTCCCGGCGTGGAAGCGCGCGACGCCGGCCCAACGTCAGCTCGCGCTGTTCCGCCTCGCGGACGCTCTCGAGGCCCGCGCGGAGGAGTTCGCCGATCTCGAGTCGGAGGACACCGGGAAGCCGCGCGCCACCCTCGTCGCCGACGAGATCGTGCAGTCGGTCGACCAGCTGCGCTTCTTCGCGGGTGCCGCTCGCGAGCTGAACGGTCGAGCCGCAGCGGAGTACGCCGAGGGATTCACCTCGTACGTGCGGCGCGAGCCGATCGGCGTCGTGGCGCAGGTGACGCCGTGGAACTATCCGCTGAACATGGCCGTATGGAAGATCGGCCCCGCGATCGCCGCCGGCAACACGGTGGTGCTCAAGCCCAGCGAGACGACCCCGCAGACCACGGTGCTGCTGGCCGAGATCGCCGCGGAGATCCTGCCGCCGGGGGTCTTCAACGTCGTCCTCGGCGACCGCGACACCGGCCGGGCGCTCGTCGAGCATCCGACGCCGCAGCTCGTCGCGATCACCGGGTCCGTCCGCGCCGGGATGCAGGTCGCGGCCTCGGCCGCACAGGGCCTCAAGCGCGTGCACCTCGAGCTCGGCGGCAAGGCGCCCGCGATCGTCTTTCCGGACGCCGACCTCGAGGCCGCGGCATCCGGAATCGCCGAGGCCGCGTTCTTCAACGCCGGACAGGACTGCACGGCGGCCACGCGCCTGCTCGTGCACTCGTCGCTGCACGATGCGTTCGTGGAGCGCCTCGTCGCGTATGTCGAGCAGAACGTCCGCGTCGGAGCCCCGGACGATCCGGACGCGTTCTTCGGGCCGGTGAACAACCCCGACCAGCTGGCGCGCGTGGAGGGCTTCATCGATCGACTCCCCGCGCACGCGCGGGTCGCGACCGGCGGTACGCGCGTCGGCAACACCGGATGCTTCTTCGCGCCGACCGTCGTCACGGGTCTTCGTCAGGACGACGAACTCGTGCAGCAGGAGGTCTTCGGGCCTGTTCTCGCGGTGCAGTCGTTCGAGACCGAGGAGGAGGCTCTCGAGCTCGCGAACGGCGTGCCGTACGCCCTCGCCGCCTCGGTCTGGACGCGCGACAACGGCCGTTCGCTGCGGTTGAGTCGCGACCTCGACTTCGGGTGCGTCTGGATCAACGCGCACATCCCGTTCGTCTCGGACATGCCGCACGGCGGGTTCAAGCACTCCGGATACGGCAAAGACCTGTCGATCTACGGCTTCGAGGACTACACGCGTCTCAAGCACGTCATGGCGAGCTTGGCGTAGGGGCGCACGGGGTCGGGCGGATTCGCCCGGCCCCTTTTGCGTACCCGCGCGCGGCGGCTCCGCACGACGGTTTCCGTTGTGTTTCCGCGCTTTAAATTCCGAATTCATCATTGATATCCCCCTCGTCCCGCTGATACCGTCGCCCATCATGAGTTCCGCGACTGATCGCAGCGTCACCCTCGACCGCGTGTCGAAGGCGATCGTCGAGCAGTTGCAGGAAGACGGGCGGCGTTCCTACGCCGAGATCGGCAAAGCCGTCGGTCTCAGCGAGACCGCCACGCGACAGCGCGTGCAGAAGCTGCAGGATGCCGGCATCCTGCAGATCGTCGCCGTCACCGATCCGCTGCAACTCGGCTTCGCCCGCCAGGCGATGATCGGCGTGCGGGTGTCGGGAGACACCCGCGTCGTCGCGGCCGAGATGGCGGAACTGCCGGGCGTGACCTACGTGGTCTCCACCGCAGGGTCGTTCGATCTGCTCGTCGAGGTCGTCTGCGAGAGCGACGACGACCTCATCGATCTGCTGAACGACCGCGTCCGCGCCCTGCCCGACGTCGTCTCGACCGAGACGTTCGTCTACCTCAAGCTCCACCGACAGCTCTACAACTGGGGAACACGATGACCCTTCTCGACACCGACCACGACGCGGCCCTCCAGGCGAAGGCCCGCGACCATCTCTGGATGCACTTCTCCCGTCAGTCGGTGATGACCGACGGGCCCGGCGTGCCGATCATCGTCAAGGGCGAGGGTCACCACATCTTCGACTCCACCGGCAAGCGCTACATCGACGGGCTCGCGGGCCTGTTCGTCGTCAACGCCGGGCACGGACGCCGCCGCATCGCGCAGGCGGCGGCGAAGCAGGCCGAGGAGCTCGCGTTCTTCCCGCTCTGGTCGTACGCGCACCCCGCCGCGATCGAGCTCGCCGAGCGACTGGCGAACCTCGCCCCGGGCGACCTCAACCACGTCTTCTTCTCCACCGGCGGCGGCGAGGCGGTCGAGACCGCGTTCAAGCTCGCCAAGCAGTACTGGAAGACGCAGGGCAAGCCCACCAAGCACAAGGTCATCTCGCGCGCGATCGCCTACCACGGCACGACCCAGGGAGCCCTCGCGATCACCGGGCTGCCGGTGATGAAGCACATGTTCGAGCCGGTCACCCCCGGCGGCTTCCGGGTGTCGAACACGAACTACTACCGCGCCGAGGAGTCCGGTTTCGGCGGCGGGACCCCCGAGGAGTTCGGCCTGTGGGCCGCGGACCGCATCGAGCAGATGATCCAGTTCGAGGGGCCCGAGACCGTCGCCGCGGTCTTCCTCGAGCCCGTGCAGAACGCGGGCGGATGCTTCCCCGCCCCGGCCGGCTACTTCCAGCGGGTGCGCGAGATCTGCGACAGATACGACGTGCTGCTCGTCTCCGACGAGGTCATCTGCGCCTTCGGCCGCCTGGGCCACTACTTCGGCGCCTCGGCGTACGACTACCAGCCCGACATGATCACGTTCGCCAAGGCCGTGACCAGCGGATACTCCCCTCTCGGCGGCACGATCATCAGCGACCGGATCTACGAGCCCTTCGCCCACGGCGACGCCTCGTTCCCGCACGGCTACACCTTCGGCGGGCACCCCGTCTCGGCCGCAGTGGCGCTCGAGAACCTCGACGTGTTCGAGGAAGAGGGGCTGCTGGAGAACGTGCGGACGAACTCGCCGCTGTTCCGCTCCACGCTCGAGCAGCTGCTCGACCTGCCCATCGTCGGCGACGTGCGCGGCGACGGCTACTTCTTCGGCATCGAACTCGTCAAGGACAAGGCGACGAAAGAGACCTTCGACGACGACGAGTCCGAACGGCTGCTGCGCGGCTTCCTGTCGAAGGCCCTGTTCGACGCGGGCCTGTACTGCCGCGCCGACGACCGGGGCGACCCCGTCATCCAGCTCGCCCCTCCTCTGACCCTCGGCCCCGCCGAGTTCACCGAGATCGAGCAGATCCTCCGCTCGGTCCTCACCGAGGCGTCGAACCGCCTCTGACCCCGACAGGGATGCCGACGCCACCCCTGTCGGCATCCCCTCCGCTCCGGCGGCAGCACCCCGCCGCACACCCCCGACGACACCGACCCACGCTTCCCCGGCACCACCCTCGCCGACACCCCCGCTCCCACCCCGAGCGGTGCTCCCGATGCTGTACCCGACACCATCTCCGGTCACGACCGCGTCGTGACCCGCACCCTCTTGGAGGAGCCACGAACGACAACCTCGGTGCCGCGACGGCACCCGCGAACTCGGGCGCGAAGCTCGCCCGCACCCTCGGTCTCTGGTCGATCGTCGGCCTGGGCCTGGGCTACATGACCCCGACCGTCGTCTTCGACACCTTCGGCCTCGTCGCCGAGAAGACGAACAACGTCGTGCCCGCCGCGTACGCGGTGGCGCTCGTCGTGCTCGTGTTCACCGCGATCAGCTACGGGAAGATGGTCCGCGTCATCCCCAGCGCCGGCTCCGCGTACACGTACGCGCGCGAGTCGATCCACCCCGGCGTCGGCTTCGTCGTCGGCTGGACCGCACTCATCGACTACATGCTGCTGCCCATGGTGAACGCGCTGATCCTGCGCAGTTACATGGAGGCGCTGTTCCCCGACGTCCCGGGCTGGATCTGGGTCGTCGTGTTCACCGCCGGCGTGACCGGCGTCATCTACCTCACGATGCGCGGCACCTCGAACGTCAACATGATCCTGCTGGTGTTCTCGATCCTCGTGATGACGGTCTTCGTGGTCATGGTGTTCGTGCAGCTCGTCGGCGGCGCGGGAGCCGGCACCGCGGTTTCGCTCGCTCCCTTCGCCCACAGCGAGGTGCAGTTCGGCGCAGTCCTGGCCGGAGCGACCGTCGTCTGCTTCTCGTTCATCGGGTTCGACGCGGTGTCGATGTATTCGGAGGAAGCGAAGACGCCGAGGATCATGCCCCGCGCGATCCTGCTCACGCTCATCGCGGGTGGCGTCATCTTCCTCGTCGCGGCGTACTTCACCCAGTTGCGCTTCCCCGACTCGACCGCTTTCCCGCAGGAGGCGATCGAGGACAGCACCCTGCCCGAGATCGGCGTGCAGGTCGGTGGCCCCGTGCTGCAGGCCGTGCTGACCGCGGCCGGGTTCGCGGCGACGCTCGCGTCGTGGCTGGCCTCGCACGCGTCGGTCTCGCGCATGCTCATGGTGATGGGCCGCAACAACGTGCTCCCCCGCCGGATCTTCGGGTTCATCAACCCCAAGACGCACACCCCCACGGTCTCGATCGTCATCGTGGGCGTGGTGAGCCTGCTGGCGATCGCGTTCACGCTCGAGCAGATCGCGGCGTACATCAACTATGGCGCCCTGGTCGCGTTCTCGTTCGTGAACATCTCGGTCATCGCGTGGTTCGCGATCCGCAAGGGCCTGCGCAAGACGCCCGGCGACGTCATCCGATACATCGTGATGCCCGGTATCGGTCTGCTGCTGACGGCCCTGCTGTGGGTGAACCTGGACATGCATGCCCTCATCGGCGGTCTCATCTGGACCGCTCTCGGCGTCGTGTACCTCGTGATCCTCACGCGCGGCTTCCGTCGTCCGATCGCCTCGTTCGACGAGAACCAGCCGGTCACCGGGGTCAACAAGACGCTCCCCGGTCCGCATTCGGAGATCTGAAGCCAGGGCCTGACAACCGCGCTGGCAACCGCGTCGGCCGCGACATCCCTCACACGGGGTGTCGCGGCCGACGCTGTTCCGCGCTCCGGAGATCCCGCCCGCCCGAGGCGCGGTGCGCGCCGCAGCACGGTCGACCGGAGAGTCGGTTCCGGAACGCGGGACGCGGGCGAGGGGCCGGCGACCCGCCGCGGGCCTGCGCCCGAGGGTACGCTGCGTCGATGCGCATGATCGACGGCTCCCACCGGACCACGTGGACCATCGACGTCGGCGGGCTCAGCCGTGACGCTTTGATCGAGCGACTCGACGCCCACGGCATCCATCGCAATCCCTTTGCGGAAACCCTCCTCGCGGATGCCGTCTTCGACGACGCCGCGCGCGAGACGGTCACGGTGGTCGAGAGATCCGTCGCCGACCTGGGATTTCCGGACGGCGCGACCCTGCCGCAGGTCTTCGACGCAGCCGCCCGGCACGGTCTCGGGCTCTGTCCGCCGGGCGCCGCGCCGTACCTGCGCCTGGCCACCCTCGATCAGGCGAGCGCTCCCGACAGCATCCTGAGTACCGGCCGCGCACCGACGGGTTCCGTGAACGTCGCCTCCCCCGTGCTGCGCGCCGACCACGACTACCCCAAGGGCTTCTACCTGCGCGTCATCGGGGGGTCCCCTGGCTTCGCGGGTACCGCTGCGACGACGAGCACGTGCTGTCGCCGGGCGATCGCTTCGCGTTCCGGGTGCCCGCGGGCGAGCCAAACTCCTGAGTTCTGTGCCTGAGCAGTGCGCCGGAGCCCGTGGAGAGGGCAGCGCGCACGATATCTCAGGAGTTTCGCACGCCCGGGCGGGCGCACGAGCTCACCGCTCGAACGGGGTGACCGCGCCCAGCACCACCGTCTCGGCGTCGTGGCCGTTCGCCCACCAGTGCGGCTCGGAACAGCCGTAGGTGACGGTGTCGCCCGCGTGGAGTTCGACCCGGCGGTCGGCCTGACAGACCACGAGCACGCCGGACTCGACCGTGACCGTCTCGGTGCCGATGTGGCGGAACGGACTCGCCTCGTTCGAGAACCCGACGGGCAGCGTCGAGCGGATCAGCTGCAGCATCGACTCCCCGCGCGGCGTCAGGAGCTCGCGGACGGCGCGCTGCGAGGCCGGGGCGTCGACGGCGACCGGCATGATGTGACGCTTCGCGCGGGTGACCACGGCCAGCGGCACGGCCGGTTCGTCGAGAAGCTGGGCGACCGGGATGCCGAGAGCCCCGGCGAGCCGTTGAAGCGACTGCAGCGAGGGGTTGCCGAGTCCGCGCTCGAGCTGGCTGACCAGGCCGAAGCTCACGCCGGCCTTCTCGGACAGAGCCTGAACGCTCAGGCCGAGGCGCTTGCGGGCATCTCGCACCGCGGCCCCGAGGGTCTCGACGGTGCGCTGCTCATCGGCATCCGTGGCTCTGGTCATGACCGTGTCAGCGTATCGAGATCAGGGCTGATCGGCGCCGTACCCTCGGGTCTCCCGCGCGTCACGCGCGCGCCCTCGGGCCGTCGGGCGGCACCGCGGCGAGGAGCGCGCGCGTGTACTCCTCACGGGGGTGCGCGAACAGCTCGGGCGCGGGCGCCGCTTCGACGACCCGGCCGCCGCGCAGCACCACGACGTCGTGACTCATCTGCTGCACGATCGCGAGGTCGTGCGCGATGAAGAGATACGTCAGCCCCTGCTCGACCTGCAGCCGCCGCAGGAGCGCGAGCACGCGCGCCTGCACCGACACATCGAGGGATGCCGTCGCCTCGTCGAGGATGACCAGCTCGGGCTCGAGCGCGAGAGCGCGCGCGATGGACACGCGCTGACGCTGCCCGCCGGACAGCTCGTGCGGGAAGCGCGCCGCGAAGGCGGGATCGAGGTCGACGAGCTCGAGCAGCTCTCGCACGCGCGCGGAGCGCGACGCGGCCGTCCCTCCGCCGAGGCGATGCACGCGCAGGGGTTCCGCGATCGCGTCGGCGATCGTGCGACGCGGATCGATCGAGGCGAAGGGGTCCTGGAAGACCATCGCGATGCGCCGACGCTCGCGACGCGGGGCGCGCAGCGCGTCGCGCACGCCCTCGCCGGTGGCATCCGCCAGGGTCGCCGTCCCCGCGTGGGGGGCGACGAGTCCGGTGAGCGCGTTCGCGATCGTCGACTTGCCCGAGCCCGACTCGCCCACGAGCGCGAGGGTCGTCCCACGGCGCACGGTGAACGAGACGTCGTCGACCGCGTGAACCGTGCGGCGGCCCGCGGGGGTCTGCACGGCGAAGCGCACGTCGAGATTCTCGACGGCGAGGAGCGGCCGCGCCGAGGGCTCGGGCGCGGGTCCCGCACCGGCGACCACGCGGGGTCGTGCCCCGAGCAGCTCTCGCGTGTAGGCGTGTTGCGGATCGGCATACACGTCGGCGAGGGGGCGCTGCTCGACGGCCTCGCCGTGGCGCAGCACGATCACGTCGTCGGCCACCTGCCCGATGACCCCGAGGTCGTGGCTGATCCACACGACCGCGGTGCCGCGATCGCGCTGCAACTGCTGCACGAGGTCGATGATCTGCGCCTGCGTGGTCACGTCGAGAGCCGTCGTGGGCTCGTCGGCGACCAGCAGGGCGGGATCGCACGCGAGCGCGATCGCGATCATGACGCGCTGGCGCTGCCCGCCCGAGAACTGGTGCGGATACGCCTCCACCCGCGACGCCGGATCCGGGATGCCGACGGCCTCGAGCAGCGAGATCGCCCGGGTGTGCGCGGCCCGGCGGGTGAGTCCGCGATGCGCCTCGAGCGACTCCGCGATCTGCCGGCCCGCCGTGAGGAAGGGGTTCAACGACGTCGAGGGGTCTTGGAAGACAAAGCCGACGGCGTCGCCGTGCACCGACCGGAGGGTGCGGTCGGTCGCTCCGACGAGTTCGACGCCTGGGGCATCCGGACTCGTCCGCAGAATGCTCGAGCCGGACACGCGGCGCCCCGGGGCGTCGATGAGCCCGGTCGCGGCGAGGACGGTCATGGACTTGCCCGAGCCCGACTCGCCGACGATGCCGAGCGTCTGCTCGCGCTCGACCGAGAAGTCGAGTCCCCGAACGATGGGGTTCTCGCCGATCGACACGCGGAGGTCGCGGACGCTGAGAACGGTCATCGCGAGCCCCCCTGAGCGGTGTGTGTCTCGCCGATCGCGACCCGCAGATCACGCACATTCAGAACGGTCATCGCGGATCTCCTGAGTGGTCGGGGCCGGGTCGGCGAGAGGGAGTTTCCTGCGCCGCCGCTCCCCGTGGCGCGCCTCGATGATCGTGCGCTGGCGCGGGTCGAGGCCGTCGCGCAGCCCGTCGCCGAGCAGGTTGAAGGCCAGGGCCGTCACGAAGATCGCCGCACCCGGGAACACGCTCATCCACCACGCCTGCGAGAGGAAGCCCTGCGCGGTGAACAGCATCCCTCCCCACGACGGCGCCGGCGGCTGGATGCCGAGCCCGAGGAACGACAGGGCGGCCTCGGACAGGATCGCGAACGCCAGGGAGAGCGAGGTCTGCACCACGATCGGCCCGCCGATGTTCGGCAGCACATGGCGGACGAGGATGACGGGAGCCGGGGTGCCCATCGTGCGCGACACCTGGACGAACGGCGAGGTCCGCAACGACAGCGTGCTCGCGCGGGCGACGCGGGCGAAGATCGGCGTGTAGACGACACCGATCGCGATGGTCGTCGTGAGCATGCCCGGCTCGAAGATCGCGATGATCGCGAGGGCCAGGAGCAGCACCGGGAAGGCGAACATCACGTCGACCACGCGCATGAGGGTCGCGTCGACCCAGCCGCCGGCGTAACCGGCCACGACACCGAGCGCGAGACCGAGCACGAGAGCGATGACCACCGCGATCGCCGCGATCGTGAGCGAGGTGGACCCCGCGAGCAGCACGCGCGAGAAGACGTCGCGGCCGAGCTCGTCGGTGCCGAACCAGTGGGCGGCGCTCGGCGGGGTCAGGGCGTTCGCCACGTCGATCTGGTTGACGCCGTACGGCGCGATCCACGGGGCGAGCACGGACGCCGCGACCACGACGGTCAGCACGACCGCGGCGGCCACGGTGAGCGGATTGGATGCCAGAAGGCGCCACGAGCGGACGCGCGGGCGCCCGACGGCGGGGGCGACGGGGGGTTCGGTGACACTCATGCGGCTCGGATCCTCGGGTCGACGACGGCGTAGAGCACGTCCACGATCAGGTTGACGACGATGAACATGACGGCCACGAGGAGCACCGCGCCCTGGATGAGCGGGTAGTCGCGCGCGGCGACGGCGTCGTACACGAGCCGGCCGAGACCGGGCCACGCGAAGACGACCTCGACCACGATGACGCCGCCGAGGATGGTCGCGAGCTGGATGCCGGCGATGGTGAGCACCGGGACGAGGGCCCCGCGCACGATGTGGCGCGAGACGACGACTCGACGGGGAAGGCCTTTCGAGACCGCGGTGCGGATGTAGCCCGAGGAGGCGACGTCGATCACGGCCGCGCGGATGTAGCGCGTCATGATGGCGCCCGCGACGAGGCCGACGGTGACGCCCGGCAGGGTCACCTGCCGGAGCCACCCGGCCGGGTCGTCCGCGAAAGCGACGTAGCCGCTGGCGGGGAGGAGGCCCAGCGTGACGGAGAACAGCGAGATGAGCAGCATCCCGAGCCAGAAGTCGGGGATCGAGACGCCGAACTGGCTGCTGAGGCGCACGATGACGTCGCTCACGCGTCCCTCGCGCAGCGCGGAGGAGATGCCGGCGGGGATCGAGATGATCAGGGCGACGACGAGTCCGACGAGCGCGAGGGAAATCGTCGCCGGGAGGCGCTGCAGGAGCGTCGTCGTCACGGGCTGCCCGTTGCGGAAGCTCACACCGAGGTCGCCCGTGACGGCGTGCGCGAGATAGGAGAAGAACTGCTCGGGGAGCGAACGGTCCAAGCCCGAGGCGGCGCGCAGCGCCTCGTACGCCTCGGGCGTGTAGCGGGTGCCGAGGGCGAGACGCACGGGGTCGCCGGGAACGAGGTGCACGAGCGCGAAAACGACGATGAGGACGCCGAGCAGCACGATGGCCGACGAGAGCAGACGTGCGCCGAGGAAGCGCACCAGCTGGGCGGGGGCGACCCTCATGAAAACCTCCTTGCTCGGCGCCGGGCGGCGACGGCGGTCTGGGGCGTGACCGCGGGGGCACCGGCATCCGGCACCCCCGCGGCGTGCATCACTTGTCGACGCTCGTGCCGGCGAAGCGGATCGCCCGGTCGGCGCGGGTCTCGTACCCCGAGACCTTCGGCGACCACAGCTGCGTCACCGAGGGGTTGTAGAGGTAGATGTAGCTGGCCTTGTCGGCGATGATCGTCGCGGCCTGCGCGTAGAGGTCCTTGCGCTTGTCCTTGTCGGTCTCGACGCGGCCCGCGTCGAGCAGCTTGTCGACCTCGGGGTCCGAGAACTTCTGCACGTTGCTGGCACCGCCGGTGTGGTGCTGCGAGTAGTAGAAGTCGTCGGGGTCGATGTTGCCGAGCCAGCCCATCATGAGCATGTCGAAGTTGCCGGAGTTCTGCTCGTCGAGCCAGGTCGAGAAGTCGGGCTGACGGATCGAGACCTGGATGCCGAGCGGCTCGAGGTTCGCGGCGATGATCTGCGCGGCCGTGATCGTCTCGGGGTAGTCGCTGGTGGCGAGCAGGTCGAGGGTGCCACCGGTGAAGCCGGCCTCCGCCATCAGCGCCTTCGCCTTGTCGATGTCGGTGGAGTACTGGTCGTACTCGGTGTACCAGAAGCTCTGCTTCGGGATGGCGAGCTGGTTCTTCTCGGCGGTGCCGTAGCTGACGGCCTGGACGATGGCATCCCGATCGATGGCGTAGGCGATCGCCTGGCGCACCCGGACGTCGTTCCACGGGGCCTTGGCCTCGTTGAGCGCGAGGTACCAGTAGTCGCTCGACGGCGTCTGGCCGAGGGTGACCGAGCTGTCGCTCGAGAGCTGCTCGACCTGCTGCGGGGGCACGACGTCGGTCCAGTCGATGTCACCGGCCTTCAGGGATGCCAGGGCCGTGGCGGGCTCGGAGATGAAGCGGTACTCCACTCCCCCGAGCTTCGGCGCGCCGCCCCAGTAGTCGGGGTTGGCCTTCAGGGTGATGTGGTCGCCGGCGACGTAGTCGCTGACCGAGAACGGTCCGGTTCCGACGGGCTTGGTGGTGATGTCGCCGGATTCGACGTTGCTCTTCTCGACGATCGCCATTCCCTTGAAGCCGCCGAGGTTCGACAGGAGGTTCGGGGTGGGCTGCGAGACGGTGATCACGACCGTCTTGTCGTCGGGGGCGCTGACGTCGCTGACGGTCGAGAACTTCCACGCGTTGGCGAGCTTCTCGTCGATGATGCGGCGGTACGAGTACACGACGTCTTCGCTGGTGAGGTCCGAGCCGTCCTGGAATTTCACGCCGTCGCGCAGGGTGAACGTCCAGGTGAGCTGGTCGTCGCTGGTCTCCCAGCTCTCGGCGAGCGCGGGCTGCATCTCGAGGTTGGCGTCGGGCTGGACGAGCGTGTCGTAGACGTTCTCGAGCACCTCGAACGCGAAGTACGACGTCGTCTTCTGAGGGTCGAGCTGGTCGGGCTCGCCACCGATCGCGGCGACGAGGGTCTGACCGGATGCGGAACCGGAGTCGCCGAGGTCGACGCTCTGGCCCGCGGAACAACCGGCGAGGGCGAGGACCGCGGCGAGCGCGCCGGCGATGCCGAGAGTGGTGCGCGATGTCATGTGATTGCCAATCGGGTGGGCGGGTCATCATTTAGATGATGTTTCGATCAGTATGTGCAAGCATGGGGGCGGGCACAAGCCCGGGGCGGCCTCGAAACACGATCTTCACAAAGCCGCTCCGACCCGACCGCCCGCCCTTCGTCGACCCCCGGGAGCGCACATGACCTTCACCGTCCTCGCCCGTGACACCCGTCGCGGCCTGATCGGTGCCGCGACGGCCAGTCGCTCCCTCGCCGTGGGGGCGTCGGTGATCGCCGTGGATCCGGCCGTCGGAGTCGCGGCCAGCCAGGCCTGGACCAACCGCTCGCTGCGGGGGCGCCTGCTGACCGCGATGAGAGAGGGGCGCACGGCCGTCGAAGCCGTGGCATCCGTCCCCTCCTGGGATGACGGACACGCCCTCCGGCAGGTCGCGGCTCTCGCGTGGGACGCGCCCGGGGCGGCTCGCTCGGGTGAGTCGATCACGGCCTGGGCGGGGCAGGCGAGGGCGACGGATGCCGTGTTCGTCGGCAATCTGCTGACCGGGCCCGAGGTTCTCCAGGCGATGAACGATGCCTGGGTCCGCGGTGAAGGCGACTTCGCGGACCGACTGATCGAGGTGCTCCGGGCCGGGGAGGCCGCCGGTGGCGACGCGCGCGGCCGGCAGAGCTGCGCGCTCCTGATCGCATCGCCCGAGGACACCGTCCTCGACCTCCGCGTCGACGACCACGACGAACCGCTCGCCGAGCTGGCGCGGCTGCGGACCCTGTCGATGATCCCCGTCGAAATTCCGAGCGCTGCCCGCTGAGCGGGATCACGCGGACCTGGACATCTCCACCCGCACATCACGGCGAGCTCATAGCCCGCTGCTATGCCGACACGGATACGCGGGGCGATGCTGTGGGGCGTGACCGAACCCCTCCCGCTCGCGCGCTGGTGGCGCGAACCCCTCTGGGCGAAGGGCGTGCTGGCCGCGATCCTCGCCGGCAGTGCCCTGTTGATGACCTGGAACCTCGCCCGCGGCGGCGACTTCGCCTTCTACGAGGCCGCGGCCCGATCGATGTCGGAGTCGTGGCGCGCCCTGCTGTTCGGCGCTTTCGACCCGGCAGGGACGGTCACGCTCGACAAGCTCGCGGGCTTCGCCGTGCCCCAGGCCATCGCGATCCACCTCTTCGGCATGTCGACCTCGGCCGTCGCGCTCCCCCAGGCGATCGAGGGTCTGGTCACCGTGATGGCCTGCGCGGTGATGGGCCTGCGCTGGGGAGGGACGGGAGCGGGACTCGTCGCCGCTCTCGCGGCCGCGTCGACGCCGATCTTCGTGTCGATGTTCGGCCACCCGATGGAGGACGGCCTGCTCACGATGGCGCTCGCGGTGGCCCTGGTGTGGTGGCAGCGCGCGATGCTCACCGCGCGGTGGTGGCCGCTCGTGATCGCGGCGGTCTTCGTCGGGGTGGGGTTCCAGGCCAAGATGATGTCGGCCTGGTTCGTCCTTCCCGCCCTCGTGGTGGGGACCGTCATCGCGACGCCCACGATCCGGCGGGGACTGGCCCGCGCCTCAGCGCTGGTCGGCGCGAGCGTGCTGGCCTCGATCGCGTGGATCGCCGCAATCGCCCTCACCCCGGCCGGAGCGCGCCCCTACATCGACGGCTCGACCGACAACGACGTCTTCGCGATGGTCTTCGGATACAACGGCCTCGACCGCTTCGTTCCGGGTGCCGTGCCGGGCTCGGTCGGCGGCCCGACCGGAGGCGGGCTCGGCGAGGGTCTCAGCGCGCTCGGTCGCGCGGTCAGCGCGCACGCGGGCGCCGCCGACGGGGGATCGTCTCCCACGAAGCTGCTCGAGATGCCGCTGGTGACGCAGATCGGCTGGCTGTATCCCGCGGCCCTGGTCGGTCTGGCTCTCGCTCTCTGGCGATTCTGGCCGCGGCGCGCGCGCCCCGGTGATCGAGCGCGCTTCGCGCTCGTCGTCGTCGCGGGTCTGTGGCTGACCACCTCGGCGGTGGTCCTGTCGGCCACGAGAGTGCCGCACACCGCCTACGTCGCGGCCCTCGGCGTGCCGCTCGTGCTGCTGACCGCGATGGCGTGGAGCGAGGGCGGCCGCCTGCTCCGCTCGCCGCGGCGCCGGGATCGACTGGTGCTTCCGGCACTCCTCGTCGCGCAGGGTGCCTGGTGGAGCGTGCTGGCCCGCGAGGCGCAGCTCCCCGAGGCCTTCGCGACGGGCGCGGGCGTCGTCCTCGTCGCCGGCGTGGTGCTGGGCGTGATCGGAGCGTGGCCGCGTCGCACCCGTCCGGCGCTCGCGCGCGCGCTTCCCGCCGTCCTCGCCCTGGCGCTGCTGTGCGCCCCGATCGCGGCGAGCCTGCAGGTGCTCGACGCGAACCGCGACGGGAGCGGCGGCGACGCGTACGTCGGGATCGCCCCGCGCTCCGACCACGCCACGGAGCCGTTCGCGATCTCGCCGCCGGCGTTCTGGGGCGGCACCCCGCAGATCTCGTCGGCGGTGGCGCAGCTCGCGGCCGCCGCGCGCGCGGACGGCGGCGGCGCCGACGGCGCGCCGCTCCTCGTGAGCGACAGCTGGTCCGTGTCGGCGCAGATCATCGACGCCACGGGTGCCAGCGTTCTGACCGACGGCGGATACTCCGGTCGCGTGCCCGTGTTCACGGCATCCGCTCTCCAGTCGATGGAGCGGTCGGGTCACGTCCACCTGTTCGCCGTGTCGTCGGGGGCGTCGAAGAGGGATCCGGTCCGCGAGGTGGCGACGGAGCCCGGATGCCACGAGGTCAAGGCGTGGCAGCTGGGCGACCCGGGCAAGGCGGGAGACACCGCGCACGGGTCGAGCAAGCCGGGGAGTGTCGCGCTGTATTCCTGCGGGGGCGGGGCGACGTGAGCTCCCGCCGGCGGGATCGGTCGCGAGTCTCCGCGCCGGTAGACTCCCCTCAGTGACCACCACCCGCACCGAAGCCGCGTACCTGCGCTCGGTGACGGCGTTCAAGAACCCGACGCTCGACCTCCTGCACGGGCGTTTCGCGCCCTTCGTCGTCGCCGTCCTGTCGGTCGTCTTCACCCCCGATCGTCCGGCCGTCGCCGTCGCCGACGCGCACGTCGAGGTCGCCGAGGCGATCGACGAGTTGCGCGCCGCGGGATACGACACCGACGACGACCGCCGGATCCCTGCCGGGTCGGCGCGCGACATCTGTCGCGGGTGGGTGCGCGTGGGGTGGCTGGGGCTGCAGATCGAGGACGACGTCGAGGTCTACCGCCTCTCGGCGCACGCGGTCGGGGCGCTCGAGATCGCCGGGCGCGCGGGCGGCGGCCGGGCGCGGGTGTCGCGCTCGCGCGTGCGCACCCTGCTCGACGCGGTCGAGCGGCTCGCGCGCGACGCCGAGAGCGATCCCGCTCGCCGCCGCGAAGCCCTGCTCGAAGAGCGGGCGGCCCTGGATGCCGAGATCGCCGCCCTCGACGAGGGCATCGTCGAGCCGCTCGACGACGACCATCTGCTCGAGGAAGCCGAGAACGTCATCCACCTCGCGCGCGAGCTCCCCGCGGACTTCTCGCGCGTCGCGGAGTCGATCGCCGCGATGCAGCGCGACGTCGTCGCCGAACTCCGCCGCGACGTGCGCCCGACGGGTGAGGTGCTGCGGGAGTACCTGGAACGCGGCCGGCAGGTGATGCAGGCGACCCCCGAGGGCCGCGCGTTCCAGGGCGCGCTCCGCCTGATCGGCGACCCCGAGAACATCGACGACCTGACCGACCAGCTCCACGCCGTGCTCGCGCAGCCCTTCTCGCGGCTCATGACCCCGGAACAGCGCGGAGAACTGGATGCCATCGCCCGCCGCGTCGAAGCGGGTGTGCAGGAGGTGCTCACGGCGCAACGGCGCGCCTCGCACGTCATCACCGCCCAGGTGCGCACCCACGACCCGACCATCCGCGACCGCCAGGTCGACGACCTGCTGCGCGGCGTGATGGCGGGGCTGCACCGCTGGAGCCAGACCCGCTCCCCCGGCCGCGTCGAGCCGGTCCGGACCCTCCCGCTCGCCGACGTCGGGCATCTGCGCCAGTCGATCAGCGACGTCCGGCCTCCCGGGGCGCCCGAGCCCCTGGCATCCGAGACCCCCGATGTCGAGTTCGTCGACGCCGACACGCGTGCGTGGGGCGGGCCGCACTACGCCGAGCTCGAGGAGTACGTCGCGCGCCTGGGCGACGGCTTCGACCTCGCCGACGCCTTCGAGGGCGCGGATGCCGAGACCCGGCGCCCCGTCGACCTCGTGGGTCTGCTCGAGATCGTGCACCGCCGTGGTCTGACCGAGACCGACGACGTCTCGATCGTCGAGGCCGTGCGCCCCGACGGAACGACCCGGCGTTTCGCGTTCGGGGCGGTCCGGGCAGGAAACAGGAGAGAACAGGATGCCGATGAGTGACGTGAGCACCTCGAACGCACCGACGGCGGCTGCGACCGACCGAGGCGGCGACGGCGAGTTCGAGGCATCCACTCCCGCCTTCATCGCCCCCGTCGCGATGGAGAACGACCCCGACGCGCTCTTCGCCGGCGACCGCGGCACGCTCGACGCCGACGTGCGGCGCGTGCTCGTGCGGATCCTGCAGCGCCGGTTCCTGCTCGCCGAGAGCTCGCCCACCGAGTGGAAGCTGCTGCTCGAGCACCAGCAGATGATCGAGTCGCGCCTGAACGACCTGTTCGTGCGGCTGGTCGTCGACCACGCGCGCGGCGTGGCGTACAAGGAGCAGGTGCGCAGCGACGAGGTCGACGTGCCGATCCTGCTGAAGGACGAGGCCTACTCGCGCGCCGAGACGCTCGTGCTCGTGTACCTGCGGACGGTGTTCCAGCGCGAGACGACCGCGGGCACGGCATCCGCCCGCGTCGATGTCGAAGAGGTCGAACAGACCGTGCTCACGTACTTCAGCGAGACCGACGGCACCCGCGCGAGCCAGCAGCGCGCGGTGCGCACGGCGATCGCGCGCCTGGATCGCGAGGGGATCATCGAGGAGGAGTCCGAGGGGCGCTACCGCATCGGATCTCTTATTGAGGTGGTGCTGAGCGCAGAGGTCTTGCGGGAGCTTCAGCGCTGGCTCGACGAGCAAACTCAGGATGCCGAGGCACCGGCGGTGCGCGAGCGCGAGGTCGTGGCATCCGGGGCTTCCGAAGGAGACTCACTGTGACCATGCTCGAGACCCTCTTCGGACTCATCCCGGCTGCGTCCCGCGGTCAGCAGTGGGTCGCCGAAGACCTGCAGCTGATCAACTGGGGCGGCTACGACGGCACGCACCGGGTGCGCTTCGCGCCGACCGCGACGCTGCTGTGCGGCGGGTCGGGGTCGGGCAAGTCGACGCTCATGGACGCGTACGTCGCGCTCATGATGCCGCACACGACTCCCTTCAACGGCGCGTCGAACGGGGCTGTTGTGGGGCGTCCGCGCGGGCAGGAGCAGCGCAACATCCTGTCGTACGGGCGCGGGAAGCTCGACGAGTCGCGCACCGACGAGGGCACGAAGGTGCGGGTGCTGCGCGGCGACGGCGTCGACACGTGGACCGCGATCGCGATGACGTGGGCCGACCACGACGGCGCCCGGTTCACGGCGGTGCGCGCGTGGTACATCCCGGCGGCGGCGCGGACGCTCGACGACGCCGTGAAGGTGCGCGCGACCGTGCACGGCGCGTTCGACCTGCGTCAGCTCGAGCGAGCGGCGCAGAGCCACCTGTCGGATGCCGCGGTGCGGGCGACGGGACTCGACACCCTCGCGACCGACCGCGAGTTCTCGGCGCGGTTGCACGCCGTGCTCGGGATCGGCGCGGCGGGCGCGGGGACGAAGGCGATGAGCCTGCTCGCGCGTATTCAGGCGGGGCAGCAGATCACCACCGTCGACGACCTGTACAAGCGCATGGTGCTCGAAGAGCCCGAGACCCTCGCGGTCGCGGAGGCGGTCGTGTCGCACTTCGACGGACTCGAGTCGACGCGCACCCGCATGCTCGAGGCACGCCAGCAGGTGCGCGCGCTGCAGCCGATCCGCGGGATGAAGACGCGGATCGACGAGGCGGCGGAGCGGTTGCGCCTCATCGAGGCGCTCGGCCGGTTCAGCGACCCGGAGTCGCGCGCGTCGTTGTGGCGCGCGCAGCGGCGGGTCGACCTGCTCGGCGCGGTCGAAGACGAGCTGCGCGAGCGCACGCACGCCACCGATGCGCTGGTGCGCGAGCGGCAGGCGCTGGCCGACGCGGCCGAGGCCGAGCGCGAGGGGCTCGGCGACGTGCTGCGCGCGGCAGGCGGCGACCGGTTGGAGGCCGCCCAGCGGGAGCTCCGCGGTCTCGAGCGCCGCCTCGCCGGGATGAAGCGCGATCGTGAGCGGTTCGAGGCGGCACTGGCCGTGCTGTCGGTCGAGGTCACGACCGAGAAGCAGTTCACCGCCCTCGTCGACGAAGCCCGCCGCACCCTCGGAGACGCGGATGCCAAGAGCGCTGTGCGCGAGGCATTCGTCGCCGCCAGCAGCGCGCACACGGACGCTCGCCAGAAGCTCGCGGCGCTCGAGGCCGAGCACCGGCGCACGCAGACCCGCGACGACAACATCCCCCCGCGACTGCACGAGGCGCGCGAAGCACTGGCGGAGGCGGCGGGTCTCACCGCGGCCGAACTGCCCTTCGTCGCCGAGCTCGTCGACGTCCGCACCGAGTTCGAGCCGTGGCGCGGGGCGTTCACGCTGGCCCTCGGCGGTTTCGCGACGACCCTTCTCGTGGATGCCGCGCACCTGGCATCCTTCCGCTCCGCGATCGACGGCGTGCGCCTCTCGGAGCGTCTGCGGTTCGAGGGCGTGTCGACCGGGATGCCCGAGCCCACGGGTCTCGACCCCGCGACGCTCCCCGGGCGCCTGGAGTACCGCCGCTCCCCCTTCACGGGCTGGCTGCAGGACCGGCTCGAACAGCAGTTCGCGTTCGTGTGCGTGGACAGCGCCTCCGAGCTCACCGGGCATCGCATGGCGTTGACGATCTCGGGGCAGACGAGCCAGGGCGCTCGCGGGGCTCACGGTGGGTCTTCCCGCCACAGCATCCTCGGGTTCTCGAGCCGCGTGCGCCTCACCGAGCTGGGCGAGCAGATCGTCACCGTCCGCCGCGAGCTCACGGCCGCGAAAGCCGCGGTCGACGAGGCCGCCGCCGCGCTCGATGCGTTCGACGAGCGGCGGAGCGCTCTCGAGAAGATCGCGGACCTGTCGTGGGACCAGGTGGACGTGGCATCCGTCGAGCGCGACCTGGAGCGCTGGAACGAGACGATCGTCGAGATCACCGCCGGAAACCCGCGCATCGCCGAGCTGCAGGAGCAGATCTCGGGCGCGAAGGCCCGCGTCGCGCGACTGCGGGAGGAGATCGGCGGAGCAAAGACCGAGCAGCAGGCGCTCGCGGCGCGGTGGGCGGAGATCACGGACGATGTGGACAGCGCTCATGAGCGGCTCGAACGCGCAGAGGACGCCGAGATGGAGCTGTCGGCGGACGAAGCCGCGTACCTCGACGGGTTGTTCGTCGCCCCGTCGAACGATGCCTCGCCGTCGCAACTGCTCGCGCGCTTCGACGCCGCGCTGGAGTCCGCGTCGAAGCGTCTCCTCGAAGAACAGCGCACCGCGCAGGAGACCCTCGCGGATCAGCGCGAGAGCCTCCGGCGCACTCTCACCGCGTTCACCGACCGGTGGCCGAGTCCGAACCTGCTCGCCGATCCCGACGAGTCGCTCGGTGATTTCGAGCGGATCCTCGCCGACCTCGAGGCGAGCGGTCTGCACGAGCTCGAAGCGGAGTGGCGCGACTCGCTGCTGCGCCTGTCGGGCAACGACCTGACGAACCTCGATTCGGCGCTGACGCGCGCCCTGCGCGAGATCCGCGAACGCATCGCCCCGATCAACGACATCATGCAGGACCTGCCGTTCTACGACGACGAGCACCGGCTGCAGATCGTGCCGCGCGAGAACCAGTCGGAAGTCCGTCGCCGGTTCCGTCGCGAGCTGCGCGACGTGCGGGCCGCGATCGACGCCGCGTCATCGGACGAGGAGCGTGAGGCCGTGTACGGGCGGATGGCGCGACTGATCAACCGCATCCGGCCCACGGCTCCCGATTTCGCCGACCTCGTCGACGTGCGGAACCACGTGCGCGTGAGCGCCGAACGCTTCCGCGCCGACACGGGCGAGCACGTCGCCCTGTACGACCACATCGGCGAGAAGTCCGGTGGGGAGTCGCAGGAGCTCATCGCGTTCATCGTCGGCGCGGCCCTGCGGTACCAGCTCGGGGATGCCGGGGCCGAGCGCCCGCGGTATGCCCCGGTGTTCCTCGACGAGGCGCTCATCAAAGCCGACGCGCACTTCACCAAGCGTGCGATCGGCGCGTGGCGGGGCCTCGGGTTCCAGCTCGTCATCGGCGCGCCCAACGACAAGTACAGCGCGATCGAGCCGCACGTGGACGTCGAGTACGACATCCTCAAGGACACGCGGGGGCGGTCGTGGGCGAAGGCGAAGGTGGGGGTGGCGGCGGACGCGTGACGCTCGGGCCGGGCCTGCGGTCGCGGCCGAGAACGCGGGTCTGCCGGCGTGCTCACATCGTCATGAGCGTCGCCAGCGAGAGCAGATACCCCACGAGCAGCGAGACCACCCACGCCGTCGCGGCCGCGAAGTGCCAGTTCTGGCGTTCCTGCATTTCGAGACGGCGCGGGTCGTCCGCGGGCAAACTCCGAAGCGCTCGCTGGGTGAAGATGAACGCGGGGGCCGCAAGCGCGAGGATCACGACCGTCGCGATGAGCTGGAGAAGAAGCCCGTTCTCGCGCGGGCCGATTGCGACGCTCGCTCCGGCCGATGCGACGGCGCTCACGATATCGAGGGGGCCGCTCAGGGCGATGATGCCGATGGCGCCGACGACGACGATCACGGAACGGACGACCGCCTCCCCAGCCGTCGGCGCGGGGGAAGCACCCCCGCCCTGACGGCTCCACAGCTCGCGCCGGAGCCGTCGAAGGGCAAGGGGCCACACGATGACGCCGGTGATCGCGGCGAGGATCCACGCCAGCACCTGGGTCGACGACATCTCGAACCCCCACGCGTCGACGAGGAAGACGCCGCCGATCCACGCGAACAGTGCGGCCGGGATGCCGATGAAGACCACGAGGAGGGTGATGAGCAGCCGGGTGCGGCCCGGGAGCTGGTCGGGTCCGATGGCCCCGGTGCGGGCGGGGCGGGAATGGCCGGAAGGATGTGCCGCGCGCTGGGTGTCGCGCTCGAAGCTCATAGGGAAAGGGTAGCCAGTCGCTCTCGAGGGCAACCTCGTGGGAAGAGCCATGTCGGCGGTCTGATGAAGAATGTCCTCATGTCCGCCGTCGTCTCAACCCTCGAGCTCGCGCCATTGATGAAGCGCGACGTGGCGTGGCAACTCATCCGCGCCGACCTCGCGCCCGTGATCGCCGGCCTGCTCGGCACCCATCTCGGAGGACAGACGCGCCGGGTCGACGCCGAAGAGCTCTACGAGCGGCTCGACGACGATCTCGAACAGCTGCGTATGCACGGCCTGAGCCTGCCGCTCAGCGGACAGGGGTATTGCGCGCAGTGGCGAGCCGCCGGTTTCCTCCTTCGTCGCCCCGCAGTCGATGCGCGCGGCGAGACCCTCGAGCTGTCACCCGATGCCATTGCGGCGGTGCGCTTCCTTCAGGGACGCGCTGCTCCCCGATCCGCCGCAACGGAGTCACGGCTGGCGAGCATCGCCGCGCAAGTTCGCCGTCTTGCCATCGACACCGATCCCGACGCGGCTGCACGTATTTCGCTGCTCGAAGATGAGAAGGACGCGATCGACCGGCGCATCGCCGCCCTGCGCTCCGGCGACGACAGCACCCTCGATACCGACCGTGCGCTCGAGCGCACCCGCGACCTGTTGGCGCAGGCGGCCGACGTGCCCGACGACTTCGCCCGTGTGCGCACTGAGTTCGAGACGCTCAACACATCTCTTCGGGCACGGGTCGTCGAATCCGACGGTTCACAGGCGGCCGTGATCGACGAGGTCTTTCTCGGCATCGACCACATTGCCGACTCCGACGCCGGGCGCAGTTTCGCCGCCTTCTCGCGTCTCGTGCTCGACCCCGCGTTGAGCGCCGCGTTCGAATCCGACGTCCGCCGCGTCCTGGAGCGCGACTTCGCGCAACAGCTCACCCGCGACGAGCGGCACACCCTTCGCACTTTCCTCACGACGCTGAAAGCGCGTAGCGCCGAGATCCACGACGTCATCACGCTGTTCGCTCGTGCGCTCAGACGATACGTCCAGTCACAGGACTACCAGCGCGACCGCGTGCTGCGAGGGATGCTTCGAGAGGCGATGCACGCCGGCGTCGCCGCGTCCGCTGGGATCAAGCCGTGGCATCACACGCGCTTGCACCTCGATCTGTCGGCCGTCACGCTGTCGAGCGCCGCGACCGTCGATCTTCACGATCCGGCCGAGTTCACTGCCATCGACGTCATCGAGCACCACTCGGCCGAGATCGCCGACCTCGAGGAGTTGCGCGCGCTCGCCCGCGAGACCGAGATCGACTTCGACGAGCTGACACGTCACGTCAACGACGTGCTGGCAGAGAGCGATTCCTGCACCGTCGCCCAGGTTCTCGCGCGCTTTCCCGCCTCGCAAGGCGTCGGGAGCGTGGTCGGCCTCCTTTCTCTCGCCGCCGAGCAGGGAACCGTCGACAAGACCTATGAGGCGCTCACGTGGCGCGGCCTCGACGGAGTGGACCGCACAGCCGTCGTCGCGACGCATCGATTCACAGGGAGGCTCGTATGAGCACAACGGACATCGAAGACGCCGCCGAGACGGCGCCGTCCGTGGAGGTGTGGCCAGGCGACCCCGGTGAGTTGCCCGAGCGCACCCGGCGGGTGCTCCTTCGGCTGATCCGCGGCCCGTACCTCTCCGGCGCCCGAGAACCGCAGCTCTGGTCCGTCCTTCTCAGCGATGAGAGCGTGTTGCGTTCTCGCGTTGCCGAACTGTTCCTCGAACTCGTCATCGACCGCGACAACGAGTTCGCCTTCGTGCGCAACGCACCCGCCGAAGACGCTCCGAAGGCCGTCCGGTCGGAGCGGCTCACCTTTCTCGACACGGCGATGCTGCTGATACTCCGACAAACGCTGCTGAGCGAAGAGGGCCGAGGACGAGTCATCGTCGGGCAGAGCGAGATCTTCGAACAGTTGACGGTGTATCGCACACCCGACCGGGACGAGAAAGACTTCCTCAGCCGACTCAACTCGTCGTGGCACAAGATGCAGAACAAGCTGCGCGTGCTGCATCCGGTCGGCACCGACCGAGCCGAGATCTCACCGGTGCTCCGACTGATCGTCGATGCCGATCAGGTTCGCGCCATCACGGCAGAGTACCAACGGATCGCGGACGAAGACGGCTCAACCATCAGCCAACCCGACCGGGACGACATCGAGTCCGGCGACGCTGTCGATGAGGCTGAGGAGACAGACGAGTGACGACGATGACCTTCCCCGACGAGATAGCCGAAGATACGGAACCGACCGATCAATGGCGCTTGTCACGCGTCGAACTCGTCAACTGGGGCACCCTTCGCGGATTCGTCACGATCGACGTCGCGCGCCGAGGACATCTCTTCACCGGCGCGTCAGGATCGGGAAAGTCGTCGTTGCTGGATGCCATTGCCACCGTGCTCACCCCCGACAAATGGCTCCGGCTGAACGCTGCCGCCCAAGACGGGAACTCTCGTCTGAGCGACCGCAGTCTCATGAGCTACGTTCGCGGAGCGTGGACGAAGGAAGCACACGACAGCGCGGATCGCGCCACCACCACCTACCTCCGGCCGCGCGCCACCTGGAGCGGCATCCTGCTCCGATACGAGAACCCCGCCAGCGACCCTGTCACCCTCGCACGTGTGTTCCACGCGCCGGGTGCGAGAATTGAAGCGGGGGCTCTCAAAGACGCTCGACTCTTCATACGTGACGATGTCGACCTCATGGCGCTGAAGCCGCACGTCGAAGCAGGAATCGATGCACGACGCATGGCGAAAGCGTTCCCCGAAGCGCTCATCACGACGGGTGGGCGGCATGGGCGCTTCCACGATCGCATCGTGCGGCAGTTCGGCTTTCGCAGCGACGCCACGTTGCACCTTCTCCACAAGACCCAGTCAGCCAAGAACCTCGGCACGCTGGATGCCCTCTTCCGCGGATTCATGTTGGATGCGCCAGAGACATTCGCTCGCGCCGACAATGCGGTCGAACAGTTCGTCGAACTTGATCGAGCGCACGCGCACGTCGTCGATCTTCGCCGACAGGCGGATGCACTGCGCCGCATTGACGAGACCATCACCGCGTACGACTCCGCATCGGCGGAGGTCGCCCGCGCGGTGGGTCTGCTCGACGCCGTCGAACCGCACACCTCCGCGCTCAAGCTCCGGCTTGCTCGCGAGGCTCTGGGACCCGCGCGCGCGGGTCTGGCGCGTGTCGTTGCATCCCTCGGGGACGCCAAGAGGGAGCGCGACCTCGCGGCCGATGCCCTGGCTTCCGCTGACGCACGTGTGCGCGAGGAAGGGGGGACTCGGGTCGAGGTGCTTCAGATGCGCCTTGACGCTGCGATTCACCACGAACGAACCGTGGAGCGTCAACGTTCGCTCCTCGAAAGCGACCTCGCGCAGATCGGCGCTCCGGTTCCCGAAGACGCGGGGCAGTTCGCCGAACTGATCTCGGTCGCCGCGAGCGAAGCCGATCACAACATCCCCGCGGTCGCGCACGAGGTTCGGGATGCCGCCAGCGAGGCACGTAAAGCGCTCGCCCGGATCGACGACCAGCTCGCCGCACTCCGCGAGAATCGCAGCAATATCGACCCCCGGCTTCTCGGCGCGCGCAGATATCTCGCGCACACGCTCGGGGTGCCCGAGTCGAGTCTGCCGTTCGTGGCTGAGCTCGTGTCAGTGGCGCCCGAGCACGCGGCCTGGCGCGGCGCCATCGAACGCGCCCTGGCGCCAGTTGCGACCACGATGCTCGTCGGCGACGAACGGCTGGCCGAGGTGCGACGAGCGGTGAACACGAGGTACCTCGGCGTGCGTCTCGTCATCGAAGCCGTACCGCCGTCCGTCGAGGAACCCCGCCGTCCGCGGGAACCGAGGTCGCTCGTCCACCGAGTCGTCGTCGCTGACACCGCGTTTCGCACCTTCGTGCTCCGCCGCATCGTCACCGACTTCGACTACGCGTGCGTCGACCACCCCGACGATCTCGACGGCGTGCAGCTCGGTGTGACCATCGTCGGTCTACTCAAACGCTCGTCTCGTCGGTATGAGAAAGACGATCGCTCCTCCGTCGACGATCCCGCGCGCTGGGTGCTCGGCGGAGACACCGAGGCACGGCTCGATGCGCTGCTGAGCCAGCGCCGCGACGCGACAGAGGCGATGAAGACGGCGACAGCCGCAGACGCTCGCGCCGACGCCGCGCGTGAGGCCGCTCTCGCTCGACGCGAGGTCTTCCGCCGAGTGAGCGGCCACGCGTGGGAACACATCGATGTCGCGGGAGCTGCCGCGCTCGCGGCTGCTCGCCGGGCGGAGCTCGACGCCCTGACGGCGGCCTCGTCCTCGCTGAGCGCGGCGCAGGAGACGCGAGATCGAGAAGCGGCGCGACTCGAGACGGCGACGGCCGAGTTCGAAAGGCTGCTCCGCGCCGAGGGCAGCGCGCGCGATGCGCTCGATCGGCTGGAGGGCCAGCTCGCCGATCTCGAACGCTCGTCTCCTCCACCCGTAGACGAGAAGTCAACCGGCGTTCTCGACGAGCGGTTTCGAGCGGCGCGGCGATCGCTCACGCTGGACACGATTGATGAGGTCGCCCGCGCTGTGCAGACCGCACTCGCTCGAGAGAAGGACGCCGCGACGCGACGCGAGAGCGATGCGGCGGCATCCTTCGCCGGGCGGGCGGCCCAGTTTCACGCGAAGTGGGCTGCAGCGGCCGCGGAGCTCACGACCGAGATCGGTGATCGGTACGGCTACCGGGAACTTCTGGAAGGGATTCTCGCCCGCGGACTGCCCGAGAAGGAAGGCGAGTTCCGGCGTCTGCTCCGCGAGAGAACCCGTGATGTCGTCGCTCACCTTCTCGCTGATCTCCGCGATGCGCCGGGACTCGTGCGGGAGCGGACCCTCCCCGTCAATGCCTCCCTCGGACGCTCTCCCTTCGAGGGAACCGACCGTTTTCTCGAGATCGACGTGCGAACGAGTCGCACACCCGAGGTCGAGGAGTTCCTCGCCGATCTTCGCCGCGTCGTCGAGGGCAACTGGGCCGACGAGTCGACCACGGGAGCCGAGGAGCGATTCGCCGTTCTGCAGCGTGTGATCGGTCGCCTCGGTTCCAAGGACCGCGTGGACCTCGACTGGCGTGCCCGGGTGCTGGACACCCGGTTGCACGTCTCCTTCCTCGCCCGCGAGAAAGATCCGACTGGTCGCGTCGTTCGTGTGTACGACTCTGCGGAGGGGCTCTCCGGCGGGCAGAGGCAGAAGCTCGTCATCTTCTGCCTCGCTGCGGCCCTTCGGTATCAGCTCACGGACGACGAGTCCGATGTTCCGCGATTCGGCTCGATCGTTCTCGATGAGGCCTTCGACAAAGCCGACAGCCGGTACACCCGCAATGCGATGAATGTTTTCCGCGCGTTCGGCTTCCATATGATTCTCGCGACTCCGCAGAAGCTTCTGCAGACGCTCGAACCATACGTCGGGGCGATCACCGCCGTCTCGAATCCGGAACGCAACAGCACACGCCTGGCGAATGTCGTCTTCAACGAGGCCCCCCAGGGCGGGACGGCCATCGCCGAAGAGGGTGACCGGCCATGACCTCTCCCGTGTCGGTATCCGGTGCCCGCGATCGAGCTCGCCGACTGTACGACCGTGACGCGCGCGACTGGGCAGCGACCGGGCGCGCCGACGTCGTTCTCGACATGCCGTTGCATCCGCCGACCGAGCGGGCCGCGCTCGCCGATCTCGATTCAGCGCGGCTCTGGGTAGACGACTGGCGGCAATGCGAGAGGTCGTCGACGGTCACCGTGTCGTGGAGCACGCGCGTATGGTCGCGCGTGGGCTCACAGTCGGTTCCTGATCGGCTTCGGGTCGAAGGACCGAGCGCGATCGCGATGTTCGCTGGGAGGAAGAGCGACTGGACACGACTGTCCGGGCGTCTCGGAGTACTGCGTGATCTCGTCGGATCCGCGTCCGCCTCGACACTCAGGTCACACGCACGCGACATCGATTCGCTGGACGACGCAGACTTCGCGCGGTTGACGGATGTCGTGACGTGGCTGCGCCTGCATCCCGTGTCCGGACGACGCGTACGGGAACTGCCGATCCGAGGCATTCATACGAAATGGATCGAGAGGCGCCGATCGCTTCTCGAAGCGCTCCACCGCTCCGGAACCGGGGAGAGCGGACTCGGTCTGCACGAGCCGGAGCCACTCGTGCGCATGAGAGTTCTCGACCCCACGCTCGCCGTCGGCGGACTCACCGATGTCTCGGCTCCGGTCAGTGATCTCGCCAAGCTCGATCTGCGGCCCGAACGGATCTTCGTGTTCGAGAACCTGGCGACGGTGCTGGCGATGCCGCCCGTCGCCGGCGCGGTCGTCCTTCACGGCGGGGGCCACCGTGTCGAGCCCGTCGCCCACCTACCGTGGGCTCGCACGGTGACGTACTGGGGTGACCTCGATTCGCACGGGTTCGCCATTTTGCATCGGCTACGTGCGCACGGGGTGACAGCGACGTCGATACTGATGGACACCGACACCCTGCTGGCTCACCAGGACATGTGGGGTTCCGATGCCGAACCGAACGTCTCGGTTCTCTCGCTCCTTACCCCCGACGAGAGCTCGACACTACGCATTCTCAGCAGCGCCGGCAACGTCCGACTCGAGCAAGAGAGAATCCCCTGGGACTACGCCATTGAGGCCCTGACCAACGGCCCGTCACGTTCGTAACAAGCATTTGGGAGAGCCTGAGCGAGCGGGTTTGGCTTCGTCTTTCTGGAGGCTCCACCCTCGGGCGACGGAAGGCACCCGATGGCTGCAGTCATGTGCGTGACGGCGAGGCCTGACTCGCTCGCTCCCGCATCAACAAGCGAGGAATGACGGCGTTCTCTATGTCGACCGGCAACCGGGCACGCGTCGGCGTGATACCGCCGCGTGGAACGTCAGCGCGCTGAGGAGTCGACGAGGCGAGCAAACGTGGCGATTTAAGGTCCGAATTACTGTTCTCTCGCCGCCGGGTGGCAAGGCGAAGGACCTCAGAACCAGCCCTCGTCCTACGGGATGCCGTCGGCCCACTTGCACGCATCGGACCATCAGAAGGGCGGCGGGTCTTCGGCGACCTCGGCACCCAGCGGAGACGTCCACCGCATCTCGCCCGTGTCGGGGTCGCGGGACGGGGCCCACCGCGACTCGTGCCGCAGACGATGGTGATGTCGGCACTCGGGGGCGAGATTCTCGTCGTCGGTCGCGCCGCCCTCGCTCCACGCGGTCAGGTGATCGAGGTCGCAGTCGCGAGCGGGCCGACCGCACCCGGGGAACACACACGTCGGCGAGGTGACGCCCAACCATCTCCGCAACGCGGTGGGAACGCGATACGTCGATCGGTCGAGCGCGACCGGTGCACCCGTGAGCGGGTGGGTGAGAACGCGTACCCACGAGCTCGCCTCGCCGGCGAGGCGACGAGCGGTGTCGAGGTCGATCGGGCCGTAGCCGTCGAGCGTCGCGGGCTCGGCGCCCGCGCCGAGCAGCGTGAGCGCGGGAACGGTCACGACGACGCCGGGCCGACGATCCGGGCGCGCGATGGGTGGGAACGTCGTCGTCGGTGAGCCGTGGACGGACGCGGAGCGAACTGCGCTGGGTGTCGAGATGCGGGAGACCGTGGGAGCGTCCGCGGCAGGCGCAGAACCACCGGCGGACAGAGAACCACCGGCAGACGGGGCACCCGCCGTGGTCGGGGCACCGGCCGTGAGCAGATCCGCGACAGCGTCCGCGCGCAGCTGCGCGAGAGTGCGCTCTTCGTCGGGCGCGACGCGAAGGTGACGCGCGATACGGTCGACACGCGTCAGAGCGTCGTAGGCCCGATCCGCCGGGAGCAGGGCAGTCAAGGTCGCCATGCCGTCGAGCTCGGGACTCACCCACACCCCGCGATCGCGAGCCGCCCGGCGATGACGGGCCTCGATCGACTCGCTGTGCACCCGCTCTCGAAGCGCTCGAGCCGCAGCCGTGAAGCGCGCGGGCGGAAGCCGGAGCGCACGATCGAGAGCGCCCTCGTCGAACGCGCGCCACGATTCGTGATGCTCGGGCGGGGTCGACGTGGTGCCGTCGGCCGCGTCCGCGGTCTCGTCGGGGAGCATCGTGACGCCTTCGAGGAGCCCGTCACCTGCACCTCCGTCACCAGGATCTCCGCCAGGGGGTGCACCGTCGCTGGAGAAACGGTCGCCTTGGTGCAACGGATCGCCCGGGCCCTCGGCATCCGGAACCTGCACATCAGCGCCGGTCGACGACGCGTCGCAGGGTTCTGCGGGCAGCGACGTCGCCAACCGGGCCGCCTCAACCGCGTGCCGCTCGGAGAGCAGGCCGTCTGAGAAGGCGTTCCACACCTCGGGGCATCGGGTCTGAAGCATCTCGGCGTGGGCCGCTCGCGTGCGAACGGTCTGCTCGGACAGCCGGAGGCGCGTAGCGATCTCGGCGACGGCGGCACGCTCCGCCATGTCGCGCCGGTCGCGACGCACGGCGGCGACCGAGCGCCGCCGGGGGTCGCTCCACTCGAGGTCGAGCGTCGGGTCGGGACCGACCCACGGAACCGGATCTTGCCGCGCCGCTCGCGAGAGCGTGGCGATCAGACGGTACTCCGCGGCCGTAGCGCGGTGGCGTTGGCGGGCCTGGCGCTTCAGTTCGTCGAGGAGCTCGGTGGGGCTGAGGTCGTCCCGCCCCGCGTCCGATCCGCGGTCGAGACCGTCGAGGTCGCCCGATCCTGTGGTCCGGACCGCACCGGAAAAGGGATCAGGATCGAACAGACCCTGTTCGATCGCCCACGCGGAGTGAGCGTCGGCGAGCAGGTCGTCGTCGCTCGGCCACGGCACGCCCCACGGCGAGACGACCGAGCTCGGCCGGTCGTTTGCGGGTGCCGTGACGTCCATGATGCAACGCTAGCGAGGGGGTCCGACATCGGCCGGGCGCCCGGATTCGAGCGCGCCCGAGGTCGTCGAAGGAGCGGATGCCGACGGCTCGCGCTCCGAGCATCACGCACGAAGCGGATGCCGACAACAAGCCAAACCCCACCACCCACGCCGCACCGACACCGAACATCGATGCCGCTGACACACCCCACCCCGGTCACACCGCGCCGCGCGGGGCTCCCACCGCGGGGCCGGATCCCTCGTTCCCTCAGCTGGCCCCATGAAACTGCTCGGCGCTGTGCTCCTCCGAGCGGGTATCCCCCTCGTCACCATGACCACGATCGGCATCGCACTCCTCGCCCAGGGGAAGCCCGACGACGGACGCGCGACGCTCGCGGTCGGCGTCATCGCGGCCGCCGTGTCGGGGGCGTCCGTGATCTACCAGGTCGAGACGTGGAGCATGCGCACGCAGACCCTCGTGCATTTCCTGGTCATGACCGTGACGGTGCTGCCCGCGCTGCTGCTGAGCGGGTGGTTCCCGCTCGACACCGGGTGGCACTACCTCGGCGTGGTCGCGGTGTTCTTCGGGACCGGCATCCTGCTCTGGGCGTTCTTCTTCGTGCTTTTCACGAAGATCCTGCCGAGGCGCCGCACCCCGCCGGCGTCCACCTAGACGGGAGCCCGTGCCGGCGCTTCGCCCGCGCGCCTCACGCGGGAACGAGAACCTCCCCCTCGGCCACGGCAGACGTCTCACGGTCGCGAACCGCGAGCACCTCGCCCAGCACCCGCTCCCCCACGCTCGGGTCCGCCGCCACCCGCGCGGCCAGCGCCCGCACATGCACGACGACGCGAGTCGCCGCGAGCGCCGAACAGGGGTGCAGCGCGCGGTCCACGGCATCCAGAATCCCGAGGAGACGCTCGTCGTGGCACCGGTCGTCCGACGCGGCGATCCACTCGAGCACGTCGGCGATGGTCCAATCCGGGGTCAGTGGACTGACAAATGCGGATTCGGGAGAGTCGAAGCGGGTCATTGGCCCACAATCGGGGTTTATGACCCTCGTTGACAGAGCCACTTCCGGTCTGGTGGACCATCGCACAGCCATTGTCTCGGCGGAGCGCCTGGCGGTTCGGCTCGGGCGCTGGGCGACGACCGACGCGACCCTGAGCGCCAGCCTCGCCGAGGCGATCGCTCGCCTGGTCCGCGAGGGTGAGCTCCGCGGCGGCGACCGCCTTCCGTCCGAGCGGACGCTCGCCGCCACCATCGCCGTCTCACGCGGAACCGTGGTCAGCGCCTACGCGCGCCTGTACGACGAGGGCATCCTCGACCGTCGCCAGGGCAGCGGAACGCGCGTCGCCGGCGCCGCTCCCCTCGCCGCGCGCCAAGCAGCCGGGCGCGGCGAGGCGCTCTACGCGACCCTGCCGTCGAGTATCAACCTGCTGCGTGCGGTGCCCGCGATCTCGCCGCGCGCGGTCGGCATCGTCCAGCGTCATCGACCCGTGCTCGACGCCACGACCGTCGAGGCCGACCCCGCGGGGCTCCCGGATCTGCGCGCCGCGATCGCCCTCGCGATGACCGAAGACGGGACCCCGACGACACCGGCGCAGGTGCTTGTGACGCACGGGGGGCAACAGGCCCTCAGCCTGCTCGTCGACGAGGTCGTCTCCCCCGGCGACACCGTGCTCACCGAGGAGGTCGCCTGGCCCGGACTCACGGATGCCGTACGCCGACGCGGCGGCCACGTCCACGGCATCCGGCTCACTCCCGACGGGATCGACGTCGAGGCGCTCGAGATGGCGATCGTGGTGCGTCGCCCCGTGCTCATCGCCCTGAACCCCCACAACCACAACCCGACCGGGATGCAGACGAGTCCGGCCGTCCGTCAGCGGGTCGCCGACCTCGCCGCCGATCACGGCGTGACCGTGGTCGAGGACCGGGTGCTCGCGCACGTGTCGTTCGACGGCATCACGCCGCCGTCGCTGGCGGCCCTCCGGCCCGACGCACCGATCATCGTCGTCGAATCACTGTCGAAGTGGGCGTGGGAGGGGCTGCGGGTCGGATGGCTGCGCGCAGACCCGGTGCTCGTGCGGCGACTGCGCGGCCTCCGCCAGAGCACCGATCTCTCGACCAGTGTTCCCGCGCAGATGCTGGCCCTCGACCTGCTCGCCGAGGCTCCCGCCCTGCGCCGCGACGTCGCGACGGTGCACCGTGACGCCGCCGTCACGACGGGGCGGCTGCTCCAGGCGCATCTCCCCGACTGGCGGTGGCGACCTCCGCGCGGCGGACTGTGCATCTGGGCGCAGCTGCCCGCGGGCTCCGCGGCGGCCTTCTCCCGCCACGCGGCCGGGTTCGGGGTCTCGGTCGCGGGATCGGCGCAGTTCACCTCGGATATGGATGCCGACGACCACATCCGCCTCCCGGTGACCCCGGAAGCGCACGTGCTCGAGGCCGGCCTGCAACGGCTCGGCGAGGCATGGCGGGCGTACGGGGCGTCGCTGTCGCGGGAGGTCTCCTGAGGGCGTCTCCGAAACGGCCGTGGACGTCACCGAGCGTCCGCGGGGAGAACGCCTTCGTGGGCGGTGACGGGAAATCTTCTGCACGCGGGCCCCGTCCCGTCCTGCACAGGAGGCCCGGACGCGATGCTGTCCGCAGCTCGCGAAAAGAGCGACGGGAATGTCCTGGCCCCTCTCTACGCTGTCTGCTGAAGGGCACGGCGGAAGGCGGTAACAATGCAAGGACTCGAGGTCACGGTCCTGCTCGGACTCGCGATGCTGGTGGGGACGATCCTCGCGCCGCGTCTACGGGTGGCGACGCCGCTCGTCCTCCTCGTCATCGGGCTCGCGCTGGGGTTCATCCCCGAGCTGCGCGCGATCGAGCTCCCGCCCGAGACCGTGCTGCTGCTCTTCCTTCCCGTCATGCTGTTCCGCGAGGCGTGGACCACGTCACTGCGCTCGGTTCGCCGATCGTTGCGGTACATCATCCCGATGAGCACGCTGCTGGTGGTGGCATCCGCCTTCGCCGTCGCGGGTGTCGCGACCTGGATGGGCGTGCCGTGGGAGGCCGCGCTCGTCATCGGCGCGGCGGTCGCGCCGCCCGACGCGACGGCGGTCGCCGCCCTCGGGCGGCTGCTCCCTCAGAAGACCTTCATGAAGCTGAAGGCCGAGAGCCTCACCAATGACGGCACGGCCCTCGTCCTGTACGCGATCGCGGTGTCACTGCTGCTCGGCGGCCAGGTCACCCCGTGGTCGATCACCGGAATGGTGCTGCTGTCGTACCTCGGCGGCGCGGCCGCGGGCATCGCCGTCGCCGCTCTGGCCTACTTCGCCCTGCGGCGCATGCAGTCCACTCTCACCATCAACCTCACGATGCTGCTCGTGCCGTTCGTGTCGTTCCTGGTCGCGGAGCTGATCGACGCGTCCGGGGTGCTCGCGGTCGTCTTCGCGGGCCTCATCGTGGCCTGGGTCTCGCCCCGGATCACCACGGCGATGTCTCGTCGAGCCGCGGATGCCACGTGGCCCTTCGGCGTCTACCTGCTCAACGGTGCGCTGTTCGTGTTGATCGGCCTCGAGGTCCAGCTCGTCCTGCACGAGATCTCGCCCTCCGAGATCGGCATCCTGTCGCTGATCACGGTGGCGGCCTGGATCGCGCTCTTCCTCGTGCGCTATCTGTTCCAGTGGCTGTTCAGCCCCTTCTCGCGCCCCGCGGCCGGGTCGACGCGTTCGCTCCGACACCGTTCCCGGATGGTCAGCACCGTCGCCGGCTTCCGTGGCGCCGTCTCGCTCGCGATCGCACTCTCGGTGCCCATCACGACCGAGAGCGGCGCGCCGGTCGCCGGACGCGACGCGGTGGTGTTCGTCACGGCGGGGGTCATCGTCCTCACACTCCTTGTGCAGGGGCCCCTGCTTCCCGTGGTCATCCGCTGGGCGAAGCTCCCGAACGACGATGCCGCGATCGAAGAGTACGAGCTCGCCGAGCGCGCGATCTCGGGAGCGGCGCTCGCCGCCCTCGACGACCTCGCCGTCGAGCACGGCATCAGCGATCGGGTGCGTGACCGCGCTCGCCGCGAGGGATACGAGCGCCTCGAGCTCGCCAACGCCCGCGCCGTCGCCCGCCAGCGCGCGATCGAGGAGCGCGATCTGGCCGAGCTCGACGCCTCTCTCGACTCCTCGGTCGACGACGACGGCGGCGGTTCGACCTCGTCGACGATGGGACCGGTTCCTCCCGCCGGCACCGACGACGAAGGGCGACGCACCCTCGGCGGGCTCGAGATGATCGCCGTGAGCGACGACATCGACGTGACCCAGCGCTCCCCGCTCATCCGGCACAAGGAGGCGACCCGGCTGCGCCTGGCGATCCTCGACCGCAAGCGAGAGGTGCTCCTGCGGCTGCGACGCGAAGGCACGATCGACGACCTCGTCGCGCGGAAGATCCTCGCCAACCTCGACCTCGAAGAGATCCGCACGCGCGGGATCGAGAAGGCGAGCGACTGAGCGGGATGCCGTGGGTCGGGAGTCCGCCGGTGATCGCGGGCGCCCCGGGGGCGCATCGGGGCGGGGCGTGCGGGCGGGCCGGGACGGCACGTGCGGCCGGGGCGCGTACGGGCGGGGCGCGTACGGGCGGGGCGCGTGCGGGCGGGGCGCGTACGGGCGGGGCGCGTGCGGGCGGGGCGCGTGCGGGCGGGGCGCGTACGGGCGGGGCGCGTGCGGGCGGGGCGCGTACGGGCGGGCCGGGGACTCACCGGCGGCGCTCGGCATCCGGACACCCGCATACCCGCCACCTGTCGGCCCGCCCCCGGTGATCTTCCGCCGCGTGGCGGGGCACCGGGCGCACCGCCGCGCGCACAATCGAGACGGACGCGACGAGGCGTCCCCGACGAAGGAGTCATCATGACCCGCGAATCGCATCCCGAGGAATCGGCTGCCGGCGTCATCACTGCCACCGACGGCCACCTGGCCACCCTCGCCGTCGACGGCATCCCGAACCGCCCTCCCTTCGATCCCGAACTCGAGACGATGCTGGGGGTGATCTCGCAGATGGTGCCCCCGACGCTGACCGCCGAGATGGTGCCGGTGATGCGCTCGGCGAGCGTGCCGGGGATGCCGACCCGCGACGAGATCCTCGACACCGCCGACCTGCAGTCCCGCGACGTGACCATCCCCGGCTACGAGGGCGCGGAGATCGTCGTCTCGATCGTCGAGGCGAAAGGACGCACCGGACACGGCCCCGGGATCTTCCACACGCACGGCGGCGGCATGATCTTCGGCGATCGTTTCACCGGCGTCGAGGGCTTCGCCGAATGGCTGCACCGCTACAACGCCGTCATGGTGACCGTCGAGTACCGACTGGCACCCGAGTTCCCCGACCCGTATCCGGTCGAGGACTGCTATGCGGGACTCGTCTGGACGGCCGCGCACGCGGAGGAGCTCGGCATCGAGCACGAGCGGCTCCTCATCGCGGGCGGCAGCGCCGGCGGCGGGCTCGCAGCGGGGGTCGCCCTGCTCGCGCGCGACCGGCGGGGACCCCACCTCATCGGCCAGATGCTGATGTATCCGATGCTCGACGACCGCGACGCGACCGTCTCGACGCATCAGATCCAGGGCGTGGGCGTGTGGGATCGCGCGAGCAACCTGCTCGGGTGGAACGCGCTCCTCGGCGAGCGTCGCGGCACCGACGGGGTGTCGATCTACGCGGCTCCCGCACGGGCGACCGACCTGTCGGACCTCCCTCCCGCGTTCATCGACTGCGGCAGCGCGGAGGTGTTCCGCGACGAGGACGTCGCCTATGCGTCGGCCATCTGGGCGGCGGGAGGCCGGGCCGAACTGCACGTCTGGCCCGGGGGCTTCCACGCCTTCGAGGGATTCGCCCCGCAGGCGGCCCTCTCCCACGACGCCGTCGAGGCGCGGGACCGGTGGATCCGTCGGCTGCTGGGGTGAGGCGGACGCGCGGGCGGCGGGGCGATCCCGCGCCCTATGCTGTGTGCGACACGGCCGCGCGGGACGAAGGAGTGACGCCATGCAGGAACTCGCGGGACGCCTGAGAGTCCTCGATCCCGCGGCGAGCGAGTCGGTGAAGATCATCGACTACTTCGACTCCCTCATCGCCGGCGGCGCGGGCGTGGAGTCGGTGGTCCGGGCGGCCGCGATCCTCGGCGGGACGACCGCGGGAGCCCGCGTGCGCGGTCGCCTGCTCGGCATCGACGCCGACGGCGCGCGGATCACCCCGACCCCGCCCGCGTCCCTGTCGGACACGGACGCCCCGTGCGTCTGGCTCCAGCGCGACACCGGGTCGGCCGTCAACGACGCGATGATCGTCGATCGCGCGCAGGTCGCCCTCGCGATCATCACCGCCCGCGCCGACCCGACCACCGGCGCGGTCGAGCGCGTGATCGACGCCGGCGTCTCGCGCGTGGATCGCGAAGCGGCCGCGCATCGCCTCCGCCTCGACGGGGAGGTCCGCGTCGTGGCCGCGCCGCCCCACTCGCGGCACGTGACCACGGCCTCCACCGTGCTCGCCACCGCGGAGGGCGCGGTCTGGATCGGCCTCGGCGAGGTCGTCCCGCCCGAGGGGCCCGTGGGCACGAGTGTCGCGCGCGATCTCGACGACCTCCCCCGCGCCTGCGCCGACGCCCGCCTCGCCCTGCGGCTGGCCGACGACAGGCATCGCGTGGTCGATGCGGGCGAGCTCGGCGTTCTCGTCGAGCTCGCCCGCGCGTTCCATCCGTCGGGTCCACGGCATCCGGATCTCGCCGCGCTCGACGCCCTCGACGCCCGGACGCTCGAGGCGCTCGATGTGGTCGTCGACAGCGAGAGCATCCGCGCCGCGGCGACCCGGCTCTCGCTGCACCACAGCAGCCTGCAGTCCCGGCACGAGAGCTGGACCCGGCAGCTCGGCTACGACCCGCTCACCCCGCGCGGTCGTGCGCGGTTCCTCGCGGCGCGGATGCTACAGCGGTTGGGGTGAGGGGAGCCCGCGCTCCCGCCGGTACCCCGTGGCGCCGCGCCCGCAGCCCCGCGAGCGTCGGCACGATCCCCCGCGGCACGAACAGCAGGAAGACCACCAGCACGATCCCGTACCCGGCGTACTGCAGGATCGGCCCGGCCGCCGCCGGCATCCCGGGCGTCGCGCTCAGCGCGCTCAGCACCTGCAGCCACAGACTCAGCGCGAGGGTCCCCACGACCCCGCCCCACACCGACCCGAGACCTCCCACGACCGCCATCACGACGTACCCGAACGAGACGAACGGCGGGTAGGTGTCCTGGCTGACGTACGGGGTGAAGAACGCTCCCAGCGCCCCCGCGAACCCCGCGAATCCGCCCGCCACCGCGAACACGGTGAGCTTGCTGCGCAGGATCGGCACCCCGCTCGACGCGGCCGCCGACTCGCTCCCGGCGAGCGCACGGATCCCCCGACCGAAGCGCGACCGGACGAGGTTGTGGCAGACCAGCAGCGCCGCGGCGAGCGCGGCCAGCGCGACGTACGAGTACACGCGCTGATCGGTGACGACGAGACCCCCGACCGAGAGCGGAGGGATGCCGAAGATCCCGACGCCCGCGCCGAACAGGGGCGCTGTGGCCATGACCGTCTGGATGATCAGCAGCACCGCGAGCGAGCCGAACGCGAGGTAGTGCCCGCGCAACCGCAGCAGTGGCCAGCCCACGAGAGCGGCGACGAGCGCCCCGAGCACGGGAGCGGCGACGAGCGCGACGAGGGGCGGGATGCCGAGGGTCACCGTCCCGACCGCGACGGTGAGTCCGCCCACGGCGACGAAAGCGCCCTGGCCGAGCGAGGCCTGACCGGCGTAGCCCATGAACAGAGACAGCCCCGTGACGACGAGCGCGGTCAGCGCGGTCTGCACGAAGAACGTCTGGTCGGTCAGCAGCAGCGGAGCGATGGCGGCGGCGATCGCGGCCAGCGCGATGACGATGCGGGTCATTTCGCCTCCTCGGCGGTGAACGAACGCGACCGGGCGATCATGATGACGAGCATCATGATGAGCGCGATCTGGGTCTGGTACGAGCCGTTCGCGTAGCCCGCGACGAGCTGCCCGGTCACCCCCAGGACGAGGGCGCCGACGAACGTCATCCACGGGCTCCGGAGCCCCCCGAACACGGCGGCGGCGAGCGCGCTGAGCACGAACGGCAGGTCGGAGGTCACCGACACCGCCGTGGTGGGCGCGATCAGCACCCCGGCGAGACCGCCGAGCACTCCCGCGATCGTGAACGACAGCAGGCCCATCACGCGGGTGTCGATCCCGACGAGTCGGGCCGCCCGGGGATTGGATGCCGCGGCCGTGAGCGCGCGACCGATGTCGGTGCGCGTGAACAGCAGACTCATCGCGGCGAGCGTCACGACGGCCACCGCGAGGGTCAGCAGCCGCTGCGTCTCGATCTCGGCACCGAACAGCCGGACAGTGCCCGAGATCCCCGCGGGCGAGACGGGGTTCTGCCCCCAGACGGCGATGATGACGGCAGCGGCGACCAGCGACATCCCCAGCGTGATCAGCAGCGACGTCATCGGGTGCGTGCCGGGCTTGCCGATCGCGACGGCCCCCACGACGAAGCCGATGAGACCGACGACGACCACCGCCGCGAGCTCGGAGAGTCCGGGCGGGAGCCCGAGCTGACGGAAGGTCTGCGAGAGGAACGCACCGAAGACGACGAAGGAGCCCTGCGCGAAGTTCAGCACGTGGGTCACGCGGTAGACGACGACGATGCCGCTGCCGACGAGAGCGAACGACCCCGCGAGGGCGAGACCGCTGAGCAGGTAGGTGGCGAGATCGCTCACGAGATCACATCCTGACGTGTGATCGGGGAGGAGAACGGGGCGGGGACGGCCCGCTCCCCCGTGCTGGGCGGGCGATTCATGGTCTGTTCTCCTGTTCGTCGAAACCGCCGAGATACGCGGCGCGCACCGCGGGAGCGGCGGCGAGCTGCGCCGTCGGCCCCTCGGCGACGATGCGCCCGGCATCCAGCACGTACGCCCGGGAGCAGAGGCCGAACGCGAGGCCCACCTCCTGCTCGATGAGCAGCACCGCGGTGCCGCGATCGGCGTTGAGGGCGGCGAGGTGCCGCACGAGGTCGGCCGCGATCAGCGGCGCGAGCCCGAGCGACAACTCGTCGACGACGAGCAGGTCGGGCTCGGCCATGAGCGCCCGCCCCACGGCGACCATCTGCTGCTGACCGCCCGAGAGCGTGTCAGCGCGCTGGCGGCGGAGGCGCTGCAGGTCGGGCAGCAGTTCGTACACGGCATCCGTCCGCCGAGACCGCCGCCGCCACGCGCCGAGGCGCAGGTTGTCGTCGACGCTGAGGTCTCCGAACATCTGGCGTCCCTCGGGTACCTGAGCGACCGTCCCCGACACGCGGACGCTTCCGGATGCCGGACGCACGAGACCGCTGACGGCGTTGACGAGCGAGGTCTTTCCCGCGCCGTTCGGCCCGACCAACGCGACGAGCTCGCCCGCGTCGACACGCAGCGAGACGCCGTCCAGAGCCGTCGCCGAGCCATAGCGCACGACGAGGTCGTTCACCTCGAGCATCATGCTGCGGCCTCGCTGCCCAGGTAGGCGGCGATCACCGCGGGGTCGCGGCGGATCTCTTCCGGCGTCCCCTCCGCGATCAGGCGGCCCAGGTCCAACACGGCGATCCGGTCGGCCAGGGCCGTGACCATCGCCACGTCGTGCTCGATGAGCAGGATCGTCGTGCCGTCGCCGTGCAGCTCGCGGATGAGACCGCGGAGGTCGTCACGCTCGTCGGCGCGCAGGCCCGAGGCCGGCTCGTCCAGGAGCAGCACCCGCGGGCGCGCGGTCAGGGCTCGCGCGACCTGCAGTCGGCGCTGCTGCCCGAGCGGGAGCTGCTCGGCACCCCGACCCGCCCAGTCGGCGAGTCCGACGCGGGCGAGGGACTCCTCGGCATCCGCCCTGATCTCCCTCTCCTCGCGGCGGTGACGGGGCGAACGCACGGCGGCATCGAGAGCCCCCGACCGGGTGCGGGCGTGCGCTCCGACGGCGACGTTCTCGAGCACGGTCATGCCCGGGAAGAGGCGCGCGCCCTGGAAGACGATCGCGATGCCGCGCCGGGCGCGACGGTGCGGGGGCAGGCGATCGACGCGTTCGCCATCGAGGCGGATGACGCCCTCCTGGGCGCGCACGTGTCCGCTGATCAGACCGAACAGGGTGGACTTGCCGGCCCCGTTCGGTCCGATCACGCCGCGGAGCTCGCCCGGAGCGATCCGGAACGAGATGTCGCGGTTGGCGTAGACCCCGCCGAACCGGCGGGAGAGGCCCGCCAGCTCGAGTCCGGCGGAGGTGTTCTCGGCGGAGGAGTTCTCGACGGACCCGTGGGTCGTCGAGCCGACTCCGGTGGGTGTGGGCGTGCTCACTGCGGGAGCTCGGTCGCGAACTGCTTCGTCGCGGCCTCGGTCGGGACCCATTTGCCGCCCTTCGCCTCGAAGATCGCGAGCGAGGTCGCATCGAGTCCCATGTGGTCGGTGGGGCTGTACGTGTAGCGCCCGTTCGAGGTCAGCAGGTCGGTCTTCTCGAGAGCGTCGCGGATCTTCTGCCGATCGGTCGAGTCGGCCGCGTCGATCGCGGCGGCGAGGAGCTCGACGCCCGATGCCCCACCGAACGCGAACTCGGGCGGGTACGCCCCGTTGTTGGCATCCATCCAGGGCTTCGCGACCGCCATGACCTTGGTCTTGTACGCGCCCTCGGGCAACGCGTCGCCGCCCAGGGCGATGGTCGCCGCGGCCTTCACGCCTTCGGCGGCGTCTCCCGCGGGCTGGAGGTACAGGTCCGATGCCTCGGCGCCGGTGAAGTAGGTCGCGATGCCCTTGCCCGCGATCTGCTTCGTGATGATCACGGGAGCGGGGCCCGCGCCCCAGACGACGAACGCGTCGGGCTTCGCCGAGACGACCTTCGTGATGAGCGGGGTGAAGTCGGTCGCGGTCTGGTCGTACGACTCGTCGAGTACGACGTCGATCCCGGCCTCTTTCGCGTACTCCGCCGTGGCCTTGTCGCCGTTGCCGCCGTACAGGTCACCGCCGGTGTAGCCGATCGCGAGGGTCTTCACCCCCTGGCTGACCCAGTAGTCGACGAGCGCCCGCGCGTACACCGCCGGGATGGGCGGCGACGTGAACGCGTACGGGTTGCTGCCGTCGGCGAAGGCGTCGACCGGTCCGAGGGCGATCGTCGGGATCTTCGCGGACTGCGCGGTGCTGCCCACGGCGGTCGCGGCCGAGACGAAGCTGCTCGCGAGCATCGCCGAGTACGAGGGATCGGATGCCAACTGGTTGAACTGCTTGACCGATTCGGTCACGTCGGCCTTGTCGTCGACGACCGTCAGCTCGACCTGGCGCCCGTCGATGCCGCCGGCGGCGTTGAGATCGGCGACGACGCGCTCGGCCGCTTCCTTGTCGCCCTGACCGAGGGCCGAGAGGAAGCCGGTGAGCGGCACGACCATGCCGATCTTGACGGGTCCGGACCCGTTGCCCGAGGCGGTGGAGCCCCCTCCCGAACAGGCGGTGAGGGCGAGGACGAGAGCGGCTGTGGCGACCATGGGGACGGTTCTGCGCATGGACTTCTCCTGGTTCGTCGTTGAACACATCGTTGGACGAGAGGACCCGATGGGCCCGGCGCCATTGTTCGGGGGACGACGACGGTCCCGTCTATCCGTGAAATCACGTAATCCGCGCGGAAAGCATTCCGGTGAATCGACCGCCGACCGATAATGAGAGCTCCCGGACGCAAGGAAGCTCCCCCGTGATCAGAGAGCCGCGCAGCGAATTCGTCGGGCGTCGGCGCGAATTGGACGCCCTCGCCGACGCGCTCGAACGCACGCGCCTCATCACGCTCACCGGTGTCGGCGGGGTGGGCAAGACACGTCTCGCCGTGCGACTCGCCAACGCGCACGCGCGACGCACGTCGACGAACGTCTACTTCGTCGGTCTCGACGCGGTGAGCGATCCACGGCGGGTGGTCGCCGCGATCGCGCAGTCCCTGCCCTTCGGCGATCTGTCGGCCCGCGAGCCGCTCGAGTTCATCGTCGACGTGCTGAGCGATGAGACCGCCCTCCTCGTGCTCGACAACTGCGAGCACGTCATCGACGCCGCCGCCTCCGTCGCCGACGAGCTCCTCGACGCGCTGCCGAACGTGACGATCGTGGCCACGAGCCGTCGGCGCCTCGACGTCGACGGGGAGCAGGTCTTCCCTGTCCCTCCGCTGGGGACCGAGACCGCGGGAGACGAGCCCGCCGAAGCGGTGGAGCTCTTGGTGGCGCGCGCCCGCGCCGCGGACGCGGGATTCCGCCTCTCACCCGCCGACCACGCCGTCGCCGCCCAGCTGTGTCAGGCGCTCGACGGACTGCCGCTCGCGATCGAACTCGCCGCCGGACGCCTGCGCACCCTCTCCGTCGCGGATCTCGCCCGTCGCCTGTCGCAGCGTTTCACCCTGTTGCGAGCGGGGTCCCGGGCCCCGGTCTCCCGTCAACGGACCCTCCGTGCGGTCGTCGACTGGAGCCACGAGCTGTGCACACCGCCCGAGCGCGCGCTCTGGGCGGCGCTGAGCGTGTTCGCGGGCCCGTTCGACCTCCCCGCGGCGGCGGCCGTCGCGGGCGGCGACGAAGCCGCGACCGTCGAGACCCTCGAGCAGTTGATCGACCAGTCGCTCGTCGAAGCCGACCGTGAGACCGGCCGGTTCCACCTCCTCGAGACGATCCGCGGCTACGGGCGCGACCGCGCCGAGGAGTCGGGGGAACAACCCGATCTCGTGCGCCGGCACCTCGAGTACTACCGCGGGCTCGCGCGCCTCGCGCGCACGCACTGGTACGGGCCGGCTCAGCGGCGGATCCTGGCCGGTCAACGTGCCGACCGCGCCGAACTGGATGCCGCCCTGCGCACGGCCGCGGCGAGCGACACCGACATCGCGCTCGAGCTGTTCTCCGACCTCCGCTACCACTGGGCGGTGGGGGGATTCCTCTCGGAGGGGCGGCGATGGAGCCGCCGGCTCCTGCGTCTCGTCGGCGGCTCTGCGTCGCGGCGGACGCCCGCCCTGCTCGTGGCGACCTGGATCTGCGTCCTCCAGGGCGCGCTCGACGAGGCGCGAACCCACCTCGACGAAGCGCGGGGGCTCCTGCCGTCACTGTCTCCGACCGAACAGGAGCAGTGCGAGGTGGAGCTTCGCCGATTGAGCGGGACGCGCGCGCTCTTCGCGGGCGAAAGCGACCTCGCGCGCGAGGAGTTGAGCCGGTCGATCCGGCTCGCCCGCTCGATCGGCCGACCCGAAGAGGCGCTGCTCGCGCAGTTCCAGCTGACCGTCGCCCTCGTGCAGGGCGAGCTCCCCGACACTCTCGGTCCCGCGCGCGAGGCGCTGCGCCACGCCACCGAGATCGGCGAGCGATGGATCCGATCGCTCTCCCTGTGGGCCATCGGCCTCGCTCTCTATGCCGACGGCGAGCTCGACGACGCCGAGCGCCATGCGCGCGAGGCACTCGCGATGGAGGAGGGGATCGACGACCCCGTCGGCGACTGCCTCGTGCTGGAGCTGCTGAGCTGGATCGACGCCGCGCGGTCCCCCACCGAACGCACGGCCGTCCTTCTGGGGGCCGCGCGGGCCTGGTGGCGCCGCATCGACTCGGGTATCGCCGTGCACGGGCCCCAGATGCTCGCGCAGCACGACCGCTGCGTCGCGGTCGTGCGCCAGCGGCTCGGCGAAGAGGCCTTCCAGCGGCTCTCGGCGGTCGGCGAACGACTGTCGCCCGCCGAGGCCGCCGCCTTCGCCGGAGCTCCCGGGCGACCGGCCGCGGGCCTGAGCGCCCGCGAGAGCGAGGTGGCCGCCGGCATCCACGAGGGCCTCAGCAATCGCGAGATCGCCGAACGGCTGGTGCTGAGCGTGCGGACGGTCGACACGCACGTGCAAAGAATTCTCGGCAAGCTCGGCTTCACCTCGCGCGCGCAGATCGCGGCCTGGTATCAGTCGACGCTGGTGAGCGTGCCGTAGAGCGCCGTAGCGCGCCCGGAGGCTTCGACGAGCTCAGCCACCTCCGCCGCACCCCACGTCCTCCAGCCCGCACCCCAGGTCCCCGGAGCCCGCAATCCAGGTCCCTGAGCCTGTCGAAGGGACCGGAGGCTTCGACACGCTCAGCCACCTCCGCCGCGACGGAGGCCGCAACCCAGGTCCCTGAGCCTGTCGAAGGGACCGGAAGCCCCGCGTTCGGTAGTCCTACGGATACCGCCCCGCCCGAGCGCGACGGACACTGGCGAAGACGACGCCGAGGTCGTCCCCGTCCGAGGAGCGCACGCATGACCCCTTCCCCTCCCCGCATCCTTCTGGTCCACGGCGCCTGGGCCGGGCCCTGGGTGTTCGACCGTCTCGCCGCCGAGCTGAGCGCACGCGGCTTCGCCGTCGACACGGTGACCCTGCCGAGCATCGGCAGCACGGCCGACCTGTACGCCGACGCGGCCGCGATCACGGCCGCCCTCGACGCGGCCGACGGCCCCGTCACCCTGATCGCGCATTCCTATGGCGGGATCCCCACCACCCAGGCCGGCGACCACCCGTCGGTCGAGCGCATCGTCTACGTCGCCGCCTTCGCCCTCGACGAGGGCGAGACCCTCCAGCAGGCGGTCGGCGGTGGCATCCCGGACTTCTGGGGGATCGCCGACGGCATGGTCTCGATGGGACGCACGCGCGAGGAGCGCATCGCGATGATCGCCGCCGACCTTCCCGCGGGCATCCCCGACACGGTCGCGGCCGAGCTCGCCGACACGTTCCGGCCGCAGTCGCTCACCGCCTTCACCTCGCCCGTAACGCGCGTCGCCTGGCGCGCGAAGCCGACGACCTACGTGCTCACCGAGCGCGACGAGCTCGTGCCGCCCGCCTTCCAGGAGCACCTCGTCGCGCGCAGCGGCGCCCAGGTCGTGCGCGTCGACACCGGCCACACGCCCTTCGAAGACGACCCGGTGTGGTTCGCGGGCGTTCTGGCCGACATCGTGACCCCCGCGGAGGTGGCGCGATGAGCCTCACGGTCACGACCGCGCCCGGCCGCCTCTTCATCGACGGACGGTGGACGGATGCCGCGGACGGCGGCCGCATGGACGTCATCGCCCCGTCCACCGGCGAGAAGATCACCGACGTCGCGCGCGGCACGACCGCTGACGTCGACGCCGCCGTCGCCGCCGCCCGACGCGCCTTCGACGAGGGCCCCTGGCCGCGGATGTCGAGCCGCGAACGAGCCCGCATCCTCCAGCGGGCCTACGCGCTCATGCGGGAGCGCAGCGAAGAGCTCGCGCACGCCGAGAGCCTCGACGTCGGCAAGCCCATCACCTTCGCCCGCGTCGTCGACGTCAACAACGCCGCCGAGCTGTACGAGTACTACGCCGCTCTCGGCCATCGCCTCGACGGCGACGTCCGCGAGATCACCGCCGACGCCCACGCCTACGTGCGTACCGAGCCGCTCGGCGTGGTCGCCGCGATCACGCCGTTCAACTTCCCGCTGATCCTGTCGAGCACGAAGATCGCCCCCGCCCTCGTGGCGGGGAACACCGTGGTCCACAAGCCCGCGAGCGACACCCCGCTGAGCGCCCTGCTCATGGCGGAGCTGCTGCGCGACGCCGGCGTGCCCGACGGCGTCTTCAACGTCGTCACGGGCCCGGGGTCGACGCTCGGCGACCACCTCGTCTCGCACCCCGACGTCGACAAGGTCGCGTTCACCGGATCGACCGAGATCGGCGCGCACGCGGCGGCCCTCGCCGGTCGGTCGCTCAAGCCGTTCACCGCCGAGCTCGGCGGGAACGCGGCGAACATCCTCTTCGCCGACGCCGACCTCGACCGCGCGATCCACACCGTGATATCGGCGTTCGTGTTCAATGCGGGGCAGTTCTGCATGGCCGGCCCCCGGCTGCTGGTCGAGCGTCCGATCTACGGTGTCGTGCTCGGCATCCTGAAAGACGCCGTACCGCACGTGCCCTTCGGCGACATCGACGACCCGGTGACCGTGATCGGCCCGGTCGCGAGCCGCACGCAGCTCGACAAGGTCGCGGCGATGGTCGATCGGGCACGTGCCGCGGGCGCGCGCGTCGTGACGGGCGGCCACGCGGTCGAGCGAGACGGCGGGTTCTACTACGCGCCCACCGTTCTCGCCGACCTCGACCCCGCGGCCGAGGTCGTCGTGGACGAGGTGTTCGGCCCGGTCCTCACCGTGCAGCCCTTCGACACCGAGGACGAGGCCGTCGCGCTCGCGAACGGCACGCGGTACGGCCTGGCGAGCGGCATCCAGACCGGTGATCTCGCCCGCGCCCACCGGATCGCCGCGCGCCTGCGCGCCGGCATCACCTGGGTGAACGGCTGGGCGATCCTCGACCCCGCTGTGCCCTTCGGCGGGGTGAAGGCTTCAGGGTGGGGACGCGAGGGCGGCCCGGAAGCGCTGCAGTCGTACCAGAAGGCCCATTCGATCGTGTTCGACCTGGGCGGCGCGCAGTGATCGCGGGGCGCGCGGCCATCGTCGAAGAGAGCCGAGACGGCGCCGCTCCGGCGACGCGGACGATCTCGGTCGCCGACGTCGAGTACGCCGAGCCCGGGCACGGCGAAGTGCTCGTGCGGCTCACCGCGACCGGGCTCTGCCACACCGATCTCGGGGTGCTGGCCGGTGGCATCCCGTTCCCCACCCCGGGGATCATCGGGCACGAGGGGGCCGGGCGCGTCGAGCGCGTCGGGCCGGGCGTGCGCGGGGTGGGCCCCGGGGATGCCGTGCTCCTGAGCTTCACCTCGTGCGGCGCGTGCGACGCCTGCGTCGGCGCCCACCCGGCGTATTGCGAGACGTGGCTGCCGCGGAACCTGCTCGGCGGTCTCCGCGACGGCGACTCGGGCGGAGTCACGCGCGACGGGGAGCCGGTCGCCGCGCACTTCTTCGGGCAGTCGTCGTTCGGCACCCACGCGATCGCCGATGAACGCTCGCTCGTGCGCGTCGCCGACGACGCCGACCTCGCGGCGCTCGCCCCGCTCGGCTGCGGCGTGCTGACGGGCTTCGGATCGATGTGGAACGTGCTCGATCCGGGGACCGCGGATGTCGTCGCCGTGTACGGAGCCGGAGCGGTCGGCCTGTCCGCCGTGATGGCCGCGGCGCTCCGCGCGCCGGCGCACCTCATCGCGATCGACCGGGTGGCTTCGCGTCTCGACCTCGCGCGCGAGCTGGGCGCGACCGCCACCATCGACGCGGCGCACGAGGACGTCGCCGCGCGTCTGGCCGAGCTGACCGGCGGACGCGGCGTCACGCTGAGCTTCGACACCACGGGCCACCCGGGGGTCGCCCGGACCGCCCTCGACGCCGCCGCCGCACGCGGCACGGTGCTGGTGTGCGGGGCTCCGCCTCCCGGCACCGAGATCGCGGTCGACATCCAGGGCATCCTGACCGGCAAGATCCTGCGCGGCGTCACGATGGGCGACGCCGACCCGCGCGAGCTCATCCCGCGACTCGTCGCGCTGCACGCCGAGGGGCGCCTGCCGCTGGAGAAGCTCGAGCGGCGATACCCCCTCGACGACATCGCCCGAGCGATCGACGACATGCACCACGGGCGGACGGTGAAGCCCGTCATCGTGTACTGAGCACCGGATGCCGTGCGCCCTGCGATCCCACCGATCGCCCTCGCGCACGGCATCCGTGTGCCGCGGTGATCGCAGCGTTTCCGCGAGTCCGGGCGGGGCCGCGTGTCGCGATCGGGTGCGCTTGGTAAGGTAACCCTTGCCTAAGCTTCAGCTTTCGGCCTCCCCCACCCGAAAGGACATCTCGCCATGCCCGCACGCCGTTCCTCCCGGCGCTTCGCCCTCCTCGCCGCGGCGACCGGTCTCGCCCTCGCCCTCTCCGGCTGCGCGGGCGGCGCGAGCGCTTCTCCCGCCGAGAGCTCCGCCTCGACCCACGATGTGGCTCACGCGCGTGGGACCACCTCCGTCAGCACGGCTCCGCAGCGCGTCGTCACGCTCGAGCCGCTCGAACTCGACACCGCGGTGGCCGTCGGGATCACCCCCGTCGGCGCGGCCGTGGCGAACATGGTCAACGGCGTGCCGAGCTACCTCGGCGTCGAGGGCGTTACACCCGTCGGCACGGTGAGCGAGCCCGACCTCGAGGCCATCGCCGCGCTCAAGCCCGACCTCATCCTCGGCACCGAGTCCCGCCACTCCGCGCTGTACGACCAGCTCAGCGCGATCGCTCCGACGGTGTTCATCGCCACGCAGGCCGATCCGTGGCGCGACAACGCCGCCCTGATCGGCGAGGCGCTCGGCCGCGAGGACGACGTGACGAAGGCCGTGGATGCCGTCGACCAGCGCTGCGACGAGATCAAGGGCGCGCACGACCTCGCCGGGAAGACCGCCGAGATGATCCGCCCGCGCGACGAGACGACGCTGAGCCTCTACGGCCCGGTCTCGTTCGCCGGGAGCCTGCTCGAGTGCGTCGGCTACACGATCCCCGATCACGAGTGGGAGGACGGCCTGCAGGCCGACATCTCGCCCGAGAACATCGCGAGCGCGACCGCCGACGCCGTCTTCGTCACTACGACCGACGTGAACGACCCGTCGACCGTCCCCGCGGCGATCGCGCAGAACGCCGCGGCATTCCCCGTCGTCACCCTCGTCGACACGAGCACGTGGGTCGCGGGGGTCGGACCGAAGGGCGCGCAGTCGGTGCTCGACGACATCGAGACCTTCCTCGCATCGGGGAAATGACCTCGGTCGTCCCCCCACGGGTGCCGGACACCGCACCCCGATCCCCACGAATCGGTCGGACCGCCGCCGGCACGGTCGTGCTGGTAGCGGTCCTCGCCGTCGCGATCGCCCTGTCGCTCATGATCGGCGCGAACCCCCTGCCCTGGCACACGGTGTGGGCGTCGCTCTCCGGCGCGGGCACACCCGACACCGACTTCGTGGTGCAGGGGCTCCGCGTGCCCCGCACCATCGCCGGCATCGTCGCCGGGGCCGCCCTCGGCGTCGCCGGGGCCCTCATGCAGTCGTTCTCGCGCAACCCGCTCGCCGACCCCGGCATCCTCGGCGTCAACGCGGGAGCCGCGTTCGCCGTCGCAGTGACGGTGGCACTGTTCGGCATCCAGAGCTCTCTCCTGCTCGTCTGGCCCGCTTTCCTCGGCGCGCTCGTCGTCACGGTCGCCGTCGCGCTCGTCGGTTCATCGGGGCGGGGACCGGCCGACCCGATCCGCCTGACCCTCGCGGGGGTGGCGGTGGGTGCGGTGCTCTCGGGCATCACCTCCGGAATGATGCTGAGCAACCCCGACGCCTTCGACCTCATGCGCGGGTGGAACGCCGGTTCGCTCCTCGGGCGCGGTCTCGACGTCGTCCTCCCCGTGGTCCCTTTCATCGCGGTGGGGCTCGCGCTGGCATTCGTCCTCGGCCGAGCACTCAACGCGCTCGCTCTCGGCGACGACCTCGCCCGCGCCCAGGGCATTCCCGTCGGCGCCGTGCGGGTGGCATCCATCGCCGCGATCACCGTGCTCGCGGGAGCGGCGACCGCCCTGGTCGGACCCCTGTCGTTCGTCGGGCTCATGGTGCCGCACGTCGTGCGGTGGATCGTCGGGCCCGACCAGCGCCGCATCCTCCCCCTCAGCGCTCTCGCGGCGCCGATCGTCGTGCTGCTCGCCGACGTGCTGGGCCGCGTGATCATCGCCCCGGCCGAGGTACCCGCCGGGATCGTGACCGCGTTCGTCGGCGCTCCCGTGCTCATCGCGCTCGCGCGCCGACGGAGAGCGAGCGCGCTGTGACGGCCGTCGACGTGGGGTACCGCCGGGTGGTCCTCGGCGCGCTGCCGGTGCGGCTGCGGAGCATCGCCGTCGGTGTCGCGGTGCTCGTCGCCGTCGTCGTGCTCGCGGTGCTCTCGCTCGGCTGGGGCACGTATCCCGTGGCTCCGGATGCCGTCGTCCGCGCGCTCCTCGGAGCGGGCGACGCCCTCGACACCACCGTGGTCGTGAGCTGGCGCCTCCCCCGCGTCCTCGCCGCGATCACCCTGGGCGCCCTGCTCGCGATCGCCGGGGCCCTGTTCCAGACGGTCACGCGCAATCCGCTCGCGAGCCCCGACATCCTCGGGCTCTCGAACGGCGCCTTCACCGGCATGCTGCTGACGCTCGTGCTCGTCTCGACGTCGTGGCCGGCGCGGGCGGCGGGCGCGCTGATCGGTTGCCTCGCGGCATCCGTCGTCATCTGGTTCCTGTCGTACCGCGGTGGCGTGCAGGGCTTCCGGCTCATCGTCGTGGGCATCGGCGTCTCGGCCATGCTCGCCTCGCTCAACACCTGGATGCTGCTGCAGATCGAACTCGAGACGGCGATGTTCGCGTCGGCGTGGGGGCACGGGTCGCTCAACGGCGTCACCGGTGACGCGCTCGGCGGGGTGCTGCTGTGCGCGGCGCCGTTCGCGCTCGCGGCCTTCGCGCTGGTGCCCGCGCTCCGTCAGCTGGAGCTGGGCGACGACATGGCCGCCGCGTCCGGCGTGCGCCCCCACCTGGTGCGCAGCCTCGCTCTGCTCGCCGGTGTGGTGCTCGTGGCCGCGGCGACGGCTGTGGCGGGACCCATCGCGTTCGTCGCCCTCGCCGCCCCGCAGATCGCGCGCCGGCTCGCACGCACGCCGTCGCTCTCGCTCTCGCTGTCGGCCCTCGTGGGCGCCCTGCTGCTGCTGGGCTCCGACGCCATCGCGCAGCACGTGCTGCCGGTGACCCTCCCCGTGGGCGTCGTCACCGTCTCGGTCGGCGGCGCGTACCTCATCGTCATGATCGTTACGGAGATCCGCCGCCGTGTCTGACCCCTCCCGCCTCGAAGCGCGCTCCGTCTCGCTCGCGTACGACGGCGCCACCGTCGTCCCCGAGCTGACCGTCGCGATCCCACCCGGGTCGTTCACGGTAATCATCGGCCCGAACGCGTGCGGCAAGTCGACGCTGCTGCGCGGGCTCTCGCGCCTCCTCTCCCCCGCCGCCGGCACCGTCGTGCTCGACGGACGCGACATCTCGACCTACCCCGCGAAGGAGGTCGCGCGCCGTCTCGGCCTCCTCCCGCAGAGCGCGCTCGCTCCCGACGGCATCACGGTCGCCGACCTCGTCGGTCGCGGCCGCTACCCGCACCAGTCGCTGCTGCGGCAGTGGTCGAGCGCCGACGAGGCGGCGGTGAAGGAGGCCCTGGATGCCACGGGCACGACCGACCTGTCGGCCCGCCCCGTCGACGCGCTCTCGGGCGGGCAGCGTCAGCGCGTCTGGGTCGCGATGGTGCTCGCGCAGCAGACCGACCTCCTGCTGCTCGACGAACCCACCACCTACCTCGACGTCGCGCACCAGGTCGAGCTCATGGAGCTGTTCGCCGAGCTGAACGCCCGCGGGCGCACCGTCGTCGCCGTGCTGCACGACCTCAACCACGCCGCCCGGTACGCGAGCCACATCATCGCGATGCGCGACGGCCGCATCGTCGCCGAGGGAGCCCCGCGCGAGGTCATCACGAGCGAACGCGTCGAGGAAGTCTACGGCCTGCCGAACGTCGTGATCGACGACCCGGTGACGGGCGGTCCGCTGGTGGTGCCGCTGCGCGGCGGGGCGTTCGCCGCGCGGGCCGCCGCGGCGGCGACGGGGCTCGACGCGTGAGCGGGGAGCGGATGCCGGGAGTCGCGGCGGACGCGGCGGCGGGGGCTTCCCGCTCGGGCGGCGACCGGATGCCGTCGGGCGCCGGGACGAGAGGGGTCCCCGCGGCTTCCACGGGCCCCGACGACGCGGCATCCGCTGCTCCCCGCCCGTGGGAATACAGCGCCTTCCCCGTGACTGTGGCCCGACGCGAGATGCTCTCCCCGAACTTCGTGCGACTCACCTTCTCGGGCGACGCGCTGCAGCACTTCGCGCCGTGGGGCCTCGATCAACGCATCAAGCTCGTCCTGCCCCTGCCGGGCGGAGGGCTCGCCGAGTTCGGCCTTCTCGACGACCCCACGCCGCACCCGTCGGACTGGTACACGCGGTGGAAGGCGCTGCCGCCGGACGAACGCAACGTCCTGCGCACGTACACGCCCGCCGCGATCCGCCCCGAGGCAGGCGAGATCGACGTGGACATCTACCTGCACTCCCCCGACGGCCCCGCCTCGCGATGGGCGCGCGGCGCGCGCGTGGGAGAGACGCTCGTGATCACGGGCCCCGACGTCCGCAACGGATGGACGGGATACGGCATCCATTGGCAGCCGCCCGAGCAGTACACCTCGTTCCTGCTGGTCGCGGACGAGACGGCGATCCCCGCCGTACGCGGCATCGCGGCGTCGCTGCCACCCGCCGCACGCGGCATCGCGATCGTCGAGATCGGCGACCACGCCGACGACCTCACCGTCGCGGGCCTGAGCCCTCAGGTCGACGTGCGCGTCGTCGGGCGCGGCGAGACCGAGGCCGCCGTGCGCGCGTGGGCCACGCCCGACGTCGCCGTCGCGTGGCTCGCCGGAGAATCGGGCGTCGTCACGGCCTCGCGACGCGTGCTGGTCCGCGAGCTCGGCGTGCCGCGCGAGCGCGTCGCCTTCCTCGGCTACTGGCGCGAGGGCGGAGCGCTGGTGGACTGAAGCGCGGCGGGCCGTGCGAAACTCCTGAGTTTCCGCGTCCTCGAGCGGACAAGCAGCCCCTTGTCGCTCCCGCGAGCCGGTTTCTCCGGAGTTTCGCACAGCGCAACCGCACCACCGGCGCGCGCGGAAGAACGCTCGCGTCACCGCAGAGCGTCGGCGCTCGGGTCAGGGCTCGGTCGGCAGATCGGGGAACAGCGAGGGCGCCTGCCTGTGGTGGGTCTGCTGCTCGTACGCGTACGCGAAGCCGATCAGGCGGTCCTCGGCATAGGGCGCGCCGAGGAACTCGAGACCGCGGTGGATCCCCAGGATCGTCCCCTCTGGCAGGTCGACGTCGGTGGCCCCCATGGGCACCGAGATCGCCGGGTAGCCGCTGGCCGCGCTGATGAGATTGTTGAAGCCCGAGAGGAGGTCGGGGGCGCCGGTGCTCGGATAGATGAGCGCGTCGAGGTCGTTCTCCCGCATGAGCTGGTCGATTCGATCCTGGACCGCCTTCTGCCCCGCACGGAAGGGGCCGTAGGCCGCCTCGCGCTCCTCCGTGGTCGTCGAGGCGAACTCTCGCACGACCTCCGCCGGCCAGCTCGAGAGCGGATGCCCCGCCGCTTCGGCATCGGTGACCTTCTGCGCCAGGTCGGCGAATGTGTAGCCGGGTCGGTAGTAGGTGTCGAGGTACACGTCGACTCCGTGGGTGAAGGTCTTGCTCCCGTGGATGTCCTCCATCCGGCCGCCAGCGACCGGGTCGAACGAGGCGATGTCGACGACCGTGGCGCCGGCGGCCTCCAGGTCGGCACGCGCCGCGGCGACGAGCTGGAAGTCCCCGGTCTGCGCGTCCGTGGGTCCTCGGTCCACGAGGTAGCCGACGCGGACGCCCTGAAGAGCGTTCGGATCGAGGCTGCTCGCGTACGAGACGGGCTTGCGGAACGCCTCCGGAGCGATCGCGTGCTCGCCGGGCGAAGCCTCCGCCAGCGCGTCGAGCGACAGCGCGGCATCCGAGACCGTGCGTGTCATGGGACCGATGGTGTCCCGGTACTCGTCGAGGGGAAGGACCCCCTCGCGACTGACGAGCCCGACGGTCGGACGGATGCCGACGAGGGCGTTGTACGACGAGGGGACTCGTACCGAGCCGCCGGTGTCGGTGCCGAGCCCCACCGCTCCGAGGTTGGCCGAGACCGAAGCACCGGTGCCGCCGCTCGACCCGCCCGGGGGCAGATCGAAACCGTAGGCGTTCTTGGTGTTGCCGTACGAGCTGTTCGACACGACGGTCGACATCGCGAACTCCGACAGGTTGGCCTTCGCGATCACGATCGCCCCCATCGCCTTCAGCCGCGTGATGGCCTCGGCGTCCGTCGAGGTCACGTTGTCGGCCAGGCAGGCGCACCCCGCGGTGGTGGCGAGCCCAGCCAGGTTGATGTTGTCTTTCGCGATGACCGGGATGCCGTGCAGGATGCTGCGCGGCCCGGTCGCTGCCCGCTCCGCGTCGAGAGCCGCAGCCTCGGCCATGGCCGTCGGGTTCGTCGCGATGATGGACTCGAGCGCCGCGTCCGGGTCGCGGGGGTCGAGCCCGGCCGTGCGGTCGTAGGCGGCGATGCGGCGCAGATACTGCGCCGTCAGCTCCTGGGAGGTGAGCGTCCCGGCCGTCATCGCCTTCTGGATCGCGACGACGTCGGTCTCCTGCAGCTCGAAGGGGTCGTCGTCGTAGATGAACTGCTTCGAGAGCGCGGCGACGTCGGTCACCGTGATCGCACCGTCCTGATCAGCGTCCGCCGCGGCGACGGCATCCCATCCGGGATCACCGGCCTTCCGCCCGACGGCGGTCATCAGCACGGTCAGGTCGTCGCGGTCGACCTTCGCGTCGCCAGTGAGTTCGCCGCGCTGGTAGGCGGGAGCCGCATAGCTGACCGAGTCGGTCTCGGCGTGCGCCGGCGCGACCGCCCCGAACACCAGCGCCGCCGCGGTGACGGCGGCCACCCCGGAAACGAGCATCGTCCTTCTCACGAGTGTTCCCTTCACCACGATCGGGGCGGGGGCGAAGCGGAGAGCGTTCATCCCCGACCCCCGTCATCGCCTGCGGCGCGATGGAACCGTCGCCTCATGAGCACGATCGCGGCCGCGCCGAGCAGGACGACGACCGCGATGAGCGCCCACACCAGCGCGGACGTCGAGTCCGCGGACACCGGCGCGGCGTCGGCGGTCGCCTCGTTCGTGACACCGGCGGCTCCGACGGAGGGGCTGGCCGAACTCCGCGGGGCGGATGCCGCTTCGTCCGCCGCGCGGATCGTGATCGGGAGCGTCGTCACCGCGAGCCCCCGCGAGAGGACGACGATCTCGTGCTGCCCGGTGGGGGCGGTCTCGGGGATCGTCGCCGCCAGGACGAACGATCCGGTCTCATCCGCGGTGACCTCACCCAGGCGGATCGAGTCGGAGTCCAGTCCGACACGGTACGCGGCATCGGGGGTGAGTCCGCGGGCGGTCAGGGTGATCGTCTCGCCGACCCGCGGGGTGAGCGATGACGCCGTGATCCTCGGCGATGTCGCGGTCGGGGCCGCGGACGACTGCGGAGCCGAGCCGCGGAACGTCCTGTCCCCGCCGCGCGACACGCCCGAGCCCTGCCCCGTCACCGAGATGGTCGGCGGTGCGCCCGGCGCGGACGGCTCCGGCGCCGACGACGAGGGGGCGACCGTGTAGCCCAGGCCGATGGCGGGCGTGAGCGTCGTGCCGACCAGGGCGGAGTCGATGATCGTGACCTCGTCGATGCGGAGGAGTGCTTCTCCCGGCCCCGTGGCCACGAAGCCCAGCGACCCCAGGGGAACGTCGCCCGTTCGGCCGCTCGAGGTTCCCAGACGCGTCACGGTGAAGTCGATCGCCCCCTCGACGCCCGACACGCTGAACATGCCCGGGAAGTCCGACGTCACCGCGGCGGGGTCGAGAACGACACGGTCGGCGTCGTAGGTGACGCGCACCGTCGCGGCGTAGAGGTCGGCTGCCCCGGTCACTCCCAGGTCGAGTGCGACCGGATCCCCCGACGCGCCGCCCGTGTCGGACAGCGTCGCCGTCAGCGACGGGGAGGACTCAGCAGCGATCGCGGCGGGTGTCGCGGAGCCGAGGAGCGCGGTCGCCGCGATCGTCGACAGCAGGAGGACGAGCCAGCGGCTTCGGAGTCGCGGCATGCAATGGGCCTCACGGTCGGCGGGAAAGCGCGTCGGTTTCGCCGACTTCGCCCACCATACTGTGAATAGCCTGACGGTTCGTTCTGTCTGCGCTGAGTCGTCTCCGACTCGCCGCGGTCAGCGCATCAAGTCCAGCACCGATAGTCCGGCGCCGACGGCCCACCCCTCGGTGAGGGCGGCGAGTTCGGGGACGTCCTGCAGCGCGACTCCCCCGCCGGTGATGACCACGACGGTGCCGTCGCGCACGACCTGCACGCTCGTGATGTTCACCTGCGCGGCCGGATCGTACTGTCCGCCCGCCGTGAGCGCCCAGGCGTCGTCGGCAGCGAGCCGAGGGTCGTCGATCGTCCAGCCGAGATCGTCGTAGTCCTTCTCGACGTAGCTCGGGTCGCGCATGATGCCGATGCTGATCCCGCCGTAGTTGTTGAGATCGAGCGACTGCTGCGCCGTCTGCGGCGTCATCCAGGTGCACGCCAACTCGTGCCCGCTCGAGCCGTCCCTCTCACCGTTCTCTGACCCGGGCACCTCGACGAGCTCGGCCACCTCCGGGCCGAGGGCGGATTTCACCTCGTCGCAGGTGGGGTAGCTCCCGGATGCCGGGGAGGTCGTGGCATCCGTCCCGTCCGGCGCCTCGGTCGCGGCGCCGTCGTCGATCGCCTGCGGGGCCGGCTCGTCGGGCGAATCGTCGCCGGGAGCGACACCGGTGCAGCCCGCCAGAGCGGTCGCGATGAGGGTGAGGGCGATGAGGGGAGCCGAGCGTCGGCGGATCATGGGGTGGTCTCCATTCGGGGGGACAATGTCGACCGCGACATTCTGGCAGAACCCTGGCGGCGAGCGCGTGACAGGCGGGAGACAGGATGCCGTCGCCCCTCGTTGAGAACAGGACGCACGCTCGGAACAGGCCGGCGCGCGCCGCATCGATCCTGTTCTCGCGCCTTCCCCTGATGTGACGTGCGCTCCGGTCAGAACAGCTGCCGGAAGTTCGTCGCGGCGAGGTCGATCAGCTCGTCGCCGCGCCCCGAGAGCACCGTGCGGATCGCGTAGAGGGTGAAGCCCTTGGCCTGCTCGAGGGTGACGGACGGCGGCATGGACAGCTCCTGCCGCGCGGTCTTCACCGAGACCAGCGCGGGCCCATCGTGCGCGAGAGCGGCGGACAGCGCGCCCTCGAGATCGTCCGCGTCGTCCACGCGGAAGCCCTTGAGCCCGATCGCTTCGGCAACAGCCGCGAAGTCGGGGTTCTTCAGGTCGGTGCCGAAGGTGACGAAGCCCGCGGCCTTCATCTCGAGCTCGACGAAGTTCAACGAGGAGTTGTCGAAGACGACGACCTTCACGGGCAGCTCGTTCTGCACGATCGTGATGAGCTCGCCGAGGAGCATCGCGAGGCCGCCGTCACCGGCGAGGGCGATGACCTGCCGGTCGGGGAACGCCGACTGCGCTCCGATCGCGTGCGAGACGGCGTTGGCCATCGTGCCGTGCGAGAACGACCCGATCAGGCGACGATCGCGCGTCATCGTGAGGTAGCGCGCGGCCCACACCACGGGCGAGCCGACGTCGGGGATGAAGACGGCGTCGTCCTCGGCGAGGCGGTCGAGCGTCCGCGCGACGAACTGCGGGTGCAGCGGCTTTCCGCGACCCGTCGGCACGGCGAGGTCGTCGAGCTTCGCGCGCGTCTTGCGGTAGTGCTCGCGCGCGTCGTCGGCGTGCCGCGAGGACTTCCCCTCGGTCAGCAGCGGCAGCAGCGCCTGGACCGTGTCGCGGACGGTGCCGACCAGGCCGATGTCGACCGGATGCCGCCGGCCCAGCTGCGCACCCCGGATGTCGACCTGGATGTGCGTGGCGTGCTGAGGGTAGAACTGCGGGTACGGGAAGTCGGTGCCGAGCATGAGCACCACGTCGGCGTCTTCCATCGCGCGGTAGCCCGACGAGAAGCCGAGGAGTCCGGTCATCCCGACGTCGTACGGGTTCTCCCATTCGATGTGCTCCTTGCCGCGCAGGGCGTGCACGACGGGCGCCCGCAGACGCTCGGCGAGTTCGACGACCTCGTCGTGCGCCCCCGCGACGCCCGCGCCCGCGAGGATCGTGACCTTCTGGGCGGCGTTGAGCACCTCGGCCGTGCGTCGAAGCTCCTCTTCAGAGGGAAGGATGCGAGGGGTCGCGCGCTCGATCGCGACGACCCGCTCGTTCTTGGCCTTCGCCAGCAGCACGTCTCCGGGGATGACGAGCACCGCGACCCCGCGCTTCTCGATCGCCTCGCGCATCGCGATCTCGAGCAGGCGCGGCATCTGCACGGGGTCGGCGACGTACTCGACGTAGACGGAGCACTCGCGGAACAACTCCTGCGGGTGCGTCTCCTGGAAGTAGTTCGTGCCGATCTCGGCCGTCGGGATGTGCGCGGCGATCGCCAGGACCGGAACCCTCGAGCGGTTGGCGTCGTAGAGACCGTTGATGAGGTGGAGGTTTCCCGGCCCGCAGCTACCCGCGCACACCGTGAGCTCGCCGGTCAACTCGGCCTCGGCCGCGGCCGCGAAAGCCGCTCCCTCCTCGTGCCGCACGTGCTGCCACCGGATCACGCCGTCTCGGCGGATGGCATCCGTGAAGCCGTTCAGCGAATCGCCGGGGAGGCCATAGACCCGTTCGATGTTGTGGCGGCGGAGGGAGGCGACGATGTTCTCAGCGACGGTGGTCACGGGAGTCCTTTCGACGAACGTGCGGTACCCCTCACGCTACGCCCGTCCGCGAGCGGGGAGAGGGACCCACCGAGGGCCACGGATCGATGCTGAGATGGACCCATGAGCGTCCCGCTGGCTCCGTACCCCCTGCCGTCCGGCTGGAACCTTCGCCCGGCGCGGCCGCGGTCGCGGCTCATCACCAACGTGCTCGTCGTGTGCTGTCTCGCGCTCTCGGCTGCGCTGTGGGGCGCCGTCGTCGGCGAGCAGACCGTCCTCGGGACGATCCTCGCGCTGCTGCTCCTCGGGTTCCTCGCGGTGGTCGCCGTCGGGGGCGAGCGTGCGGGCGGCGAGCGCGCGCTGCCCGAGTTCGTGAACGCGCTCGCGCTCACGCGCGCCGAGACGCGACCCGCCGACTCGTGGGTGTCGTTCTTCCGGCAGCGCGCCCCTTCGCTGTGGTCGTGCCTGTGGCTGCTCGGGGGCGGCCTGGTGACGACGGCGGCGTGCGGCATCCTGATCGTCCGCTGCATCGTGGAAGGCGGCCAGGTGCTGCTCGTTCTCGTCTTCCTCGTGCCGCTGACGCTGGCCGCGGTGATCGTCGCTCTCGCCGGCGCGAACTCGCTCGCGGTGCGCGGGCGTGCACGGTGGTTCGCGCGGCGTCCGCGCGGCCTGGTGGTGGGCCGCTCCGGCGTCACGCTGTACTCGTTCGATCGCGGCGAGTTCGACCGCTCCTGGCCGTGGGACGCGATCGTCGATGTCGTACCGGGCGGGCTCGTCGACGCACGGCGCGGGAACACGGTGCCCGAGCTGAAGCTCCACGCCGCGGACGCCGGCGGCGCGGTGGAGAAACACCACGTCCCCGTCGACTCGCTCGCGTCGCACGCGTGGCTCGTCTACGTCGTGCTCCGGTTCTGGAGAGAGCATCCCGAGCTGCGCGACGAGCTCGACACGAGCGCGGGCCAGGACCGCATGGCGTCGTGGATGGCGGGGTTGACCGAGGCGGCGGACGCGCGCCGCGTCTAGGCCGCGCGGATCGCGCCCGGCGTCACACCCCACACGCGGCGGAAGTGCCGAGCGAGGTGCGCCTGGTCGTGGAAGCCGGTGCGGGCCGCGACATCGGCCGGCCGGCATCCCTCCCCCAGCAGACGACGTGCGGCGTCGACCCGGCGGCCGACGAGGTAGCGGTGCGGAGCGATGCCGTACGTGGCAGAGAACACCCGGACGAGGTGGCTGGGGTGGGCGCCGAGCTCTGCCGCGGCCTCGGCGATGGTGAACGACTCGGTGTAGCGGTCGTCGAGCATCGCGCGCAGGTGCCGGGCGAGCGGCGCGTCTCGGCGCGCCGGTGCCGATGACCCAGCGTGCGCGAGCACGGCGTCGCGGACGGTGAGCAGCCAATGCTCCGCGGCCATCTCGTCGCCGGGATGGGCGAGAGCCGCGTGCACGCGCTGCGCGGCGGTCTGCGCCGGGGCCTTCGTGAGCGTGGGGCGATCCGCGATCCGCGCGGCGACGCCGTCGTCGAGCCAGTCGCCCCGGAGATACAGCACCTGCTTGCGGTAGCCCGAGCCGTCGACCGCCGGACGACCGTGTGCGCGATCCCGGGCGGCAGCAGGGTCAGCGCCGTCGGCGTCGCCTGATGCTCGGCGCGGTCGAGGGAGTAGGTCACGGCACCGCGATCGACGAGCATCACGGCCCAGTCGTCGTGCGTGTGCGGCGGGTAGCGGTGCGCGAAGCTCGCGTGGTACACCTCGCGCAGCATCGGGACGTCGGGATGCCACGCCCGCACCCGATCACCCATGCAAGAAACGTACAAGACACCCCCGACGCCGCGGGACGAGGGTGGAGTCATGACCGATGCCTCTCCCGCTCCCCTGTTCGACACGAAGGTGGTCGTGGTGCTCGCCGACGACCTCGCCCCCTGGCAGGAGCTCAACGTCACGGCCTTCGTGATGAGCGGCATCGCCACGAGCGCCCCCGACCTCGTCGGCGAGTCGTATCGCGACGCCGACCGCACGACCTACTCGCCGATGCTCCGTCAACCCGTCATGGTGATGACCGCGGATGCCGAGACCCTCGCCCGCGCTCGGGCGAAGGCCGCGGCGCGCGAAGACGTCGCCCTGGCCCTGTACACGCGCGAGCTCTTCTCGACCTCGCACGACGCGGCAAACCGCGCCGCGGTCGCCGCCGTGCCGGCCGCGGACCTCGATCTCGTGGGCATCGCGCTCCGGGGGCCGCGCAACGCCGTCGACCGGATCACGAAGGGGGCGCGCTTCCACGCCTGAGGCGCGGGTCCGTCCCTGGAGCCCTCGCCGAGCGCGCTCCGCGGGCCGAGCCGTCACCGCCCCGGCGCGAGCAACCCGCTTTCGTATGCCGCGATCACGAGCTGGGCGCGGTCGTGCGCGCCGAGCTTCAGCATCGTGTTCTTCACGTGCGTCTTCGCGGTGTGCGGCGAGATGTACAGGTGCGCAGCGATCTCGTCGTTGGAGCGCCCGCGCGCGACGTGCAGCAGCACCTCGCGCTCGCGTTCGGTGAGACCCTCCAGCGAGACGGGGGCCGGCACGTCCGGCGACCCCGTGGTTCGCACGTACTTCTCGATCAGCGCGCGGGTCGCGGCGGGCGAGAGCAGCGCCCCGCCCTCGTCGACCGACAGCACCGCCCGAACGATGTCGTCGGGTTCGGCGCCCTTGCCGATGAAGCCGCTCGCTCCGGCGCGCAGGGCGGCGACGACGTAGTCGTCCTCCTCGAAGGTCGTGAGGATCAGCACCCGGGTCTCGGCGAGCGCCGGATCGGCGCAGACGAGCGCGGTCAGCTCGATGCCGTCGCGGCGCGGCATCCGGATGTCCGACACCACGACGTCGGGGCGGAGCCTCCGCGCGAGGTCGAGGCCGGCGTCGCCGTCCGCCGCCTCGCCGACGACCGAGATCCCCTCGGCCGCATCCAGGAGGTCGCGCACGGCCGTGCGGATGAGCGCTTGGTCGTCGACGACGATCACGGTCGTCATGACGCGCGCTCCCCGGTGGGTGTCGGCCGCGGCGCGGGCTTCCCCTGGTTCGCGGAGAGCGGTCCCGGGCGCGCGGGCAGCGGCAGCCGCGCGGCGAGCCGGAAGCCGCCGGGAGCGAGACCCGCCTCGAGAGTGCCGCGCACCGCGTCGACGCGCTCGCGAAGCCCCACGAGTCCGAAGCCCGACGGGGGAAGTTCCCGGTCGCCGGCGTCGGGCACCTGCTCGACCGGATTCGTCACGACGATCTCCAGCTCGTCACGGTCGCGACGCAGCAGCACGTGCGCACGGCGAGTCGTGCCGTGCTTGAGCGCGTTCGTGAGTCCCTCCTGCACGACGCGATAGGCCACGATGTCGACGCCGAGCGGGATGCCGGCGGCCTCGGCATCCGTCCCGATCTCGTCGCGCACCACGACGTCCCACCCGGCGACGCGCACGGACTCGACGATCTCGGGCACCCGCGCGAGCCCCGGCTGGACGCGGACGGGAGCGTCGTCGGGTGCACGCAGGACGCTCATCATCGTGCCGATCTCGCCGAGCACGTCGCGCGAGGCGGTGCGGATCGTGGCGAGAGCCTCACGCGCGCGGTCGGGGCGCGTCTCGAGCATCGAGGTGGCGACGCCCGCGTTCAGGCTGATCACCGAGATGCGGTGCGCGACGGCGTCGTGCAGGTCGCGGGCGATGCGCAGGCGTTCCTCGGTGACGCGGCGCCGCGCCTCGGACTCGCGCGTCTCCTCGGCACGGCGCGCCCTCTCGACGACGGCTTCGACGTACGCGCGGCGCGAGCGCGCCGCATCGCCCACCGCCCCGGCGAGCGAGAGCGAGAGAGCCACCTGGAGCACTCGGGTGTCCATACCCGACACGAGCGAGACGATCACGCCCGTCGAGAGCACGACGACCACGGCGGCGGCCGTCGCGATGATCGACGAGCGACGCGGGGTGCGGTGCGCCACGCCGTAGGTCGCGACGACCATGGCCACCGCGCCGCCCGGAGAGAGGGTGCCGAGCGTCAGGGCGGCGGCCCATGCGGCGACGCACACGGCGAGCACCGTCCGCGGCCACCGACGACGGAAAGGCAGGGCGAGCGCGGGCGACAGTACGAGGGCTAACGCGAGCGGGCTCGAGGGCCGCATCTCGGCGAAGGGAAGGGGCGCGAACGCGGGACCCGCGACGAGCAGGACGACGAACGCGTCGATCAGCCACGGGCGACCGGCCCAGGGCCAGCGCGGCACCGCATCGCTCGTCTCGTCGGCCCTCACCGCTCCAGTCTCGCGCGTCCCGACGCCCCCGGCCATCGCCCGACGGGGGCATCCGCGAATCCCCCACGCGGGGTAGACGGTCACCCCACCCGTGGGACGCGCGGCGCCCCACCCGCGAGCGAGGGTGAGGGCATGGCATCCGACCCACCTCCCCCACTCCTCTCGGTCACCGATCTGCACAAGTCCTACGGACGCGGCTCCGCGCGCTTCGACGCCCTCCGCGGCGTGAACCTCGACATCCATCGCGGCGAGAGCATCGCGATCGTCGGCAAGAGCGGATCCGGCAAATCGACCCTCATGCACCTGCTCGCCCTCATGGACGCCCCGTCCCGGGGCACCGTGCGCCTGGACGGAGTGGATGCCACGACCCTGCGCGGTCGTCGACTCAACCGCACGCGCAACCAGACGTTCGGGTTCGTGTTCCAGCAGTTCTTCCTCACCCCCAGCGCCTCGGTTTTCGACAACGTCGTGCTGCCGCTGAAGATCGCAGGGGTGGGCCGTGCCGAGCGCGCGCGGCGCGGGAGAGCGGCGCTCGCCGAGCTCGACATGGCCGACAAGGCGCGCAACAAAGCCACCGCTCTCTCGGGCGGACAGAAGCAGCGCGCGGTGATCGCCCGCGCCCTCGTGAACGATCCGCGAGTGATCTTCGCGGACGAGCCCACCGGCAACCTCGACACGGCCACCGGCGCCGTCGTCGAAGACATCCTCTTCCGTCTGAATCGCGAGCACGGCATCACGCTCATCGTCGTCACGCACGACGAAGACCTCGCCGCGCGCTGCGATCGACGTGTGCAGATCCGCGACGGCCTGATCGTCGCCGACGAACGGAGCGCCGCATGAGAACCGTCGACCTCGTCTCCACCGCCGTCGCGAACACGTTCCGCTCGAAGACGCGCACGATCCTCACGGTGCTCGCGATCTTCGTCGGTGCCTTCACCCTCACCATCACGAACGGTCTGGGCACGGGCATCAATGCGTTCATCGACAGCACGGTCGCCTCGATGGGCGCCTCCGACGTGCTGACCGTGACGAAGACCACCACGGCGACCTCGACCGGGCCGCAGAAGTACGATCCGGATGCCGTCGCCTCGGCGTCGCAGCCCGGAGGTCGCCCCGGCGGCACGACGGAGGTGACCGCGCTCACCGACCAGGACATCACGACGATCTCGCAGATCGCGGGCGTCGAGAAGGTCGTTCCCGTGACGTCGGTGTCGATCGACTACGTCGAGGCACCGGGCGGCGACCCGTACGTGGCACAGGTCGGCAGCCTCGTCGCCGGTCAGACCCCGCGGATCGCCGACGGGTCAGCACCCGACGACGGCTCCGACGCGCTGCAGGTCGCCCTCCCGTCGGCGCTGGTGACACCCCTCGGCTTCGCGACCGCCACGGACGCGGTGGGGGCGACCGTGACGATCGCGGTGACCGACCCGGTGCGCACGCAGCATCTCGTCGAGGTGACCGTGACCGGTGTGACCGAAGACGCGTTCGGCGGCACGACCTCGCTCACCACGAACACCGCCCTCGAGAAGGAGCTGTTCACGCTGCAGAACACCGGGGTCCCCGCCGACCAGCTCGACCGGTACGCCTCGGCGAGCGTGACGGTGTCGTCGGCGACGACCGCGCAGGTCGACGAGGTCAAGACCGCGCTGAGCGACGCCGGCTACACGGGGACCACCGTGGCCGATCAGCTCGGCACGTTCGAGTCGGTGATCAACGGCATCGTCCTGGTGCTGAACGCGTTCGCGATCATCGCGCTGCTGGCGGCGAGCTTCGGCATCGTCAACACCCTGCTCATGTCGGTGCAGGAACGCACCCGGGAGATCGGCCTCATGAAGGCGATGGGAATGGGCAGCGGGCGGATCTTCTCGCTCTTCAGCCTCGAGGCGATCTTCATCGGATTCCTCGGCAGCGCGCTGGGCGCGGTCATCGCGATCGGCGTCGGCACGGCGGTGAGCGCGCAGCTCGCGGCGAACCTGTTCAGCGACCTGCCGGGACTGCAGCTCATCGCGTTCGACCCGGTGTCGATCCTCGTGACGACCCTCGTGGTGATGGGGATCGCGTTCCTCGCGGGGACGCTTCCGGCGGCGCGGGCCGCGCGGGCCGATCCCGTGGAGTCGCTGCGCTACGAGTGACGGCGAAGCGGGCGGCGGATCTCCGGGTCTGCCGCCCGTCGGTCGCGGAGGGCCGGGGTCACGGCATCCCTCACGAGATCTCTCCCGCCGTCGACTGGCCGGGGGCGAACATGATGATCGCCGCGCCGACGAGGGCGATCGCCGAGCCGACGTAGTCCCAGGTCGTGGGGCGGAAGCCGTCGACGACGATCCCCCACGCGAGCGAGCCGGCGATGAACACTCCCCCGTACGCGGCGAGGACGCGGCCGAAGTTCGCCTCCGGCTGCAGGGCCGCGAAGAACCCGTAGGCCCCGAGCGCGATGATGCCCAGCAGAGCGAACCACCAGCCCCGGTTCTCGCGGACGGCCTGCCAGATGAGCCAGGCTCCGCCGATCTCGGCCAGGGCGGCGACGGCGAAGAGGATGACGATCCGGGCGGTGGTCATTCCGCCATTATCCGGGTGAGCGCTCGAGGGTCGCCTCGCCCGCCCGGGCCCGCTTGCCCTCCACCACCGTCAGCCCCGCCCCCTCCAGCGCGTGGCGCAGCCGTCGCGGGGGCTCGGGTACCGTCGCCGCCGTCCCCTTCGGCTGGCGCGCCATGCCCACCAGCAGCACGAGTCCCGGTCCCTCGACCGGGCGCACGACGATCCGCGTCGGCGGGTTGCGCGACGACACGGTCAGGCTCCGGATGCCATCGGTCCCGGCATCCATCAACGTGACGCCGTCGATGGTCCGCACCCGCACGCGCTCCGCGCTGAGGCACAGCTCCACCGTGGTCGTGCGCGCTCGCGCGAGAGCGCCGACCACCAGGTACACGGGCAACCCCACCGCCCATCCGAGCAGGAGGAGCATCGCCATCGGGCCGAGCCTCTGCGCGAGGTCGGCGAAGACGAGCACGAACGTCGCCATCGCTCCGGCCGCCAGCACGCCGAGCACCGCGCCGACCGCGAGGTACGTCGAGCGTCGGAGCGGCACGACGGGGAGCCGGAGCGTCCACTCGCCACCCGCGCGCTCCCATTCGGGCTCGACGAGCTGAGCGGCCCGCTTGTCCAAGGTCGCCTGGACGGCCGCGGTCACTCGCCCGACCAACGAGAGCCAGATCCACCCCGCGAAGGGCGCCATCGCGAACGAGAGGGTCGAGCGCACGGTCGGCGGTACCGCCACGGGCCAGTCCCCCGGCTGCACGACCAGGAAGACCGCGAACCCGGCGACGATCCCCAGCGCGAGATGCACCGCCACCGACACCGCACGCGTCCGCAGGAACGCGAGCGCGTACAAAAGCGTCTGCGCCAGCGCCCATCCCGCAACGAGCGAGAGCAGGAAGCCCCCGAACTCCTGACCGAGGCCGAACAGCACCACCGCCCCCGCGAAGCAGACGACCGCCCACGGGAACGGATGCCACAGCACCCGTCGCGCGAGGGATCCGGCCGGGGTGGGGGTCACGGGAGTCCTTCCGGTGGGCGACCTCACGATTCTAGGAAGACCGCGCAACCCCATCCCGCAGGGCGGAGCGTCCGTGTCAGGCTCGAGGGGTGAAATCCTTCCGATGCCGCGTGTGCGGGAACGCCCTCTGGTTCGAGAACTCCATCTGCGTGTCGTGCCACACCCCGCTCGGCTTCTCGCGCGACGAGGTCGAGATCGTTCCCGTCGACGAGAACGGTCGGTACGTCGACGCGGACGGACGAGCCTGGCACGTGTGCCGGAACCTGAACCTGTCGGGCTGCACGTGGCTCGCGCCGGTCGAGGGGGGCCAGTGCTCGGCCTGCGATCTCACGCGCGTGCGCCCGAACGACGCCGACGCCAAGGGCCTCTCGCAGTACCCCGTCGCCGAACGTGCGAAGCGCTGGCTGCTCGTCGAGCTCGACCGTCTCGGCTTCCCCGTCGTCGGCAAGGCCGAGGACCCCGAGCGCGGCCTCTGCTTCGACCTGCTGTCGAGCGTCGCCGAGGACGTCACGATCGGGCACGCCGACGGGGTGATCACGATCGACCTCGCCGAGAGCGACGACGCCTACCGCGTCCGGGTGCAGGAGCAGTTGGGCGAGGCGTACCGCACGATGCTCGGCCACTTCCGGCACGAGAGCGGACACTACTTCGAGTGGATCCTCGTCGAGGGGACCGACCGCCTCGCCGAGGCCCGCGCCCTCTTCGGCGACGAGACCGCCGACTACCAGGCCGAGATCGACCGCCACTACTCCGAGGGGCCGCCGGCCGACTGGCCCGAGCGTTACATCTCCACCTATGCGACCATGCACCCCTACGAGGACTTCGCCGAGACCTGGGCGCATTACCTCCACATCACCGACACGGTCGAGACGGCCGCCGTCAACGGTCTCCTGCACGTCGACTCGTCGGCATCCGGCCCCTTCCGCACCCTGGTGACGGAGGTCTGGATGCCGCTCGCGAGCGCCCTCAACATGGTCAACCGGTCGATGGGCAAGGACGACCTCTACCCTTTCCTCCTGCCGGATCCGGTGCTCGACAAGCTCGATTTCGTCGCGTCGCTGCGCGAGAGCGGGAGCAGCGAATCACGCCGCGGCGACGGGGAGGCCCCGTAACGAGGTCGTCCTCTCGAGCTCGGCCAGGCGTCAGCCTCGGGCCAGCGCCACCGCGGCGCGACGGTCTCGCACGCCGAGTTTGGCGAACAGCGCGTTCACGTGCGTCTTCACGGTCGACACCTCGACGAAGAGGCGCTCCGCGATCTCGGCGTTCGTGCGCCCCTCGACAAGGAGGGCGAACACGTCGATCTCGCGCCGCGTCAGCCGGGGGAAGCGCGCGGCGAGCTCCTCCCCCGGAGACGCCGGGGGCCGCGGACGGATCAGGGAGTCCACGATGGTCGCGCCCACCTCGGCGCTGAAGGTCGCCTGCCCGCGGGCGACCGATCGCACCGCCGCCGCCAGTTCGGCGCGACCGGCATCCTTCGTGAGATATCCCCTGGCCCCCGCGGTCAGCGCGGCGACGATGGACTCGTCGTCGGCGAACGTGGTCAGCACCAGCACCGCGGCGCTCGGAACATCGACGGCGAGCCGGGCGGTGGCCGCAACGCCGTCCAGGCGCGGCATCCGGAGATCCATGAGGACGACGTCGGGATGCCGTTGCACGGCCAGCGCGACGGCCTCTTCGCCGTCCGCGGCGGTGCCGACGACCTCCACGTCGGGCAGGAGCGCGAGAACCGTCGCGAGTCCATCCCGAACGATCGCCTGATCGTCCGCGACGAGCACGCGGATCGGGGGCTCATCGCTCACGCGAGCACCTCCTCGACCGCGACGACGAAGGATCCCGCCTCGGGCCCGGCCGTCACCGTCCCGCCGAGTGCGAGGGCGTCCACGCGTTCCCGCATACCTCGGAGCCCGAAACCCGGCGCGGCGCTCGGCGTGGGTGGCGGCGACGATGGCAAGGGGTTCTCGATGCGGAGGCGCACCACGCCGGGTCGCCAGGCGAGACGCGCGGTGACCGCGCACCCCGGGGCATGGCGTCGCACATTGCTGAGCGCTTCCTGCAGGGCGCGGTGCAGGGCGTCCGCCTGGGCCCGGTCGAGGGGCGCGGGGTCGCCCGAGCGCTCCCAGGCGATCTCGCCCCCGAGCGCGCGATGCATATCGACCAGCTCGTCGAGGCGACGGTCGAGGACGATCGATGCGACCGGGTCGCGGTCGGCGGCTTCGGCTTCGACTCCCGGTTGCCGTGGTCGGCGCAGCGCGGCGACGGCGCGACGCGCCTCGCCGAGACCGGATGCCGCCAGCTCGCGCGCCGAGGCCACCCGGCGGTGGGCGGACGATGCGTCTCCCGCCTCGAGGAGCGCCTCGGCGGCATCCAACTGCACGACCAGCCCACCGAGCGTGTGCGCCAGGACGTCGTGGAGATCGCGCGCGAGCGCGTTGCGCCCGGCCTCCTCACGAAGGGCGCGCTCGCGTTCCGCGAGGAGCGCTTCGCGCCGTCGGGCCTGCGCACCCTGTCGACGGCTGAAGCCGGCGAGCGCTCCCACCAGCACCGCGGCGACCATCCCCGCGAGAGCCGACACCGACGTCGGCCACAGGACGGCGCCCGCCGCGACCAGTGCCACACCGCCACACGCCGTGACCGCCGCCGCGACGACCGACACCGCTTGGTCGGCGACGAGCACCATGGCGCACACGGCAGCGGGAATCAGCGAGTTGGCTCCGGTCGATGTACCCGCGAGGGTGCCCGCGCCGATGGCGCACAGCGCGGCGACGCGTGCGGTCCGCGCCGCAGCTGATCGCTGCACGAAGACGAGGGCGGTCCGTACGAGCCACGCCGCGAGAGCGAGGAGCGCCAGGACCAGGGCCCACATCGGGCGCGGTGCGCTGAACAGACCCCAGGTGCACAGCGCCGCACCGAAGACGGTCAGCGCCGCCCCGAAGGCGGTCGGGTGGGGAGTCACGGCACCATCATCGCGCGGTGATGCGCGGAGGGCGCGCACCGCCGACGGGAAGGTGCCCGAGGCGGGCACCGAGGACGAGGTTTCGAGCGGCGCGGTTCGCGGCGAAGACGAGCAGGATGACACCGGTGCCGGTGACCCCGTGGGCGCCCATCGCCGTGGCCGCGACGTCGATCCCGACACGGACGAGCAGAAGGGCGGCCCAGAGGGCGAGCCCCCACCACCCGGTGCGGGATTCGACGACAGCTCCCTCGCCGCGACGGCCGGTGACGCGTTGCTCCAGCGGGCGGAAGTGCGCGAGGGCACCCATCCACGCGCCGACGCCAAGGGCGAGGACGAGTTCGATCACGAGGACGGCGACATCGAGGCCGCCGATCGCGAGGTCTCCCCGCGCCAGATTGACGACGCCGAGGACCGCGAGGATGAGCGGGGTGCGCCACAATTTCGCCGGGGAAACCGGACGCCACGTGGTCTGTCGGTACCCGAGCCAGCCGACGAGCAGGACGATGAGGACGATGTCCGCGAGCGTTTCGAGGTTCATGCTTCGAGACTCGTCTCCGCGCGCTCGCGCGACTTCCTCCGCCGGGGTGGAGAAAGGGTGGAGATCGCCCGTCAGGCGAACCCCGTCTTCAACGCGTCGAGGTGCGCGCGGGTCGCGGCGGCGGCGATCTCGGGACGACGGTCGCCGATCGCCGCGACGACGTCGGCGTGGGCGTCGTGGTCACGGCCCTCGTCCGCGACGGGGCGCAGGCGCAGCATGTCGACCATCGCTCGGCGCACGCGCGGGACGAAGCCGTCGAACATCTCGGTGAGCACGTCGTTGTGCGCCGCGACGACGATCGCGCGGTGCAGCACCATGTCGGCATCCACGTGTTCCTCGACGCTCTGCCCTGGCGCCGTGCGCTCCGCCAGTGCGCGTTTGATGGCACGCAGGTCGGACGGGGTGCGTCGCACGGCCGCGAGCGCGGCCGCCTCGACCTCGATCGCCGTCCGCGCCTCGAGGACCGTGACGATATCGGCGCGGCGGAGCACCTGCTCCCAGTCCTCGGGCACGTCGACAGCGGTGACGTACACGCCCGATCCGTGTCGCGAGTCGAGCACGCCGCGACCCGCGAGCTGCCGGATCGCCTCGCGCACGGTGGAGCGCCCCACGCCCAGCTGCGGCGCGAGGGTCGTCTCGCCCGGGAGCTTGGCACCCAGCGCCCACTCCCCCGCCCGGATGCGCGCCAGCAGCACGTCGGCAGCCTGGTCGGCCAGGGGTACGCGTTTCAGGTCCGGCATCCTGACTCCTCAACTTGTCTGAGGACTTATGCTACCGTCTCCCCATGTCCTTCCGCGGATTCCTCCTTCTTCGTCGCCACGACGGGGCCTGACCAGACCGGCTCCCCGTCGTGGAGCCGGACGCTGCGCCGGTCGCCCCCGCGACACCCCGAGGAACCGAGAAACATGACCACCTGGAACAGGCAGCGCCCCTCGCGCATGCCCTCTCACCGCTACACCGACGTCTACTCGCGCGTCGACGTCCCCCTGGCCGACGCCGAACGGCAGTGGCCGACGCGCCGCATCACCGAGGCACCGCTGTGGGTCCCCGTCGACCTGCGCGACGGCAACCAAGCGCTCTCCGAACCCATGGACCCCGAGCGCAAGCGCCTCTTCTTCGACCTCATGGTCCGGATGGGCTACACCGAGATCGAGGTGGGCTACCCCTCCGCCTCACAGACCGACTTCGACTTCGTCCGGCTCATCGCCGAGAGCGACATCGCTCCCGACGACGTCACGATCGTCGTCTTCACCCCGGCGCGCCGCGACCTCATCGAACGCACGGTCGCCTCGATCAGCGGCATCCGGAACGAGGTGGTCATCCACCTGTACACCGCGACGGCTCCGACCTGGCGCGAGACCGTGCTCGGCAAGGATCGCGACGAGCTGCGCGAGCTCATCCTCGCCGGGGGCCGCGACGTCTGGGAGCTCGCGGGGCACCTTCCGAACGTGCGGTTCGAGTTCTCGCCCGAAGTGTTCACCCTGACCGAGCCCGACTACGTCCTCGAGATCTGCGACGCGATGACGGAGCTGTGGGATGCCACGCCCGAGCGTCCCGTCATCCTGAATCTGCCGGCCACGGTGGAGGTCGCCACCCCGAACGTGTACGCGGACCAGATCGAGTACATGCACACCCACCTCGCCCGTCGGGATGCCGTGATCCTCTCCGTGCATCCGCACAACGACCGCGGCAAGGGCGTCGCGTGCGCCGAACTGGCCGTGCTCGCCGGCGCACAGCGGGTGGAGGGTTGCATCTTCGGCAACGGGGAGCGCACCGGCAACGTCGACCTCGCGACCCTCGCGCTGAACCTGCACGCGCAGGGCGTGGATCCGATGGTCGACTTCTCCGACATCGACGGAATCCGCCGGGTCGTGGAGCACTGCAACAGACTCGAGCTCTCGCCCCGGCATCCGTATGTCGGAGACCTCGTGCACACCGCCTTCAGCGGAACGCATCAGGATGCCATCCGCAAGGGCTTCGCCGAACACCGCGACCGGGCCCTCGCCGAGGGCCGCGACGAGCGCGAGATCGCGTGGCGCGTGCCCTACCTGCCGATCGACCCGGCGGACATCGGTCGCACGTACGACGCCGTGATCCGCGTCAACTCCCAGTCCGGCAAGGGCGGTATCGCGTACCTGCTCGAGACGACCTACGGTCTGGAGCTCCCCCGCCGCCTGCAGATCGACCTGTCGCGCCAGGTGCAGCGGCACACCGACCGCACGGGCGACGAGGCCACGGCCGACGACATCTGGGTGATCTTCGCCGAGGCGTACCTGTCCGGCCCCGACGAAGCCGTGCGGGTGACGTCGCTGCGGGTCGACGCAGGCGCGGAGGTGGCGGTCGAGGTCGACGGCATCGAGTATCGCGGTGTCTCCGAGACGGGCCCGGTCGATGCGGTCGTCGGCGCTCTGGACCGCGGCGGCATCGCGCTCGAGATCCTGTCGCTGCACCAGAGCTCACTGCGGGCGGGAGCGGATGCCGAGGCCCTCACGCTTCTCGAGTACCGCGGCCCCGACGGCCCCGCGTGGGTCGCGGGGCGGAACGGCTCCGTGCTCACCGCCTCGGTGGACGCAGTGGTGCGGGCCGCGAACGCGAGATCGCGATGACCGTCCCGCCTAGCATCGACATATGGGGGACGAAGGTCGACACAAGAACGCCCTGTACCGCACGAGATGGATGGTGCCCGTCGTCGCGATCGCGCTCGCGGCGCTGTCCGCGGGGCTCGCCCAGGTGGCGCAGGCGCACATCCTCGCCCGGCCCGACAAGCCGATCACCTTCCTCGTCGAGGGCGACCTCCCGTTCGGCATCACCCAGGAGACCGTGGATGCCGCGGCCCGAGGCCGCGCCCTGAGCTACGAGCCGTTCACGGTGCTGGTCGTCGAGCGCGACCTCACCTGGGACGAGTACGAGAACGGCGAGCTCCCGCGCGGCGCCGACGTGATGGTGTCGGTGGTGATCGATCCCAACGATCCCGACCTCGTCCTGCCCGACGTCTCTCGCGCCTCGGTGGCGAAACGCCTCGAGGGAGACGGATGGAACCCGAACTACTCGGCGGCCGTCGACATCCGCGAGGCCTTCCTCAACAACGTGACGCAGGGCCAGGGGCCGGGCGCCGTCGTCGGCGCGGCGCTGACGGCGGCGTCACGGGCTTTCGACGGCGGCCCCCGGTCGCCCGCGCTCTGGGTCTCGCTCGGGGCGCTGCCCCTGCTCGTCGGACTGTTCCTGATGGTGCTCTGGGCGCGCTACCTGGCGCGTGAACGGAACCGCCGGAGAACCTTCTCGCGCGCCCGGCTCGAGCTCGCCCGCGTCGTGCTCGAGCTCGACATCCTCGAGGCGCACGTCGACATCGCCGGCGCCGAGCTCGATCGGGGCACCGACAGCCGCGGCCGCACCATCGCGAAGGACGTGAAGGGAAGACTGCAGAAGGACTGGTCGGCGATCCGCAAAGAGAGCCTGAAGCTCGCCCACGAGGAGCAGGTCCTCACGCGCGAGCTGCTCGACCCGTCGACCCGCGTGCACGAGCGCGGTGCCCCCGAGAAACCGCTCGACCTCGCGACCTTCGCGACGCGCACGGCGGCTCTGCGCCGTCGCGCCGATGCGCTCGTCGCCGCCTCGTCGCTGCGCGTCGGGCACGCCGCGGGCGGCACGATTCTCGGACACATCGCCCTGACCTCGACGCTCGCCGTCGACGACATCCTCGCCCGCCCCGAGTTCCTCTCGGAGAAGGAGATCGAAACGCTCGGCCGCCAGCGGCGCGACCTGCTCGCTCTCGTCCGCGAAGCCGACACGACGTTCGGCGATGAGAACGGACCCGAGGTCGTCGTGCGCCACGTCGAGCTGATGAAGCGGTGGCGCGAGGCCGAACGCCGCCTCTCCGTCACGCTGGCCAGGATCGAGAACCGTCTCGAGAAGAAGGTGCCGCGCGGCACGACCTCGCACATCGCCGCCGGGGCTTTGGACCGGCGTCTCGAGGATCGGGCGCGCATCGCCACGGGAGGCGCCGCCGAGACCCTCGACGAGCTCCGTGCCTCCCTCGACCTGACCCCGCGCAAGGGCCTCCCGCCGGCGCACCATGCCGAACGGATCCTGCTCATCGGCGACGCGATCGACGCCGCGAAGAGGGGCGCCACTCCTCCGCGGCGGTCGGGGTCCGGCATCCGGGTCGACAAGCTCGCACCGGACTTCGTCCCCCTCGCCGTCGCCGGCATCCCCTTGATCGCCGCCCTCATCGCCGGCTTCACGGCGACGTCGGCAATGGAGCGCAGCGACGCCACCTACGGACGCGAGCTGACCGGCGACGTCCCTCTCGCCAGTCTCGAGGTCGTCGGTGACCCCACCCTCCTGCCGACCTACAACAACGCCGAGGATGCCGAGCGCGAAGACCCCAACATCGACACGCTGTCGCTGGAGGTCGTTCGGGATGCCATGGAGCGCACGGCCCAGCGCAGCGACGACGACGCACTGCTTCCGGAGCGAATCGATCTGGTCGTGCCCCTCCTCCCGATCGACGACTACGTCACGGTGCGCCCGAACCCCGAGGTCGAGGGAGGTGTGAAGCTCGACTACTTCGAGCTGCTGGAGGCCTACGCCCGCATCAAGGAAGAGGTCGAGGCCGAGGTGCCCGGAACGCTCGACCCGGCGACGGGCGACGTGCGAGCCGGACACGCGATCCTTCCTTTCTGGATCCAGGACGACGGCTCGTACGGGGTCGGCCTCCCCCTGACCGGGACACTCAGCACCGGGACGGAGAGCCGGCTCGGGGCGTACGACTTCCTCGCGACGGAGCCCCGTTTCACGAATGAACCCGGCGAGGACTGGGCGAATCCCGCGGGCTGGGTCGTGGCATCCGAGATGATCAAACTCGGCCGCCAGCTGGAGTACAACGACCTCCGCGTGAGCTCCCTCTCCCCCGCGACGCTGTTCTGGGTCGTCGCCCTCGCGACGTGGACCGGCGTTCAGACCCTCGCGATGATCGTGTGGTCACTCGCCCAGCTGCTCCTGCGCGGGGTCGGATCCCGCCGGACGCGCGCTCAGCTGCGAGAGCTGCGCGGCAAGCTCAACACGCTCGCGATGGGTCTCGATCTGTCGAGACTGGATGCCGTCGCCGTCCTGGGAACGGCCGATGGTCACCGGGGACGAGCGGCCGAGGCCGACCAGCAGCTCTACGAGACGGTCCTGTTCACCGCCTGGCGCGAGGTGCAGGCGCTCGAGGCCCTGCCCCGCCGCGAGCAGCGGGGCCCGGAGTGGCGGCAGCGCGTCGAGCGGATGAGTGCCGTGATCGATGCGCTCGCCGTGCGCGAGGCAGGGGTCGCGGAGCGGGCACTGGTGTTGGTGCGGTCGTACAGCTGAGAACGGGCCGGAGAGTCACCGCTTCCTCACTCCCCTTCTTCTCCCTCACGCGACTTCTTCTCCCTCACGCGACGCGAGGTCGCCGCCGCGGTGCCCGGAACAGCCACGCGACGGGCGACGTGGACGAGTGCCGTGCCAGCACGGAGGACGTGAGGAGTCCGACCACCAGGTTGGCGACGACGAGCCACAGCCCCAGCGGCACGGGGAGCATCGTCGCGATCTGGCCGACCGCCACCATCGCCGGAAAGTGCGCGAGATAGAAGACGATCGAGTTGCGCCCCATCCAGGCGACCGAGCGGCCCACGGTCGTCGAGATGAGGCTGGGCGCGACGCGGCTTGCGACGATCGCGGTGAGGAAGATCATCGCGAAGACAGCGGGTGCGGTGATGATCGAGAACTGGAAGAAGTGCCTGTCGCTCACGGCACTCAGCGTCACGGAGGCGGTCGTGAACACCAGGGCCACACCGGATAGGGCGAGAATCCACGCGGCCCGAGCGCGCAGAATGCGCGGCATGACGCCGGCGAGAAAGTATCCCCCGAAGAAGAACACGGCGAAGAATGCCACCCTCCCGAGCATCGAATCACCTTCGACCGCCGAGATGACCGCGGCCGGCAGGATCACGATCGGCCACGCCAGCCTCGTCGCGAGGGGTGCGACGACGACATACGCGAGGAGGAAGAAGATGAACCAGAGATATCCCGTGGCGATCCACGACCGCGCGGAGAGGATCGAGCCATCGGGGAACGGAAAGGTCAACAGGTAGAGCGCGGACCACACGAGATACGGCCACAACAGAGTGCGAGCCTTGCCTCGGTAGTAGTCGCGGAGATCCTTTCGACGTCCTCGCGTGAGCAGCATGCCCGACAGAAACATGAGCGTGGGCATCCGCCACGGCAAGAAGATCTCGTTGACGAGGAACAGCCAGACGGGCATTTCCCATCCGAGATAGGCCGGGAGGGACGAGGCGTGCCAGAGCAAGAGGAGCACGACCACCACCCCGCGGAGGAGGTCCACCCAGCCGATGCGCTCAGTCACGATTCATTTCATCGTGGAGATGCTCGCCTCATCGGAAGGGCGAGTCGCCCCCGGCGCCGCGCGCGTTTCGCGCTCCGCTCGAGATCGCCGCACCGGCACCAACAATCACCAGGGTCACCGACCGCGAGGAGACAACACCGGCTCGCTCCGAGGTCCGGAGCGAGCGCGCCGGATTTCACCCCGCCCCCGCTCATCGCGGTGGGCGCGATCACCACCCGTCAGAACGAGGCGGCTTCGCGCAGCCCCTCCCCGATCTGCGTCACCGCGGCGAGGATCGCGTCCTGATCGGAGTAGCCGAACAACCCCGAGAGCGCTCGGCCGTACAACCCGCGCAGCTGATCGACCACCTCGCGTCCACCGTCATCGAGCTGCAGAAGGGTGCTCCGCCGATCGCGAGGATTCGGCGCGCGACGGATGAGGTGCCGGGACTCCAACCGTTCGATCACCGCGCTCGCGAGGCTGCTGCCGGCCTGAAGGAATCGGGCGAGATCTTTCGGCGTCTGCGGCGGGCCGTCGACACCGAGGAATTTCAAGGCACGGAGATCGATCGGGTTGAGGTCGTGCTCCAGCGCAAGACACTGAAGAAGGTGCGCATTCTCGACCTGCATGCGGTACCACGCCGACACGATTGCTTCGGAACTCGCGGAGGGTGACGATTCCCTTCCGGGATTCTGCGCATACCCCATTCAGAAAGAATAGTCCAAACTATGTCTCACATTTTGAGTTACTAGTTTTACGTTCTTATAGTTCCGCTAGGCACTTTCCGGAGCGCCACGCGATCGAAGAACTACCCCGTCCGCCGCACGTGCTTTCTCCTCATTCGTCCTCCCCGTTCCAGGAGCCCTTCTCATGCGCAGAACCGCTACCATCCCTTCGCGTCGTCTCGGCAAGATCGCGACGATCGCCGTCATCCCCCTCTCCCTCATCGCCGCCGGCGCGCTGGTCTCCACCGCGTCGTACTCCGCCTTCTCGGCGACGACCTCGAACCCGTCCAACAACTGGTCGGCAGGTTCGGTGGGGCTCACCAACAGCTCACCCAACAGCGCGGCGTTCGACGCGACGAACCTCAAGCCGGGATCGACGGGCACCACCTGTGTCGCCGTCACCTCCACCGGTACCCTGCCGGCCGCCGTCAAGCTGTACGCGACGAACGCGTCCCAGAGCCAGGGCATCGGCGACTGGCTGAATCTGACGGTGACCCAGGGCACCGGCGGCGGCAACGGCAGCTGCAACGACTTCTCGCCGATCTCGTCCGGCGCGTCCGTCTACGACAACACCCTCAGCTCGTTCGTGAACGGCGCCACGGACTACGGCAGCGGCGTGGGAAACTGGGCGCCCGCGGGCGGCAGCTCCCCCGAGACGCGCACTTTCCAGATCACGTACGCGCTCTCGACGAACGCCCCGTCGTCGATCATGGGCGCGACCGCCAACGTCAACTTCACCTGGGAAGCGCAAAATCAGTGAGCTGAGGAGTCGCTCCACCGACGGCGCGGGCGGGTTCTTCACGACGGAGCCCGCCCGCCCGTCGTGGACCTGGCTCCGCTTCTGCGCGGTCATCTCCGCGCGAGCCGCGCTCGCCGTCGTCTTCGGCCTGACGTTCTGGGCCGTCGCGCCTCTCGCGATCGGATGGCAGACGACCACGGTCATGACCGGCTCGATGCAACCCGCCATCCAGCCGGGCGACCTCGTCGTCAGCCGCCCCATCGACCCCGCCGAACTGCGCCCCGGTCAGGTCGTCCTCGTCGACGACCCGGACCACTCCGAACGCCTCCGACTGCACCGCCTCCGGGCCATCGACGGCGCCGAGCTCACGACCAAAGGCGACGCCAACCCCGAGGCCGACTCGTCTCCGGTGGCCCGCGCCGACGTCCTCGGCATCGGCGCCCTCCGCGTCCCCTGGATCGGCATCCCGATCCAGCAGGCGCACGACGGAGATGTCGTCGCCCTCGCCACGACGGTCCTCGGACTCATCGTCGTCATCGCGATAGCTCTCGCTCCCCCGACCGCGCGGAACGACGGGGATCCTCCCGCGCCGCGCTCCGAGGTGCGCGACAGCCGACGGTCACAGGATGCCGATACGCGCCGCGCCAGGTCGCGGACGGTGGCCTTCGTCGCGGCGTTCACGGTTGCCGCCGTCGCCGCGGCTTCGCCGGCCCACGCGGCATCCTTCTCCGATCGCACGCATACGCTCGGGTCGGTCCGCGCGGCGACGGCTCAAGCGCCGTCGGATTTGACCTGCGAGAACAACTTCGACGGCTCCGTCACCGTCGGCTGGAGCTACGACGCCGAGACGCCCTCCAGCTTCGAGGTCCTCGTCGATGGCCGCGGCTCCATCGCCACCCTCGGGCCCGAAGCCCGCTCCGTCCAACTCCGGGCGAATACCCCGTTCTCGTTCGGTCGGACCTCCGTCGTCCGCGTCCGCACGAACCTCACGCCGACCTGGGGCGCGACGAGCTCGGACTCGCGCAGCGTGACGACCGTGACGATCCTGTGGGTCGGCGTGGCGCGCTGCGCCTGAGCACCGGCCTTCCCGCGGCAGTCATCCGCCGCGCAGCTGCTCCACGAGCTCCCGGTGGACGGGGTGAAGGAACAGCACCGAAGCGCCCGGCCGGACCGCGTGGTGGAAGCTCTCCGGAGCGATGGCGGCGGTGAAGCGCACGTCGATGCTCGGTTGCTCGACGAGGAGCCTCCGCACTCGTTCCGAAACCCGCTCTGGCACCCGCCCCAAATTAGCCGCGGCTTCGTTTCGGGCGCAATGTTCCGGCGCCCCGCGGCCTCAGACCGTCGCCACATCGACGCGCGGACATCGAGCCTGTCCGGCCGGAAAGGCACGGAAACGACAAGAGGCCCGAACCCCCGCAATCCTGCGGAAGTTCGGGCCTCGACTGTCGGGATGACAGGATTTGAACCTGCGACCCCTTGACCCCCAGGTAGACGGTTCAACCTGAATCCTTCATTTTTCGGGCGTCCCCGTCCCGCAGAAGGCCTCATTTCACGTCATGGATTGCATGGTTTGCATGCATCAGGTCCCGACCAGGTCCCGGCTCTTGGTAGCCGACCGCAGATCCATCGGGGCTTCACCTGGGGCTTATGAAAGGCTCACCGCGCTCCCACCCGCGGATGCGTCAGGGGCTGATGACGAGGCTGTGGATGCGTCCGTCTGCGAGGGTGAAGGTCATGGGCCCGGTGCCGTTGTAGCCGTTGCCGGACACCGCGAGCGTCACGACGTAGACGTGCCCGACGTCGGCTTCCGCCACCTTCACGAGCTCGAAGTGTGCCTGGACGCCGATGTTGTCGGTGTCGTTCCATGCGGCGATGCCGTCTCGGCCGTGGAACTGGCGTCCCCAGTCGTCGAGGGTGGCATCGGTGGTGAAGGCGTCGAGGAACCGGGCGGTGTCGGCGGTGTTGGTGGCGTCGATGAACTGCGCGATCGTCTCGGGGAGGCCACTGGTCGTGGTCTTGGCCGTGGTCATGCCGTGGCCTGCGGGGTGAGGAGCTCGTCGATGCCGATGCGGTGGTAGAACTCGGCGCGGATGCGGTCGTAGACGACCGAGACGACCTCGCTGCCGTCCTTGCTGGGGTCGACGTGCACCCGGAACGGGCGCTCGGCGGCGGGGAGGCCGATGACGCGGACGATCTCGTCGGCGACCTCGGTGACCTCGCGTCCTTCGGGGAAGATCGATGCGAGGGCGCCCGCCATGTTCTCCCGCAGCTGTCCGTAGAGCGCGTCGTATTCGGCCGCGCGGGCAGTGTCGGCGGGGGTGCCGGAGTTCGCGAAGTGGTTGGTGCCGCTGGTGTAGGCGCCGGGGACGACGATGGTGGTGTCGATGCCGAACTTGATCAGCTCCGCCGCGTAGCTCTCGGCGAGGGTGTCCATACCGGCCTTCGGAGCGAAGTACGGGGCGAGGAAGGGCGGGTGCCCGCCGCGGGCGGAGCTGGAGGCGACCCACACGAGGTGCCCGGATCCCTGTGCGCGCAGGACGGGGAGGGCGGCGCGGTTGACGCGCTGGGTGGAGAGCACGTTGATGTCGTACTGCTGGGCGAGCTGCTCGGGGGTGAACGCCTCGAGCGGGCCGAGGACCATGTGCCCGGCGTTGTGGATGACTACGTCGAGGCGGTCCTGCTCGGCGACGATCCGGGCGATCGCGGTGTCGACGGAGTCCTGGTCCTGCACGTCCATCTCGATGCCGCGGATGTCGATCCCCTCCGTGGCGGAGAGCGCGGCGAGCTCGGCCACGCGGGGCGCGTTGCGACCGGCGGTCTCGCGCATGCCGGCGTAGACGGTGTGCCCGGCGCGGGCGAGGGCCCTGGCGGTGAGGTGGCCGAAGCCCGAGGAGGCGCCGGTGATGACGATGATGCGTGAAGAGGTCATGATGACTGCTTTCTGGCGGGAGCCGCCCACATGCGCGGGCCGCTCCCGCCGGGGAGGGAGCGTTCGGCGAAGGCCGGCCGGCGGTGGGATGGGGGTCAGGCGAGTCCGCCGTTGGTGAAGATGGTCTGCCCGTTCACCCACCGGGCGGGGCCGGCGAGGAACGCGACGGTCTCGGCGATGTCATCGGGCTGACCGAGGCGCTCCAGAGGGGCGGCCCTGGACAGCCCCGCGATCTGCTCCTCGGTCTTGCCGTCGAGGAACAGCGGCGTCGCTGTCGGGCCGGGAGCGACGGCGTTGACGGTGATGTCCTTCCCGCGCAGCTCGCGCGCCAGGATCAGGGTGAGTCCTTCGACGGCGGCCTTGCTGGCCACATAGGGGCCGTACGTGGGGAACTGGGTACGGGTGACGGTCGTGGAGAAGTTGATGATCGCCCCACCCTCGCGCACCCGGCGGGCTGCCTGCTGCGAGACGACGAACGTGCCGCGCACGTTCGTGCGCATCAGCCGGTCGAACGCGTCGAGGTCGTACTCCGCGATCGGTGCCAGGATCATGATCCCGGCGGTGTTCACGACCACGTCGATCCCGCCGAAGACCTGCGCGACCTCGTCGAACAGGGCGGAGACGGCGTGCTCGTCGGCGACATCCGCACCGACGGCGATCGCCCGTCCCCCCGCGTCCGTGATCTCGGTGACGAGGGCGTCGGCCTTGGTCTTGTTGCCCGCGTAGTGCACGGCGACGGCGTATCCGTCGGCCGCGAGGCGCTGGGCGACGGCCTTGCCGATCCCACCGGAACCACCGGTGACGAGGGCGATGCGAGGGGTGCTCTTCGTATTCATGTGTGGGTATCTCCTTGTTTTCAGGGTCGACGGACACCGCTCACGCGGATGCGTGGACGGGGAGAGGAAGGGGGCGGGTCAGGAGGTGCGGATGCGTTCAAGCCATTCGGCCAGCAGCGCCGCCTCCGCAGAGGTGAACACCGCGGCGTCGGTGAGTCCCGCCAGCAGTGTGGTGGCGGCGACCCGCTGTGCCTGACCGGCGTCCGGGACATCCTCTGTGAGGATCGCGCGCAGGGTCGCCTCGCGCATCTGAGTCGAGGCGGACAGGTCGGGATACTGCTCCGGACGCAGGATCAGCGACAGCGCGATCCCGCTGTTGGCGGCCATCACAATCCGCGCCGCCTCCCCCACCTCCAACCGGAGCCTCCCCTGCGCCGCGACGCGCTCCAGCACCCCGCGCAGGAGGATCATGGCCTCGCCGGCCGCGGCCGGCCGTGACGACAGCGAGCTGGCGAACACCAGACGGTAGGCATGGGGGTTGGCCAGGGCGAAGGCGACGTGGTTGTCCCACCCGTCACGCAGATCCCGCACCGGGTCATCCGACACGGCCGCCGCGCGCTTCGGACCGAGGTACTGCTCCCACACCCGGTCGGCCACGGCCGCCAGGAGACCGTCCTTGTCACCGAACATCCGGTACAACACCGGCTGTCCGACGCCCGCGGCCTCACACACCGCACGCGTCGACACATCGCCGGTCTCGGAGACAGAGAGCAACTCCACCGCACAATCGAGGATCACCGATCTCGAACTCATGTAATCGACGATAACACGACGATGTTATCAGCACAATGAATTTTTCGTATCGGTGATTTGCTCCACTCTCGGTGCGAGAGGATGCGTACTCTTACGGCGCCCGGCCCTACATAGCGACACCCGACTGCCCCTCCAAGGCCGGCCAGTGCCGACGACGTTTGGGAGCTGGCCTCCGACGCACGACAGATGATCCGTTGCGGTCAGCTTGGTCGGGAGATTCGTCGGTGATGACGGCGCGGATACTAGGCATTCTTTCGATGCTCTCGGCCACGGGCCTGCAGCTCGCATCGTTCAGCGCGAGCAGATCCGGTGTCACGCACGATCCGGACGTCCGCTCCCCCGCTCTCAGTAGATCAATTTGCACTTTGTGCATATTGCACTTAGTGCAAGCAAGTGACTTCTCCTTCAGATTCCCTCGACGGCCGATCCGTGGTGAAAGCCAAACGACGACGCGCGATCCTGGATACCGCCAGATGGATGATCAGCGAAGCGGGGATCGCCGGGTTCGATGTGGATGCACTTGCGCAACGTGCGGGAGTGTCGCGTCGGACGGTGTTCAATCACTTCGCCTCGATCGACGACATCGTGACGACCTCCTGTGCTGAGGCCTGGTCATCGATCATCGACCGATTCCGCGAGGTCATGCTGGCTCAGCCTGCAGGAGCTGGAGGGCCCGCTCACGCCTTCGACAATGTCGCGACGGCTCTGCGGGCAGCCGATGCTCCCGGCATCATCTCTTACCTCTGGAAGGCGCTCGGCGGATTCGACGCGATCGATCCTCGGCCGCAGCAGATCTTCCAAGGCGCGTTCTCCCGAACGACCACCGAGCTCTCCCGCGAGCTCGCAGAACGTGACGGCACTATCGACCAGCTGGACGCTGAGTTGATCGTGGCATCGCTGATGAGCGGAACCTCTGCGGTCGCCTATCACTGGATCGCCGCCACTAACGCGGCGACGAGTGCCGAGGCCCGCGCGCTTTGGGCGGAGCTCTTAGAGCGCGTGATCGACAACGCGCGCCGGGGCTACTCCCCGCCCGCATCCACCATGAAGTTACGAGTGAATTTTGGCTGAACTGCTGTATCGTCTTGGTCGTTTCTCGGCCCGCCACGCCTGGACCGTCCTGTTGTCTTGGCTGGCCATCCTCGCGCTGGCAGTCGGTGCATTCCTGATCGCAGGCGGGACTTTGTCTTCCAGCGTCCCGATCCCGGGAACCGAGACCGCTCGGGTGACGGACAAGCTCACGGAATCCTTCCCGAGCGCGAGCGGTGGCACCGGCAGCATGGTGTTCCATACCGAGGACGGCAGCGAGTTCTCCAGCGAGCAGAAGCGAACGATCAGCGAGCTCTTGGAGAGTGCCGGCGGCCTTGCGGGCGTCGACACCACGACCGACCCGTTCCAGACCGCCCGTGAGATCTCCGATCAAGAGCAACAGATCACGGACGGGGAGGAACAGATCAGCGACGGTCGCGATCAGCTGTCGTCGGCACAGGAGCAGCTCGACGCCGCAGCCGAGCAACTCGACGCCGCACAGACCCCGCTGGACACGGAACTCCAGCGCGCACAGCAGGCCGGCGACCTTCCCGATGCAGTACAGGCGCAGTTCGATACCCAACAGCAGCAGATCGATGCGCAACGCACCGAGCTCGACACGCAGCAGACGGATCTCTCCGAGCAGCTCTCCGACCTGGACGAACAAGCAAAGACCCTGGATCTCTCGTCCCGCCTGCTGGAGATGTCGGCGAGGTCCGGCACGGTGCCTGAGGACGACACGACCGCGCTGGCAACGGTGGTCTTCGATGCCGCGCAAGACGATGTGACCCCGGAAACGAAGGCCGCGGTCACCGACCACATCAGCGGCGGCCTCCCGGATGGCGTCTCGGTGGAGTTCGCGACCGAGCTGGACTCCAGCAGCACGGAGATCTTCGGGGCCGGTGAGATCGTCGGCCTGGCGGTCGCTGCGCTCACCTTGCTGATCATGCTCGGCACCGTGATCGCCGCGGCGCTGCCGCTGGTGACCGCGATCGTCGGCGTCGGGATCGGCGTGACCGCATCGTTGGCGATGTCCGGCGTGGTCGAGATGATCTCCCTCACCCCCGTGCTCGGAGTCATGCTGGGCTTGGCCGTGGGCATCGACTACGCCCTGTTCATCCTGAACCGTCACCGCCGCCAGCTCCTCGAGGGGACAGAGCTTCACGAGTCGATCGGGCTCGCCAACGGCACCTCGGGCAACGCCGTGGTCTTCGCCGGTTCCACCGTCCTGATCGCGCTCCTCGCCCTGAACGTCACCGGGATCGGGTTCCTCGGGATGATGGGGACCGTCGGGGCGATCTGCGTCGCCATCGCGATCCTCCTCGCCATCACCGCTGCCCCGGCCCTCCTCGCCCTGCTTGGCACCCGGGTATTGACGCGCAAGAACCGTGCCCGAAGCCGACATTGCATAACGCAATCGGAGCATTATTCGCAAGTCGGATCAGTGCAGAGCGCTTTTGCAAGCGAGTTGGTAGTCCTCGACGTGCTCGATGATCGCGTAGTGAGCCGTGGGATGGAGACGACGGCCGACACTGAGAACATCGCCCCATTCGTTTGGGGTGCCGCCGGCAGCGCGATCGATCAGAATGCAGTCGGCCGCGGGATTGGGGTTGCCGATCCAGTAGACGTCGTGGTCGTCGACGACGTAGTTCATGAGTCCGATGTCGCTCTCGACGCTTGCCCCGTCGGGGATGCTCTTGAGGATTTTGGCCGCGGCATCAGCGCGATCCACCGGTTTCCACGCGTCGGCGGTGATCATATCGGCCAGGGGTTGCTGCGGGAGCAGCATCATCGAGACGGTGATCGCGACGGCCGCGCCGTGCCGAGCGTAGGAGCGCAGCCAAGCCCATTCGCTGGAGGATGCACGCTGGATGCCGTCGATGACGACGGCGAACGCGATGGGCATGAGCACGGCGCTGTAGTGCCAGGTTGGCCCCCAGTAACCAGGGTTGGTCGACAAGAGCCGCCAGGCGAGCGTCGGAAGAAGGATGAGGGCGAGCGGTGATCGTAGGAGGAATCCGGCGGTGGTGACGAGCACGAGTGTGAGAGTGTGGCCCTTCGCTGGGTCGAACCAGCTCTCGGCGTCGGCCAGGAGCCCGGTGGGGTTGGCGTTCGCGGCGTAGGCCCAGGCACCGTTGGGGTTGAGCGCCGGCAGGACGAAAAGCATCGCTATGGCAGACCATCCCACCCCCCACACGGCCAGCCACAGGTACCGCCGGTTGCGGGAGAGACGAGCGACGAGCAGGCCGATCACCATCACGGTGAGACCGAGGTCCTCCTTCACAAAGACCAGCGGCACCGCCCACATCGCCGCAGCCTGCCATCGCCGCTCCAAGATGGCGCTCAGCGCGCAGGTAAGAAGAGGGACAGCAAGCGCGATCTCATGAAACTGTGCCTCAGCGGCGTACTGCAGCCCCCAGCTCAACCCGAACGCCACTCCCAGCAGCATTCCGCCGACACGTGTGCCCAGTCGGCGGGACGATACTGCTGTCAGCATTCCCGCGGAGACTCCGAAGCAGACAGCCTGGATCACCAGCAGCGTGAACGCGTGCGGAAAGATCGCGAACACCGGTGTGAGCAGGACCAGCAGCGGATGGAAGTGGTCACCAAGGAGATTGAATCCGTCGCCTTTGATGTTCACGATCGGCGGCTGGAACCGCGCGTAGCTCTGCAGCAACTGCGTGAAGATACCGAGGTCCCACGACTTCACCACGATTCGGTTCCACTGCCACGCCGCGAACATCACGTACGCCGCCGTCACGACCGCGGCGACGCTGATCGGGGCAATCCACTCGACTTTCGGGCGCGGGCTCGCCGGTGGCGCGGAGGTGAGCGTATCCAAGCTCATTGGCGCAGGGTGTCGGAGGGGCGGATCTTGGCGGCGCGGGCGGCGGCCATGACTCCGCCGAGGATGCCGATCAGCGTGCCGGCAACGACAGCGAGGGGGCCAAGGCGGAGATCGAACACGGGTGTCCACTTCTGGATGAGTGTGATGACGAGGATTGCGAGGATGCCGATGGCGAGCCCGAGTATTCCGCCCGCCGCGCCGATATAGGCGGACTCTCCTGCAAGCAGCCAAGCGACGTGACTGCTGCGGGCTCCCAGTGCCTTGCGCATGCCTATCTCGCCGCGGCGGGCTGTGACGGCGAGCAGCATTGCGTTGGAGAGCGCGGCGATAGCAACGACGATCGCGAGGATCGAGAAAGCAATGAGGGTGGCCTGTACGCCCTGTTCGACGGTGACCCGCAGTCCGGTGGCGTCGGTGGGCGCTTGGACGGTCACCGTCTCGGGGGCGTAGGAGTTTATGGCGATGGGTGTTTGTCGGGCGACCTGCTGTGCCGCGCCGGCGGAGGTGAGCAGCACTGCGCTGATCGTCTTTGGGCTGTCGAGCCCGGGCGCGTTGTCGGCGAGGAGTATCTCGCCTTTCAGGAGCGGCAGTCTCGGGGATTGCTCGATGATCCCCGCGACTTGGAATGCGCGGTGGTTGATGGTGACGATCGGTCCGCTATCGAGCGGGCTGAGTTCGAGGAGTGTGGCGAGCTGTGACCCGATGAACACCTCGTTCGGCGCGAGGGGACCTGGGGTCCGCCATGCCGGCTGCCGAATCGTGAGGCGGGCCGCGGCTTCGATGTCTCCGGCGTAGGTGTGTGGCTGGATCGCGCGGCCTTCGGACACTCCGGTGACGGTGACCGGGTCGAAGTCCGCGAGGGCAGCGGCCGCATCGACACCGGCGAGCTTCTCTGTCCGCTCAGGCACGTCGGCGAGGGCAGCGGCGCTCGAGTGTGGATCGTTGTCCCAGGTCGCGGTGACCTCACGGTTGAGCTGCGCGTCGAAGGCCGAGGAGACCTGCGCGCCCGCGGAGGTGGAGATGCCCAGCGTCGTCAGAGTCAGCGCGACGGCGATCGACACGGCCAGGCCGAGCGCGACTGTCTGTGCGGGACGTGACCGCACCGACCGCCACGCATCGCGGAGGACATCGCGCGTCCGCAATCGTGGACGGGCGGGCCTCTGTCCGGTTTCGTCCTCTTCTGTCGCGTCCTTGTGTGCACCGTCCAGCAGCACGGTGAAGGACGAGGTGGGCGAACTTGAGGCGACGGGACGCACGTCTGCGACAGCTTGCGTAGGTGCGGGGACCACCGCGGTCGATGTGTGCGGGAGTTGCCTGTGCCGAGTGTCGGAGACGAGCCGTCCATCTTGGATGTGCAGCTGCCGGTGCGCGGCGGCGGCGACGTCTTCGGAGTGGGTCACGACGATCACGGTCGTGCCGGCTCGGTTCAGCGCGTGTAGTTCGGAGATGATGGTCTGCGCGTTCTCGCTGTCGAGATTGCCGGTCGGCTCGTCGGCGAAAATGATCCGAGCACTCGATGCGATCGCACGGGCAATAGCCACTCGCTGCTGCTGCCCACCGGATAGGTGAGATGCTCGCTCTTCCGCTCTGTCCGCGAGGCCCACCCGTTCCAGTGCGGATGTCGCGGGGGCGTTGCGCGCTATGACGCCCCGATACATCAGCCCGAGTTCCACGCTGTCCCGCACCGGTCTGCTCTGAAGCAGATGGAAAGACTGGAAGATGAACGCGAACTCCGTGCTGCGGATGCGCGACGACTCAGTTCCCTCCCGCGGGGGCACCGGCACCCCATCGAGTAAGTACTCACCCTCGTCGGGGAAGTCGAGCAGTCCGAGCATGTTCAGCAGAGTCGACTTCCCACCCCCGGAAGGTCCCACGATCGCGACGAACTCGCCCTGCTCAATCTGCAGATTCACATCGTCCAGAGCGACGACGTCCGGCGCCCGCGGGGACGAGTACCGCCGCGAAAGGTGCCGGATCTCCAGAAGCGGTACCGATTCGTCACCCGACCCGGACATCATCACCCTCAACTAACGCCGCCTTGTCATCCGGAGTCACCGCCGTCATCCCCCGTAGGGAACCATCCACGGTCAAGGGCACCTCAACGAGAGACCCGTCATCCTGCCGCTTCACGACAACACCTTGCTTCTCGCCGCGCCCCACGACCGCTGCGGTGGGCACGATGAGGGACTCCCCCGCAACGACCGCGTCCTGCACCGTGACCGTGACTGCCTCCCCACGGTGAGAGGCCAACACGGATGCGTCTTTCTCGAATGACACCTCGAGCACGCTCGGTTGCGGCGTCCCGTCGTCGGCGGCCGGACGATTCTCGACCCGCGCGAGGACGCCGTCTACCTTGTCGGTGCCGGCGACGACGGTCACCGGATCGCCGGGAGCGAGTCCCGTCGTATCGGCTGTAGGCGCCTCGGCACGGACGATGAGCTCGGTCGCACCGAGAGTTATGTCGGTGGTCTTCCCCGCGACGTGCGTGCCGACCGCGAGCGCTGTGACGACCGTTGCGGGAAGGGACGGCACGGCCAGCAGCTCACTGAGAGGCACGAAAGCATCGAGCACGGGTTTCGGTGCCGGATTCGATGTCCCCCCAGCAGTCTCCGAACCCGAGGACTGAGATGGTGCTACAGGATCGGACGAGCCCCTTGTCCCGGATGCATCGGCGCTCGTGGTGTCAGTGCCGGTTTCCGATCGCTGCTTGGTCGGAGCCTCGTACCCGGCATCGCGGTACCAGTGCGCCACCGCACGCGCCGTGTCGCCACCGTACTTGCCGTCCGCGCTGCCGAGGTAGCCGCGACCGACGAGAGCCTCCTGGAGCACGCGGACGTCTGCCCCGTCGTCACCGAAGCCGATGTCACGAAAGAAGTCGAACGGCGAAGCGACGAGGAAGACCGGTCGCGTGTTCACTTCTGTCAGCACATCACCCGAGCCGACCGTGCCGCCGGCGGTGACCGCTCTGCCCGTGACGATACTGCGCATCGCCTCAGCCCCGGCCGGGAGCGTAAACCCGACCTCATCGCTATACGCGATCGTCCCGGAGTACGAACGAGTGTCGGCAAGGACGCCTGTCGTGACCGCAGCGAATACTGGTTGCGGCGCTGGAGCGGCGGCGTTTGCTTCCCGTTGCTCGGGAGACTCGAAGACGGTAGCGAGCACCCAGGTTGCGACTACCAAGGCCACCACAGCCATGACCGCACCTCCGATGAGCAGCGTCCGTCTCCACCGAAGTACACCTGGGCCTTTGGAACGTGTTGCGCTTTCCGCTCTAGGGATAACGTTCGTGGTCGATGCTTTCATCGCCACGTATCAGGCCTTCGGTGCGTTCGCGGCGATGATCTCTTTCACTGCGGCCTGACGGGCTTGGACTGCGTCCCGGATGGCATCGAGCTTCGTTCGCTCACGCTCGATCGCCGTCTCCTGCAACTCCCATTCTTTTTCGTACATCGCGGCGGAGAACCCGCTCGAATCCAGGCAGGTAGCGTGTGCGACGGCGACATCGAGTTCACGTGCGGACGGTTCGACTGTCTTCACCGGGGGCACCGCGCCGAGTTCGCCCTGCAGCTCCAGACTTGGGAACTCGTTCGGGTTCTCTGGAAGCTGCCCCAATCCCTGCGGTTCCATACACGACCGCCATCGGCCGGCAGCCTCCTGCACCGCGGAATCTTGGAAGGCCTGTTCCTGAATCTGGGCGATGAGCGCGTTGACGAACATCGTGTCCTCACTGCTGACGAGGGGATGCTCCGCGCGGATGCCATCAAGGCACGTATCGAAAGCGTCCTGGAACCCCGGCTCCGTTGGCTGATAGGTGAGGAACGTCTCCCACAGTTGAGCGCTCTTCGACGGGGCGAGGTTCGTCCGGAAACCGTACTTCTTGGCGATCTCGAGATTGAACAATCGACGGCCCGTCGGATTGAACACCGGAGACGTTGGCTCATCGATGTCCTGCCACGGCACGGGCCACGCGATGTTCTTCTGGCTGAGGCAGGATGCGAGAAGGAGTTGCTCCGCGTAGTTGTCGAGGTTGCTGAACTCTGGCACGAACTCATCCAGAGGCAGCGCCCACCCGGCGATGTTCTTTACGCCCGACTGTGACGAGTTCGGTGCAGCAGAGGCCTCCGTCGCCCCACCTTGCCAGGCCGCGTTCGGGTCGGTGAGACCGGAAGCGGTCGGCTCTGACGAGCACCCGGCGAGCACCGCCGCGCTGACGAGCACCGACAGCAGAATCATCATCGTGCGGGGTCGGGCTTGCTTCTGCCTCTGTCGAAAGGACATCTGTGTTCCTACTTTCTCTTGGGTGACGCAGCGTCGGCTACTCGCGAATGGCGACTGTCGGATCGATCTGGGCATCAGGGGGTAGGGGCACCGTCGACGACAGTGATCGTGATCTGCGAAGAGGTCCATGGCACGCCGGAGGGGAGGAGAGCTGTCGACCGGTGAGGGTAGGTTTCCCGGATTCCGACGACCTGGCCGCTGCTCGTGTCGATGTCGAGCTCCGAAACCAGAAGGTCTCCGAACTCGCCACCACTATCGAGCGGTGTCGGCAGTGCGAGAGTGGCGATGGTTCCGGTCGTGGCGGCGACCTCGACATTGCTGAGCAGGCCGAGAGCGCGGAGAGATGCTGCACGGAGGTCACTGGGCATGAGGTTGGTGCCCAGCCCCTGACCGATGGCCTGGAACACGTACCAGTCGTCCGAAGAGGTGGTGAGGTGATCTCGATACCAGGCGAGCAGCTGCGCCGGGTCTCTGGGCATGTCGTCGTAATACAGACGGAACCGGTCGTAGAACTCATCGTCCATCGATGTGGGCAGAGTCGTGTTGTCGCCCGACTCGTTAGGGGAAGGCGTCACCTTGGGTGTGCTGTCGTAAAGCCCCCTCGGAAGGATCGTGATGCCGTCAGGATCCTCGTCGCGGCCGGGAGCGTCCGTCGCCATCTGGTCGTAGGCATCCCTGCTGCGCGGGTCCCCCCACACATTGATCACCTCGTTCTTGGCCCGGTCATCCAGGATCCAGTCCTGGGCACGGTTGGCAGGCACATACAGGTCCCGGATCCCGCGCGCACGGACGGCGCCCTCGGCGTCAAGGAGTGTCGACCGGGTGAAACCCGCTACGGGGTCTGACGTCGCCGCATCGGCGTCCCACAGGGACACTCGTTCGTACGTTTCGCGGATCCTCAGATACTGACCCGGTCCGATCGTGGGGTCAGCACCGGTAATCACCACGTCGGCGGCAGCGTTGAGAACTTCGGCAGCGGCGGACGGCGGCTGCACGACGATAGGAGCCGCCGTGCCGACGATGACGATGGCCGCTGCGGCGGCCGCAACAGCCAGGCCACCCAATCCGGCGACACCACTCCACCCCCAGCGGGAGTGGACGCGGTGTCTCCCACGCCCATCCAGCCCTGCCACCACACGAGTACGCGACCGGGCAATGCGCGCCGGCGCTGTGGAATCCGGCGTGTTCTCAATGTCACGCACCAGCTCGAACATTTCCATCGTCGGTGTCCCTTCCCTTCCATCTCAGCTGGGCAGCGGACGCACCTGAGGCCGCGAGTTTGTGTCGGATGCGATGAAGTCGGGACCACACCGTGCCCACGGGTACGTTCAGCGCCTGCGCGATCTGCTCGGGCGTCAGACCCGACCATGCGTGCAGGAGCAGCGTGTCGCGCTCCTTTCGCGACAAGGCAGCGATCCGGGGCGCGAGAGCACGGATAGCGGCCGCCGCGTCCAACCGTCCGGTGGCCTCCTCGATCCCGCCGCCCGTGGTCATCTCTCCCCGCCCCGCAGCCGCTTCTACCGCGCGCCAGTGACGTGCTTCCGCGACCCGGTGCTTCGCCGCGACCCGGGCGGCGATCCCCAACAGCCACGGGCGCGCCGACTCCCACGCATGATCAAACGTCGCCCGCCGCCGAAAGGCGATCAGGAAGGTGTCGCTCAGCGCATCCTCGGCAGCATCAGCTCCGAGCCGTCGCCGCAGGAACGACTCCACCGCGCCCGCATGCCGATCGAAGACCTCAGCGAACGCGTGGGGAGATCGCTCGGCGCGTCTGAGGATCTCGCTGTCGCTGCTCACATTAGATATTCCTGTTCCACGCGCGGCCCCTTCAAAGTTTTTTCCAACGGCGGCCGTCGCCGGAGCAGACGGACCGACACTGAGTAGTCGCTTACCGGCCCTGACTCGGAAGCGCTGAGTCCGTGCACAGCGCAATCGCATGAGGGTGAGGCCTGACGAGAATGAGCGAAACGTCGCGTCGAACGCCCTCCGCCGGACGTGTGCGCGAAGGCATCGCGACGCCCAACTCCCCTGTCGAAGTCGTTCGACTTACGCGCTCGTCCCCGGCGTCCGCACGTTTGCCTCCGGCCCACTGCTCACCAATTCCTGGCAGCATCGCCCCAAGCTTGAGCGAGCAGATTTGCAGCACGACTGTCAACGGAGGTCGCCGACTGCTACCGCCACGCCAGCGACGAAGTCCGACGAAGACTCAACCAGGCTATCTTCAGACAAGTCTTCATCGATCACGACGAAGTCACCGATCACAATCTCCACAGCCCGCTCGGCGACCTTCTCACCGTCCAGACCGTCCATCACGCGAGCCGCATCGGCGTCACCGGCAGCTCACTTCACCAGCTAGCGGAGAAGTCCTGGGAGCCGGTATCCGCCGACGATCCAACAACGACGATGGGCCGGAATCCCGCAGGATTCCGGCCCATTTCTGTCGGGATGACAGGATTTGAACCTGCGACCCCTTGACCCCCAGTCAAGTGCGCTACCAAGCTGCGCCACATCCCGTCGCCCGCGAGCGGGCAACTCCCCTATATTAGCCGCTCCGCGACCGTGCCGCGAACCGGCCGCAGCCCGGGCGTGTGCGCATGCCCGCGAAGTGTGAAGCCAACCGCACCCCGGCGTGTGGGCAGAGCCCGGCGATGCAGGAACAAGCCGCCTCGGGCGGTGCGCGCGGGGCCGACCCGCTCCCAGAGGCCGAGCGCCCGGCAATCCCTTGCCGGTGTCGGACCCCCTCGCTACGGTCGCCGCATGAGCATCGAGATCCTCCCCGCGACCGGTGACCGCTTCGACGACGCCGAGGTCGCTCTCGACAGCGGCGACGGCCCGGAATGCCAGTGCCAGTGGTGGCTCCTCCCCAACGGCCCGTGGAAAGAGGCATCCGTCGCCGAACGCACCGAGCTCTTCCGCGCCGAATTCAGCGACGGCCGCCCGCCCGGACTCATCGCATATGTCGACGGCGAACCCGCTGGTTGGGTGCGGGTAGGACCCCGCACCGCCCAACCGCGCCTCGCCCGAACCCGCGACGTCACGGCCTCGACCACGGAGCCGCTCGACGCCGACGATGTGTGGGCCGTCTCGTGCTTCGTCGTCCGCACAGAACACCGCGGCAGGGGTCTCACCGGCCAGCTCCTGGATGCCGCCGTCTCCGCCGCCCGCGACGGCGGGGCGCGCGTCGTCGAGGGGTACCCGCTCGATCCGAACGCCGCGAAGCGGTCGTCGAACCAGCTCTTCCGCGGCACCGTCTCGGTCTTCGAGGCCGCCGGCTTCGACGTCGTCGATCGCCCCAAACCCGACCGCGCCCTCGTCGCGCTCACGCTGCACGACTGAGCGCCCGTCCTACGATGGAGGTTCGCCGACGAAGGACCTGACATGACGGATGCCACGCCCACCGCGCGCGTCGACGCCTGGCTGTGGGCGGTCCGGGTCTACAAGACGCGCTCCGCGGCCACCACCGCGTGCCGCGCCGGTCACGTCCGCGTCAACGGCGAACGCGCGAAGGCCGCGCAGCCGGTTCGGCCCGGCGACGAACTCCGCGTGCGGATCCAAGGGTTCGACCGCATCCTCGTCGTCAAGAAGACGATCTCGAAGCGCGTCGGGGCCGCCCTCGTCACCGAGGCCCTCGACGACCGCACTCCCCCACCCCCACCGCGCGAGAGCATGCCGTTCGTTCCCGTACGCGACCGCGGCGCGGGCCGCCCGACCAAGCGCGATCGCCGCGACATCGAGAAGCTGCGCGGCCGCGACCTCGACTGATCAGTGGAGCGACCGGTGGCTTCGACAAGCTCAGCCAGCTCGCCAGGTCCCCGATCCCATGCACGGGACCGAAACCCCCACCTCAGCCACCCCAGGTCCCTGAGCCCGTCGAAGGGACCGAGACCCCCACGTCGTCAGGCGGCTCCGACGAGCCCAGCCACCCCGGTTCCGTCGCGCTTCAGCCGAGCTGATCCAGCAACCACCGCGTCCCGCGCACCGACGCCCCCAGCGCCTGCACGCGTTCCGCCAATCCGCGGTCGCTCGTCACCACGATCACCGGGTCCCACGACCCGACGAGCTTCGACGTCACGCGCACGATCTCGTCATCGCCCGACCCGCTGGCCCGCCACACCGCGACCAGTTCGTGGTCGACGTCCGTCGCACGCGCCTCGCCCTCCAGCACCGCCGCAACGAACGGGAACCAGCGCGTGGCGGAAAGGCCGAGGGACTCGGCATCCATTCCCTCGGACGCGAGCGCCGAGAGGCGGGTGAGCAGTCGCCCGGCCGCGCCGGCGCGGTCCTTCCACCAGCCGTCGGGCACCGACCCCACGACGTTCGCGACATCGACCACCACCGCGGGGCGCACGGAAAGCGCCGCGCGCAACGCCGGCCACGCCGCGGCGAAGCCCGGGTGCAGCGGACGCGAGGCGACCTCGTCGACCGGCACCCACTCGAGCGCCACGCTCTCGGGATCGCTGATGACGGGCTCGAAAGGCGCGGTGACGTCGGCGACGAGGGTCGTGTACGTCCAGATACCGAGATCGAGCACGCTCTCGAAACGTGCCTGCACGGCGTCCTCGGGGACGCCGGCCTCTTCGCCCGACTCGCGCAACGCTCCGTCGCGCGCCGACTCGTTCTCGTGGCGCGCCCCGCCGGGGAGAGCCCAGGTGTCGCCGAAGTGACTCCACGACACGCGGTGCTGCAGCAGCACGCCCCGCTCGGCGTCGAGGGCGAGCAGACCGGCAGCCCCGAAGCGCCCCCAGTACCTCTCCCCCGTCGGCGCGACGACCCACGCATCCCCGGGGTCGCGGGGACCGTGCGGGCGCCGCGGTTCACCCGGCGCGGGAGGCTCGATCGTCATCTCGTCCAGCCTGGCACACCTCGGCGCGCCCGGGTCAGCCGGACGACTCATGGCGCCGCACTCCCGCGCCGAGCCACCCCCGAGCCGTCACGCGGATCCGGATGCCGACACGCCGACCCCACGGCATCCGGAACGGCGTGTCCCCCACCGACTCCGCCTAACGGCCCACCAACCGCCGCCACCGCAACGCCCCCGGCTCCGCCCGACGGCCCGCCGAACCACCCGCGCCCGAGCCGTCCCGCGGATCCGGATGCCGACACGCCGACCCCACGGCATCCGGAACGGCGTGTCCCCCACCGACTCCGCCCGACGGCCCGCCCCGCACCACCACCGCAACGCCCCCGGCTCCGCCCGACGGCCCGCCGAACCGCCCACCCCCGAGCCGTCACGCGGATCCGGATGCCGACACGCCGACCCCACGTCACCGGAAACGGCGTGTCCCCCACCGACTCCGCCCGACGGCCCACCCCGCACCACCACCGCAACGCCCACCGACACCCGACAACCCACCGCAGCCCAACGGCCCGCCCCGCACCACGGGCCCCACGGCACCGGAACAGCCGCGTGCCCCGACCCCCGCAATCGGGGCCGGGGCACGCGAAGACAAAGGTCAGCGGTCGAACCGCGCACCCTCGGGCTTCGAGCCCAGCAGCGTGAAGACGAACAGGATGATCGGCCCGACGAGCGGCACGAAGTAGATGAACGCCCAGAAGCCGCTGCGGTTGGTGTCGTGCAGGCGGCGCACGAGAACCGCGATGTGCGGGACCGATCGTCGCCAGGCCCCAGATCACCGACAGCACGACGAAGATCACACCGATCCCACCGGCGAGCTGCACCTCGCCGTACGGGCCCGTGGTGACCCCGCCCGTCACGGCCGCGAGCACGTTGAGCACGAGGACGACGAGGCCGTTCGCGAGGATCCACCACCAGTACTCGCTGCGGCTCGCGCGACCGGTGAACGTCGCGTACTTCTTGAAGATGCGGCGCACGGCCGCACCGAACGGCGCTCCGTAGTACGGCTGATCGAGTGCCGGTTCGGCCTGCAGATTGGTCATGGAGATCCCCCTTGTCAGCGGCCGACGTGCCGCACGCGGGCGGACCCTGTAGCCCACCGCTGATGCAGCGTATCCATTCCTGGGAGGTTTCTGTGAGAGATCGCGTGTTTGTTTCGCGAACAATGACAGAACGCCCCGGCCACCGCAACGGCAACCGGGGCGCTCTCGAGGCGAATCAGCGCTGGCGCTTCTCGCGGATGCGCATGTTCAGCACGATCGGCGTGCCCTCGAAACCGTAGATTTCGCGCAGGCGCCGCTGGATGAACCGGCGGTAGCCCGGGTCGAGGAACCCGGTCGTGAACAGCACGAATGTCGGCGGACGCGTCGCCGCCTGCGTGCCGAACAGGATGCGGGGCTGCTTGCCGCCGCGGAGCGGGTGCGGGTGCTCGGCGACGAGCTCCGACAGGAACGCGTTGAACTTGCCGGTGGGGATGCGGGTGTCCCACGACTCCAGCGCCGTCTCGAGCGCGGGCACGAGCTTGTCGAGGTGACGGCCGGTGCGGGCCGAGATGTTCACGCGCGGAGCCCACGCGACGTGCGCCAGGTCCTGCTCGATCTCGCGCTCGAGGTAGCGGCGACGGTCCTGGTTCTCCATGTCGTCGTCGTTGAGTCGGTCCCACTTGTTGAACGCCAGCACGAGCGCACGACCCGACTCGAGCACGAGGTCGATGATGTTGAGGTCCTGCACGCTGATCGGCTGCGAGACGTCGAGCACGACGACGGCCACCTCGGACTTCTCCAGCGCCGTCGAGGTGCGAAGCGACGCGTAGAAGTCGGCGCCCTGCGACAGGTGCACGCGGCGACGGATGCCGGCGGTGTCGACGAGCGTCCAGAGCTTGCCGCCGAGCTCGACGACCTCGTCCACCGGGTCACGTGTGGTGCCCGCGAGCTCGTTCACGACGACGCGCTCCTCACCCGCGGCCTTGTTCAGCAGCGACGACTTGCCGACGTTCGGGCGACCGAGGATCGCGACGCGGCGCGGCCCGCCGATCTCGTACTTCGCGACGGCCGAGACGTCGGGAAGCACCTTCATGAGCTCGTCGAGCAGGTCGGCGACACCGCGACCGTGGATCGCCGAAACGGGGTGCGGCTCACCGAGACCGAGGTTCCACAGGGCCGTGGCCTCGGGCTCCTGGCGGGCGTCGTCGACCTTGTTGGCGATGAGGAAGACGGGCTTCTTGCTCTTGCGCAGCAGCTTCACGACGTGCTCGTCGGTCGAGGTCGCCCCCACTGTGGCATCCACGACGAAGAGCACGACGTCGGCGAGGTCGATCGCGACCTCGGCCTGCGCGGCGACCGAACGGTCGATGCCCTTCGCGTCGGGCTCCCACCCGCCGGTGTCGACGAGCGAGAAGCGGCGGTCGAGCCACTCGGCCTTGTACGTGACGCGGTCGCGGGTGACACCGGGAGTGTCTTCGACGACGGCTTCGCGGCGCCCGAGGATGCGGTTCACGAGCGCCGACTTGCCGACGTTCGGGCGGCCGACGATCGCGACCACCGGCAGCGCCGGCAGGAACTCGATCGCTCCCTCGCCCGAGGCGAGACCGGCGAGCAGTGCCGCATCGTCCTCGTCGAGGTCGAAGTCCTCCAGGCCCGCGCGCAGTGCCTCGGCCCGCTGTTCGGCGAGGACCTCGTCCAACTCGGCCATCTTCTCGGCGAGCTGGTCGGGCCCGCCCTCGTACTCGTCTTCAACGCCCATCGCGGGCTCCCATCGTGGAGTCGACGACGCTCAGCACGGCATCGACGGTCTGTTCGAAATCGAGGTGGGTCGAATCGACGACCTCGACGCCGGGCGCGGCGGTGAGGAAGTCGACGACCGTGGAATCCGCCGCGTCGCGCTTGTGCAGCGCGGCGGCGACGGCCGCGGCATCCTGTGTCGTGAGCTCGGCGCTGCGCCGGGCGGCGCGCACCTCGGGTGCGGCGGTCAGAAGAATCCGCACCGGCGCATCGGGGAAGACGACGGTGGTGATGTCGCGTCCCTCGACGACGACACCCGGAAGAGCGGCGGATGCCACGAGCCGACGGAACAGCTCGTTCACGGCGTGCCGCACGGGGGCGACACGCGCGACCCCGCTCACGGCGTCGGTGACCCGGGGCTCGCGGATCGCGGTGGTCACGTCGACGGAACCGACGCGCACCCAGCGGTCGGTCGTGTCGAGCGAGATGGCGTAGTCGAAGTCGCCGAAGACCTCGAGGACGGCCGTGGCGTCGGAGGTGTCGACGCCGTGCTCGAGCGCGTGCCACGCGAGGGCCCGGTAGGCGGCGCCGGTGTCGAGGAAGCCGTAGCCGAGACGCGCGGCCGCGGCCTTCGACACGCTCGACTTGCCGCTTCCGGCGGGGCCGTCGATCGCGACGACGACGGGGGCTCCGGCCGAGGAGCCCTCGACAGGGGCGCCGAAGGCGGGCTTGAGGAGGGATTCAGTCATGGGTGGTGCTCGCAATCCGCCAACCGCGCTGCTGGAGCCCGTCGACCGCCCGGCGGACCGCGTCGGGGACGACGCTGATCTCCGCCAGACCGAACGGTGCTCCGGGCGAGTGCTCGAGGCGTAGGTCTTCGACGTTGACGTCGAGGTCGCCGAGTTCGCCGAAGAGGCGACCCAGCTGGCCGGAGGTGTCGTCGACCATGACGACGAAGGTATCGAAACGGCGGTTCTGGCCGTGCTTGCCGGGCAGGCGCTCCACGCCCTCATTACCGCGGCGGATGGTGTCGGCGATCGCGCGCCGCGCACCGGGCACGTCGGGGTCGCGCAGCGCCTCGGCGACCTCGGACAGGTCGGCGGCGAGCTGGTCGAGCACCTCGACCACGGGTGCCGCGTTCGCGCCGAGGATCTGCACCCACAGTTCGGGAGCGGATGCCGCGATGCGCGTCGTGTCGCGCACGCCCTGGCCCGCGAGGCGCAGGGATCCGTCGGGCGCCTCGACGAAACGACCGGCGAGCAGGCTCGCGACCAGCTGGGGCACGTGCGACATGAGCGCGACGGACTCGTCGTGCTCCTCGGGCGTCATCTCGATGAGCGTCGCGCCGAGATCGAGCGCGAGCCCCTCGACGAGCGACAGGTCGTGCGCGGAGGTCTCGGCATCCCGGCACACGACCCACGGACGTCCGATGAAGATGTCGGCGCGGGCCGAGATCGCTCCCCCGCGCTCGCGCCCCGCCATCGGGTGCGAGCCGATGTAGTGGGTCAGGTCGACGCCGCGCTCGCGGAGCGTCCGCAGCGGCTCGAGCTTCACGCTCGCGACGTCGGTGACGACGGCATCCGGGAACGCCTCCAGCTCACGCTGCACGACATCGGCGATCACGTCGGGCGGCGTGGCGACCACGATGAGCGACGGCCGGTCGTCGGGGCGCTCGGCGCGGCCGGCGCCGTAGTCGATCGCGAGGCGCAGCTGCGAGGGAGAGGCGTCGACGAGCACGACGTCGACCCCGCGCGCGGTGAGCGCGTGACCGATGCTCGCACCGAGCAGGCCCGAGCCGACGACGCGGACGGTGCCGCTCGTGCGGGTCGCCAAAGGCCCGGCCGCGCGCGCGGACGTTCCGTTCGGTTCGCTCATCGGGTCTCCTGCCCTGGGCGGCGCCCCTCGCACCGCGAGACGCCCCGGAGGCTCACTCCGCGGGAGTGTCGCCGTCCCGACGGGACAGCGTGAGCAGGGCGCCGCGTTCTACTGTAGTCAACTCGCGCGCCTTGCCCACCGGGAGTGTTCCCAGGTGCAGGGGCCCGAACTGCCGACGCACCAGCTCGACGACGGGGTGGCCGACCTCGGCCATCATCCGCCGGACGATGCGGTTCTTGCCCGAGTGCAGCGTCAGCTCCACGAGGCTCTCGCCGCGCGAGGCGTCGAGCAGCCGCGCCTTGTCGGCCGCGATCCGCCCATCCTCGAGCTCGACGCCCTTGATGAGTCGCTGGATCGTCTGGGGCAGCACCTGCCCCTCGACCTTCGCGATGTAGACCTTCGTCACGCCGAACGAGGGGTGTGCGAGCACGTGGGCGAGGTCGCCGTCGTTGGTCAGGACGAGAAGGCCCGAGGTGTCGGCATCCAGTCGTCCGACGTTGAACAGACGCTCGTCCCAGTCCTTCGTGTAGCGCCGCAGGTCGGGGCGCCCGCGGTCGTCGCTCATGGAGCTGACGACGCCCGTGGGCTTGTTCAGGATGACGTAGCGCTTCGACGCGTCGAGCTGGATCGCCGTGCCGTCGACGTCGACGAGATCGGCCTCGGGGTCGATGCGCGAGCCGAGCTCGGTCACCACCTGCCCGTTGACCCGTACGCGGCCCGCGACGATCATCTCTTCCGAGACGCGCCGCGAGGCCACACCCGCATTCGCGAGCACCTTCTGCAGCCGCACACCTTCTTCGCCCCCGCCCGCTGAGCGCGAGCCCCCGGTCGCTGAGCCTGTCGAAGCGTCAGTCATTTCAGAACCTCTCCGTCGAATCCGTCGGCGCCGTCGTCGAGCAACGGCGAGATGTGGGGCAGCTCGTCGAGCGAGTTGATGCCCAGATTGACCAGCAGCTGGTCGGTCGTCCCATAGTGGATCGCCCCCGTGTCGGGGTCGGTGAACACCTCGGTGATGAGCCCGCGGGCGAGCAGCGTCCGGACGACCGAGTCCACGTTGACGGCACGGATGGATGCCACCTGCCCGCGCGTCACGGGCTGCTTGTACGCGATGACGGCCAGGGTCTCGAGCGCCGCCTGCGACAGCCGCGAGGGCGCCTGGGTGTTCACGAACTCGCCCACGACGTCGTCGTACTCCTCGCGGACGTACAACCGCCATCCGCCGCCGACCTCGCGCAGCTCGAAGCCACGGACCGGCCCACCGATCTCGCCGTTGTAGTCCGCGACGAGCGCCTCGACCGCCTGTCGCACGGCCGGCACGGGCGCGCCCACCGCGGCGGCAAGGCTCACGAGGCTCTGCGGCTCGTCGACGACGAGCAGGATCGCCTCCAGACGACGGGCGACGGATGCCGGATCGCTCGGGCGCGGAGCCGGGATCGGGGCCTGCGGGTCAGCGGTCATAGTCGGCTCCCAGGGCGGCGAGGTTCTCTTCCGACCACCTCTCGGCGGTCCAGCGCAGCGTCAGCTCCCCCAGCGGCTCGAGCTGCTCGAACGACAGCGCCGCGTGGCGGTACAGCTCGAGGATCGAGAGGAACCGCGCGACGACGACGCCGGTCTCGGTGACGCCGGCGACGAGGTCGCGGAAGTTCAGGGTGCCCGCCGAACGGAGCAGCGTCACGACGATCGCGGCCTGCTCGCGGATGCTCACGAGCGGCGCGTGCAGGTGGTCGAGCCCGACGGTGGGGATCTGCTTGGGCGCCATCGCGACGACGGCGAGGGCCGCGAAGTCGTCGAGGCTGAGCGTCCACACGAGCTCCGGCACGGCTGCGCGGTACTTCTCGTCGAGCCGCACGTCGCGGGTGTGCCGGCGATCCTCGCGCTGCAGGCACCGCGCGAACCACGTCGACACCTCTTTGAACGCCCGGTACTGGAGGAGTCGAGCGAACAACAGGTCGCGCGCTTCGAGCAGCGCCACGGACTCGGCATCAACGAGTTCGCCCTGCGGCAGCAGCCCGACGATCTTCATGTCGAGCAGCGTCGCCGCGACCACGAGGAACTCGGATGCCTCATCGAGGTCCTGCTCGGGACCGAGGTCGCGGAGGTACGCGATGAACTCGTCGGTCACACGGCTGAGGGCGACCTCGGTGATGTCGAGCTCGGCGCGCGAGATGAGCGTGAGGAGCAGGTCGAACGGTCCGTCGAAGACGGGGAGGGTGACGCGGAAGCCGGCCGCGTCGGTTTCGGTCCCTTCGACAGGCTCAGGGACCTCGGTCGGGGGCTCAGGGACCTCGGTCGGGGGCTCAGAAACCTCGGCCCCGCGCTCTCGCGCTGCCTCAGCGAGGTGGCTGAGCTCGTCGAAGCCACCGGGGGCGGATGCCGCCGCGACGCGGGTGTCGTCAGGCGACGGCGCCACGCGCGACCAGCTCCCGCGCCAACCGCAGGTAGGCCTGGGCGGCGGCGTGCTCGGGCGCGAACTCCGTGATCGGCATGCCCGAGACCGAGGCATCCGGGAACTTCACCGTGCGACCGATGACCGTCTCGAGGACGTCGTCGCCGAATGCCTCGACGACACGCTCGAGCACCTCGCGCGAGTGCAGCGTGCGGGGGTCGTACATCGTGGCCAGCACGCCGTCGAGCTGGATCGCCGGGTTCAGCCGGTCGCGCACCTTGTCGATGGTCTCGACCAGCAGCGCGACACCGCGCAGGGCGAAGAACTCGCACTCGAGCGGGATGAGCACGCCGTGTGCGGCGGTGAGCGCGTTCACGGTGAGCAGGCCCAGCGAGGGCTGGCAGTCGATGAGGATGACGTCGTAGTCGGCCGCGACCTTGCGCAGTACGCGCGCGAGGATCGTCTCGCGCGCGACCTCGTTGACGAGGTGCACCTCGGCGGCCGACAGGTCGATGTTGGCCGGCAGCACGTCGAGGCCCTCGACACGCGTGTCGACGATGACCTCGCGCGGGTCGCGCTTGGTGTCGAGCAGCAGGTCGTAGATCGTCGGCACGTCATGGGTCTGGATGCCGAGACCCGCCGACAGCGCTCCCTGGGGGTCGAAGTCGATCGCGAGCACGCGGCGGCCGTAGCCGGCGAGCGAGGCGGCGAGGTTGATGGTCGTCGTCGTCTTGCCGACGCCGCCCTTCTGGTTGCACAGCGCGATGATGCGCGCGGGACCATGGCTGTCGAGAGCCGGCGGGGTGGGAAACCCCTGGTAGGGACGACCGGTGGGTCCGAGGATGACCTCGTCTGCGCCCGTCTTGCTGCCCTTCGTGCTCGCCGACACCGAGTCTCCCGCCTTCGTCATAACGTCGTCGAGTCTAGCCGCCGCCCGTCGCCCCGCCCCGCGTGACCCGCGGACACCGCCCGGCGCGGAGGCTTCGACAGGCTCAGCCACCACCCCTCGGGTCACTGAGCCGCGTCCCGACCGAGGCCCCGAGCCACGTCGCGACCGAGGCCCCGAGCCGCGTCCCGACCGAGGTCCCTGAGCCTGTCGAAGGGACCGGCACCACCCGCGCAGCCTCAGGCGCGGACGCGCCGCCGCACCTGCACGAACACCGCGAGAGCGAGCGTCGCCACGCCCCACACGGCGGCCACCTTCACGAGCACGCCGTAGATCAGGTGGGTCGGGGTGTACTCCGCCCCGAACCCTCCCTCGACCGCGAGCGCCACGAGTGTCGCCCCGACCAGCGCGACCGGAAGCGAGAGCCACCACACCGCGCGCACGGCATCCGGAAGCACCCGGCTCACCGGACGCACCGACCGACGCGAAAGCCACCACAACCCGAAGACCGCCAGCCCGGCCAGCCCGAACGCCCCCGAGCCGTACTGCAGCCACTTCACGCCCAGGAGCGGCCCCCACTGCTGCTCGAGCGCGGGGAACAGGGCATCGCCCGCTCGCCCCTCGTGCGTGAAGAAGTCCCACGCGATGTGCGTGACCACCCCGAGCGCGAGCGAGACGACGAGCCACAGGATGCCGCTGACTCCCCCGCGCACGGTCTCGCGCGCGGCCGTGGGGGCACCGGCATCCCATCCGTCGGGCAGGCGCTCGGCGATGCGCCGCGGCAGCAGCTCGCGCGTCGCGGGGCGCAGGACGCACCGCCACACGAGAAGCAGCACGAACGCCAGGACGACCGTCACCGGGAGCCACGCGAGGTCGTGCGTCACGGAGTACGGGGGCACGATTCCGCGCAGGAACAGCGGAAGGTCGGGGGTCATCGCGCCGATCGCGATCGCCGCCGACACCAGCGGCGTCCGCACGAAGGGAAGGGCGACGACTGCGTGGCTGACGGTGAACGGCATGTCAGCTGAGGAAGAGTCCCGCGAGCGTCTTCTTGCCGCGGCGCAGCACCGAGACGCCGCCGGGGAGAGTCCCCTGCACCACGGCGTCGTCGCTCGTCACCTTCTCGCCGTCCAGCGAGACGCCGCCCTGTGCGATCGCGCGGCGCGCGTCGCTGAGGCTCGACGACAATTCGGTGGCAGTCAGCGCCTCGACGACGGTGGTTCCGCGGGCGATCGTCGCGTTCGGCAGTTCCTCGAGTGCCGTGCGGAGCACGGCGGCATCCAAAGCCTTCACGTCGCCCTGGCCGAACAGCGCCTCGGTCGCGGCGATGACGGCTTCGGTCGCCTCCGCTCCGTGCACGGTCGTGACAACCTCGCGTGCGAGGCGCTTCTGCGCGGCGCGGCGGAACGGCTCGCTCTCGACGAGTCCCGCGTACTCTTCGATCTCGGTGCGCGTGAGGAACGTGAACACCTTGAGGCGCTCGATCACGTCGCGGTCGTCGGTGTTGAGCCAGAACTGGTACATGGCCCACGGGCTGCACATGTCGGCATCCAGCCAGATGGCGTTGCCCTCGCTCTTGCCGAACTTCGTGCCGTCGCTGTTGGTGATGAGGGGGGTGCCGATGGCGTGGACCGACGCGCCCTCGACCTTGCGGACCAGGTCGGTGCCGCTGGTGAGGTTGCCCCACTGGTCGCTGCCGCCGGTCTGCAGCACGCAGCCGTACTGGCGGTACAGCTCGAGGTAGTCGAGTCCCTGCAGGATCTGGTAGCTGAACTCGGTGTAGCTGATGCCGGCCTCGGAGTTCAGGCGCGCGCTGACGGCGTCTTTCTTCAGCATCGTGCCGACGCGGAAGTGCTTACCGATCTCACGCAGGAAGTCGATCGCGCTCAGGGGCGCCGTCCAATCGAGGTTGTTCACCATGCGGGCGGCACTGTCGCCCTCGAAGCTCAGGAAGCGCTCGACCTGGGCTCGCAGGCGCGACACCCACTCGGCCACCGTCTCGCGCGTGTTGAGCGTGCGCTCGGCCGTGGGGCGGGGGTCGCCGACCAGACCGGTCGAGCCGCCGACGAGCCCGAGCGGGCGGTGTCCGGCGAGCTGCAGGCGACGCATGGTGAGCAGCTGCACGAGGTTGCCCAGGTGCAGGCTCGGCGCGGTCGGGTCGAAGCCGCAGTAGAAGACGATCGGGTCGCCGCCGAGGAGCTCGCGCAGCTCGGTCTCGTCGGTCGACACGTGGATGAGTCCGCGATAGACCAGCTCGTCCCAGACATTGTCGAAAGTCGGGTCATTGGCGGGCTGGAGGGCGCTCACGGGCGCCGCATCGATCGGTGCAGACACCCGTTCAGGCTACCAGCGGGGGTATCGGACCCCGGATGCCAGGGCGCGACCGCGACCGCAGGGAAACGCCGCCGCGCCCTCATCATCGCCTCACCCAAACATCTGATGCCCCGCCACGACGGCGAGGAGGAGTCCCGCGGCCATCAGACACAACGTCGCCCCACTGCTCAATGCGAACTTCCGGTCCGCGATAACGGCATTGATCTGGATCTGGCGAGCAAGGTTGACGCTCAGGTCAACGCCGTCTTTCAGAACACTAGCCGTATAGGCATCCGGACCCTCGTACTCTTTCGCGATGGCTCGAAAGTAGATGTGTTCCGTCGCACGCCCGGGTCGGTAGGGTCGACGCGGGAGAAGAGCGGCGAGGGCGAGTACCCCCGAAGCGGCGATCAGGAGCCCGCAAAGGGCCGAGAAGAAGACAACCCATGCGGGGTCGGCTCTGTCCGACACAACGAACAGCCCACCCCCCGCCACCCCCGCGAAAGCGATCAACGTGGTCAGCTTCGTGTCGGCGTGCCGAATCAACGCGTTGACGTTCTCGAGTTGCCGCCAAAGGACTTCCAGACGCGGCAGGTCTGTCGCTCGACGCCTCACACGGGCACCACGGGAGTCCGATAGATCACCTGATAAGGCTATGGCTTATCGTTCGGATTTGATAAGCCAAAAGCTGATCAGTCGATCAGCGTGCGCGCGGCCGACTGAGCCCGCGACACGAGCTCTTCGCGCTGCTCACGCACGCGCTCGGGAGCCGTCCCACCGACACCGGTGCGGCTCGACACCGACCCCTCGATGGTCAGCACCTCGCGCACCGCGGGCGTGAGCGACGGAGAGACGGATGCCAACAGGGCGTCGTCGGCGTCTTCGAGACCGATCTCGCGCTCCTCGCACGCGCGCACCAGCGCGCCCGAGATCTCGTGCGCGTCGCGGAACGCCACGCCCTGACGGACGAGCCACTCGGCCACGTCGGTGGCGAGCGAGAAGCCCTGCGGGGCGAGCTCCGCCATGCGGTCGGTGTGGAAGCGGAGGGTCGCGATCATGCCCGAGAACGCCGGCAGCACGAGCTCGAGCGTGCGCACCGAGTCGAAGACCGGCTCTTTGTCTTCCTGCAGGTCGCGGTTGTACGCCAGCGGCAGACCCTTCAGCGTGGCGAGCAGACCCGAGAGGTTGCCGATCAGACGGCCGGCCTTGCCGCGCGCGAGCTCGGCGATGTCGGGGTTCTTCTTCTGCGGCATGATGCTCGAGCCCGTGGAGTAGGAGTCGTCGAGCGTGACGAAGCCGAACTCGCGGGTGTTCCAGAGGATGACGTCTTCGGCCAGACGCGAGAGGTCGACGCCGATCATCGCGGTGATGAACGCGAACTCGGCCACGACGTCGCGCGAGGCGGTGCCGTCGAGCGAGTTCTCGGCCGGGCGCGCGAGGCCCAGTCGGTCGGCCACGAGCTGCGGGTCGAGCCCCAGGGTCGCACCGGCGAGCGCTCCCCCGCCGTAGGGCGAGACCGAGGCTCGCACCGACCAGTCGCGCAGGCGTTCGATGCCGCGCGTGAACGCCCAACCGTAGGCCTGCAGGTGATGGGCGAGGAGAACGGGCTGCGCGTGCTGGAGGTGCGTGCGCCCGGGCATGATGGCTCCGGCGTTCGCCTCGGCCTGGGCCACGAGAGCGTCGATCAGGCGCAGGACCTCGCGGGTCAGGGTGCGCGCGTGGTCGAGCAGGTAGAGACGAACGAGCGTCGCGATCTGGTCGTTGCGGCTGCGGCCGGCGCGCAGCTTGCCGCCGAGCGCGGGCCCGACCGTCTCGATGAGCACGCGCTCGAGAGCACCGTGGACGTCCTCGTCGCCGGGGGCGGCGACCAGCGTGCCGTCCTTCACGCGGGCGGCGAGCTCGTCGAGTCCCGCGTGCATGGCCGCGGCCTCGGCCGCGTCGAGGTACCCGGCGGCCTCGAGGGCCGCGGCGTGCGCGTGCGAGCCGGCGATGTCGTAAAGGGCGAGGTCCCAATCGAAGTGCGTCGAACGGCTGAGCGCCGCCAGCTCGGGAGAGGGTCCGCCCGAGAAACGGGCGCCCCACAGGGCTCCCTCGTTCGTCGCCTGGCCGGTCTCGCTGCTCATGCCCCCAGCCTACCGAGGGCCGCCGACAGCACCGAGCCCGCCCAGCGAGGCCCGACTCTCAGCGCTCGCTCGGCACCGCGGCATCCCGTCCCACGACGAGACGCACGATCGCGTCGACGAGCGCTTCGAGCGGTCCCCGGCCGACCGTCAGCACCCACGCGGTGCACCCGACGATCAGACCGAGGGTCAGCGGACCGAAGAGCTCGAGCGCGCGGATCCCCCACAGATCCGAGGTGTCGCCGAGCACGGCCAGAGCGACGACGGCCCACACCAGCAGCTGCACGACGTAGGCGGTCAGCGGCATCGAGCCGACGGCGCGGAGCGGGACCGCGACCCAGCGCAGCGGCGTGCGGCACAGCAACAGACACAGCCCGATCACCGCGATCGCGAAGCCGCCCGAGCCGATCACCTCGCCGAGCCCCGCCGAGTGGTCCTCGGCGGTCAGGACCGTCGAGAGATAGGCGTTCCCCGCCACGAGGGGCGCCGTCGCGAGGGCGAGCCCGTATCCCGCCAGCGTGAGCGCGGAGCCCGAGAGCACGATCAGCGCCTGCTCGGGCAGCAGCCGGAGGTCCAGGCGTCCGAGGCCCATCCCGGCGAGCAGGAAGGCGATCCACACGGGGAAGGGGTAGTGCCACCCGAGAGCCGCTGCCAGCTCGTCGCCCCCGCGACCCGACCAGATCGGCGCGGCGTCGAGCACGGGCTGGATCCACGGCATGACGAGCGCCAGCGCTCCCGCGGTGAGGAAGAGCGCCCGAGAGCGCATCCCGAGGAACGGCAGCGACAGCACGAACAGCAGGGCGTATGCGGGCAGGATCACGTAAACCGGCACGCCCGTCATCACGAGCAGGATGCCGATGACCCACAGCAACGCGCCCCTCATCGCCAGTCGCGCCGAGGCGCGGGTGCGGCGGTACCCCTGGACCGGTCGCGTCCCGCCGGTGACGAGCGAGATCGACACGCCCGCGAGGACCGCGAACAGGATCGAGGAACGCCCGTTGACGATGTCGAGCCACGACGAGGGGTCTCCCGCGACGAAGTCCTCGGTGTCGAGCAGATGCGCGGCCAGCATGCCCACGACCGCGAGGCCCCGGGCGAGGTCGACGCCGGCCAGCCGGCCCGGCCCGTCGAAACGGGTCCAGAGCCGGCGTGGCCGGGACGTCAGTTCTGGCGCAGAAGCCACACCAACAGCGCCTTCTGGGCGTGGAGCCGGTTCTCGGCCTCGTCCCACACAACGCTCTGGGGGCCGTCGATGACCTCGGCGTCGACCTCGTAGCCGCGGTCGGCGGGAAGGCAGTGGATGAAGATCGCCTCGTCGTCGGCGAGGGCCATGAGCTCGCTCGTGACCTTGAATCCGCCCAGATCGCGGATCCGCGCGAGCTTCTCCTCTTCCTTGCCCATCGACACCCACGTGTCGGTGACGATGACGTCGGCCCCGGATGCCGCGGCCTCGGGGTCGTCGCTGAGGGTGATCGATCCGCCGGTCTCGGCGGCGATCCGCTCGGCATCCGCGATCACGTCGGCGCGCGGCGCGTAGTCCGTGGGAGCCGCGACGCGGACGTGCATGCCCGCGGTGACGCCCGCGAGCACGTACGAGTGGGCCATGTTGCTCTGGCCGTCGCCGAAGAACGACAGCGTGAGCCCCTTCAGCTCGCCCTTGTGCTCGCGGATCGTGAGCAGGTCGGCGAGGAGCTGGCAGGGGTGGAAGTCGTCGCTGAGGGCGTTGACGACCGGGACGCGCGTTCCGCGCGCCATCTCTTCGAGCCCCGCCTGCGCGTAGGTGCGCCACACGATCGCGGCGACCTGACGCTCCAGCACTCGGGCGGTGTCGGAGGGCGTCTCCTTGCCGCCGAGCTGGCTGTTCGCGGTCGAGATGATCAGCGGCGACCCGCCGAGATCGGCGATACCGACGGCGAACGAGACGCGCGTGCGGGTCGAGGACTTGTCGAAGATCACCGCGACGGTCTGCGGGCCCGCGAGCGGCTTCTGCGCCCAGCGGTCCTTCTTCAGCTCGATCGCGAGGTCGAGGATCTCGGCCTGTTCGGCCGGGGTCAGGTCGTCGTCGCGCAGCAGGTGGCGGGTCACGCGGGAGCTCCTTCGAGGATCAGGGCATCGGAGACGGTGGAGAGCGCGGCCGCGAACAGCTCGAGGAACTGCGCGATCTCGGCATCCCCGATCGTGAGGGGCGGCGCGATGCGGATGGTGTCGTCGTTGGCGGCATTCACGACGAGCCCGTGCTGCTGGGCCGCGGCGACCACGGCCTTGGCGACGGGGCTCGTGAGGCCGATGCCGAGCAGCAGGCCCCGGCCGCGGACGCCCGCGACGAGCGGCGAGCCGAGCGCGGCGATGCCGTCGCGGATCTCCCCCTCGCGGCGGGCGGCGTTCTCGACGAGACCGGATGCCTCGATCTCCTGCAGCACCGCTCCCCCGACCGCGGTGCCCAGGGCGTTGCCGCCGAAGGTCGAGCCGTGCGTGCCGGGGAAGAACAGGTCGCTGGCCGCACCGAACGTGATGAGCGCGCCGATCGGGAAACCGCCGCCGATGCCCTTCGCGACGGTGATCGCGTCGGGCACGATACCGGCGTGCTGGAACCCGAACCAGGCGCCGGTGCGCCCGGCACCGGTCTGGATCTCGTCGATGATCAGCAGAGCGCCGTGGCGCGCGGTGATCTCGCGCGCGGCCTGCAGGTACCCCTCGGGGAGCTCGACGACGCCCGCCTCGCCCTGGATCGGCTCGACCAGCAGAGCGGCGACACGCTCGTCGACCGCGGCCTCGAGGGCCTCGATCGTGGCGTCGATGTGCTCGACGCCGGGGACCATCGGCAGGAAGTCGGCCTGCAGCGCGGGCTTGCCGGTGAGGGCGAGCGAGCCCATGGTGCGGCCGTGGAAGCCGCCCTTGAGCGTCAGGATGCGCGTGCGGTCGGTGCCGCGGCCGTGCAGGCGCGCGAGCTTGAACGCCGCCTCGTTGGCCTCGGCCCCGGAGTTACCGAAGTACACGCGGCCCGACTCTCCCGTGCCGGCGAGCCGCTTCAGGCGCGCGGCCATCGCGAGCTGCGGCGGCGTGGCGAAGTAGTTCGAGACGTGCGCGAGGGTCGACGCCTGCGCGGTGATCGCCTCGACGAACACCGGGTGCGCGTGACCGAGGGCGTTGACCGCGATACCGGCGAGGAAGTCGAGATACTTCGTCCCGTCGGCGTCCCAGAAGTAGGCGCCCTCGCCGCGCACGAACATCGCCATGCGGTCGCCGAAGCTCCGGACGAGGTCGCGTCCGGCGTCTTCCTGCCAGGTTGCCGTGGTCATGCGACCACCTCCGTTCCGATTCCCTTGCTGGTGAACAGTTCGACGAGCACCGAGTGCGGCACGCGTCCGTCGATGATGGCCGCGGTGGGCACTCCCCCGTCGACGGCGTCGAGGCACGCCTGCATCTTCGGGATCATGCCCGACTCGAGCTTCGGCACCATCGCGCGCAGCTCCGTCGAGGTGAGGTGCGACACGAGCGAGTCGCGGTTCGGCCAGTCGGCGTAGAGCCCGGGCACGTCGGTGAGGACGACGAGCTTCTTCGCGTTCAACGCGACCGCGAGCGCCGCGGCCGCGGCATCCGCGTTCACGTTCAGCGAGTTGCCGGGGTGGTCGAGATCGGGCGCGATGCTCGAGACGATCGGCACGCGGCCCGCGGCCAGGTGGTCGAGCACGGGCTGCGGGTCGACCGTGACGACGTCGCCGACGCGGCCCAGGTCGTGCTCGACCCCGTCCACGACCACGCCGCGGCGACGACCGCCGAACAGGCCGGCGTCCTCTCCGCTGAGACCGGTCGCGAGAGGTCCGTGCGCGTTGACCTTCGCCACGAGCTGCGGGTTGATCTGTCCGGTGAGCACCATCCGGACCACGCCGATGGCCTCGGTCGAGGTGACGCGATAGCCGCCGCGGAACTCGCTCGGGATCTCGAGGCGATTCAGCATCGACGAGATCTGCGGACCGCCGCCGTGCACGACGACGGGCTTCACGCCCACGTAGCGCAGGTACGCGATGTCGGCGGCGAAGGCGTCCTGCAGCTCGTCGCTGACCATGGCGTTTCCGCCGTACTTCACCACGACGACCTGGTCGCGGTACTTGCGCACCCACGGCAGCGATTCGACGAGCGTGACCGCCCGATCGCTGGCTTCGGCGGGATCGGTGTCTTGGAGGTCGACGTGGGTCATGAGGAGTAGGCGCTGTTCTCGTGGACGTAATCGTGCGTGAGGTCGTTGGTGCGGATCGTGGCCGCGGCCTCGCCGACGCGCAGGTCGACGACGAGGTCGGTCGCGCGGGGGGTCAGGTCGACGTCCTCACGCGGACGGTCCGGACCGCCGGCGGTGCACACGCGCACGCCGTTCATCCAGACGTCGACGTCGTACGGGTCGAAGGCGGCGTCGGTCGTCCCGATCGCGGCGAGCACCCGACCCCAGTTCGGGTCGTTGCCGAAGACCGCGGCCTTGAAGAGGTTGTTCCGGGCGATCGAGCGGCCCACCACGACGGCGTCGTCCTCGCTCGCGGCGTTCACGACCCGGATGGTGATGTCATGGCTGGCGCCCTCGGCATCGCCTTGCAGCTGTGCCGCGAGATCGTCGCATACCGCGGTGAGAGCCTCGGCGAACTCCTCGGCGGGAACCCGGATGCCACTGGCCCCGCTCGCCATCAAAGTGACCTGGTCGTTCGTCGACATGCAGCCGTCCGAGTCGAGCCGGTCGAAACTCACGCGCGTCGCGGCGCGGAGCGCCGCGTCCGCCTCGGCCGCGTCGAGGACGACGTCGGTGGTGATCACGACGAGCATGGTCGCCAGGCCCGGCGCCAGCATCCCCGCGCCCTTCGCCATCGCGCCGATCGACCACCCCTCGCCCACGTGCACGGCCCGCTTGGGCTTCGAGTCGGTGGTCATGATCGCGAGCGACGCGTCCTCGCCGCCCTCGGGCGAGAGCGTCGCGATCCCCTGGTCGACGCCCGCGAGAACCTTCGCGCGGAAGACCTCGTCACCGGTGCCGATGAGGCCGGTCGAGCACACGAGCACATCGCCCGCGCCGACACCGAGCAGCTCGGCCGCGCGCTCGGCGGTCTGGTGCGTGGTCTGGAAGCCGAACGACCCGGTGAAGCAGTTCGCTCCGCCCGAGTTGAGCACGATGGCCTCGACGACGCCGTCCTTCACGACCTGCTCCGACCACAGGATCGGGTTGGCCTTCGCCCGGTTCGAGGTGAAGACCGCGGCGCCCACCTTGAGAGGGCCACGGTTGACCACGACGGCGACATCGCGCGCATGCGTCGACTTGAGGCCGACGGCGACTCCGGCCGCCTCGAATCCGGCGGGGGCGGTCACGCTCACGGGGCGACTCCGTTCAGGGGAAGGGCCGTGGTCTCGGCGAGACCCAGGGCGATGTTCATGGACTGCACGGCGGCTCCGGCCGTGCCCTTGACGAGATTGTCGACCGCGGCGACCGAGATCACACGGTTCGCCGCCCGATCGATCGCGAGCCCGATCGAGGCGACGTTGGCGCCGAGCACGTCGGCCGTCCGCGGGAAGACGCCCTCCGGAAGGAGCTCGACGAAGGGCTCATCGGCGTAGGCGTTCTCCCACGCGGCGCGGATCTCGGCATCCGTCGCCCCTTCCCGAATGGGTGCCGACGAGGTCGCGAGGATCCCCCGCGCCATGGGGACGAGGACCGGGGTGAACGAGATCCGGATGCCGTCGGCCACCGCTCCGGCCGCGGCGAGCGCCTGCCGGATCTCGGGGATGTGCCGGTGCGTCCCGCCCACCGCGTAGGGATTGGCGGTGCCGAGGATCTCGCTGGCGAGGAGGTTCGTCTTCGCGGCCTTCCCCGCCCCGCTCGGCCCGACGGCGAGGACCGAGACGATGTCGCCCGGGTCGATGACACCCGCGGCGACGCCCGGCGCGAGCGAGAGCGCCACGGTGGACGCGTTGCAGCCCGGGGCCGCGATACGCGTCACGCCGCGCAGGTTGTCGCGCTGCTTGCCGCCCGCGACGGGCAGCTCCGGCACGCCGTACGCCCACGGCTCGGCGTGCGTGCCGCCGTAGAACGCGGCCCAATCGTCCGACGAGGTGAGGCGGTGGTCGGCCCCCGCGTCGATCACGAGCGGGGTGTCCGCGAGGGCGTCGGTGTACTGCGCGGACTGGCCGTGCGGCAGCGCGAGGAAGACGACGTCATGGCCCGCGAGAATCTCGGGGGTCGTCACCTGCAGCTCGAGGTGCGCGAGCGACCGGAGGTGGGGCTGGTGGGCGAGAAGCGGCTGACCCGCGCTGGAGTGCGCGGTGACGGTGCGGATCTCGACATCGGGATGATCGGCGAGGAGGCGGAGGATCTCGCCGCCCGCATAGCCGGAAGCGCCGGAGACGGCGACCGAGAGGGTCATGTATCTACCTTAGGAGTCGGGGCGGGTGCTGAAATTCAGCGCGTACCGGGGCGGCGACGCCCGCAAGCCCGACAACCGGCGGGCTACGAGGTCGCCGAAACTCGGCGTGCGACCCGACGTCGGCGCAGCGCAGCGGTGCTCACGGAGAGCTCCGAGCTGAACGCGGCGATCGACGACATCTGGCGAGGGTATCGGCCCGGTCGGGGCCAGGGCAAATCACGTGCGGATGCGGGTCCGCGCGGGCTCCGCTGGGAGAACGGCATGCAATCCCCCTCTTGTCCCCCATTTGGGGGACAAGAGGGGGATATGCTGTGAGTCCTGCCCTCATCGCTGGTTGCTTCCGACTGCCCCCTATACCGGCGGTGAGGGCAGGCCCACGTCGCAGGTGAACCTGCGCATCGTTCAGCATAAGCGCGCCTCGACGCGCGAACGGACGGCCGCGTACGCGAGGGGCGGGATGCCACGGCCTCCGCCGCGGACACCCCGCCCCGTCGTCGGTCTCGACGTCTGTCAGTCGCGGATCGTCGCCCCGAACCGCTCGGCGGCCACCGCGACCCCCCGCGAGCTTGGCCTCGGTGGCCTCCGCCGCGGTGAGGGTGCGATCGTCGGCACGGAAGCGCAGCGCGAAGGTCAGGCTCTTCGTTCCCTCGGCCAGGCCCGGACCCCGGTAGTCGTCGACCAGACGCGTGCCCTCGAGGAGCGGAGCGCCCCCCTCGAGCAGCGCGGCACGGACGGCGCCGGCCGCGACGTCGACGGGGACCACGAGCGACACGTCCTGCGTCGCCGCCGGGAAGCCCGACAGGGAGGCCGCGACGACGCGCGACTGAGCGAGATCGAGCATCGCGTCGAGGTCCAGCTCGGCGACCAGCACGCGCCCCGGCAGGTCGGCGTCCGCCGAGACCGTGGGCAGGACCTCTCCGACGTAGCCGATGTCGACACCGCCGGCCAGCACACGCGCGGTGCGCCCGGGGTGAAGGGCCGCGCGCTGCGCCTGGACGAGCTCGATGTCGAGCCCGGCCGCGCCGGCCAGCACGCGCACGGCGTCGACCGCGTCGGCGAGGTCGGCCGCGACGGCCGCCTGGCCGGGTTGCTTCGCGACGGTGTGTCCCGTCAGCAGGACGGCGACGTGCCGCCGCTGCGGAGGGATCGAGGCATCCAGAGCCGTCAGCGTCGCGGCGTCCGGACGCACCGCGAGCGGCGGGACAGACGGAGTGCCGTACTGCACGCCGGGTTTCGGGAGGAACACCGTGCCGATCTCGAACAGCGCCAGGTCGACGATGCCGCGCGAGACGTTGCGGTGCGCGACCTGCAGCATCGCCGGGACGAGCGACCGGCGCAGGAACGGCGCGAGGCCGTCGAGCGGGTTCGCGAGCTTGACGCTCGGCAGCTTCTCTCCCGAGGGCGAGCCGTGGAGGGCGTTCTGCTCCTCGGTCGTGAAGGGGAACGACGGCGTCTCGACGAAACCGGCGGCCGCGAGGGCGTTCGCCACGCGGCGACGCCCCTGCTGCGCGGACGTGAGGCCGCGACCCGAGGGCGGCGTGGGCAGCACCGACGGGATGCGGTCGTAGCCCTCGATGCGCGCCACCTCTTCGGCCAGCGTCCACTTGTCGGAGAGGTCGTGGCGCCACGAGGGAGCCGTCACCGACCAGCCGCCGTCGCGCTCGTCGACCGTGCACCCGATGAGCCGCAGCGCCGACACGATCTCGTCGTCGGTGTACTCGACACCGATCAGGCCCGACACGAAGCCCGCGGGGAGGGTGATCGGGTCACGGCGGTAGGGCGCGCCGAGCGCCCCCCCGAGCTCGGTATCGAGCGTGCCGCCCGCGAGCTCGACCATCAGCGAGGCCACACGCTCGGCCGCGACGTAGGGAACGAGCGGGTCGACACCGCGCTCGAAACGCCGCGAAGCTTCGGAGGGCAGCTTGTGCCGACGCGCGGTGCGGGCGATCGAGACCTGGTCGAAGGTCGCGGCCTCGATGAGCACGTTGCGGGTCGCGTCGCTCATCTCGGTCGGGCCGCCGCCCATGACGCCGGCGAGACCGATCGGTCCCGATTCGTCGGTGATGAGGAGGTCTTCCGCACTGAGGGTGCGCACCTGCCCGTCGAGCGTCTCGAGCTTCTCGCCCTCTTCAGCGCGGCGCACCGTGATGCCGCCCTGCAGACGGTCGAGGTCGTAGCCGTGGATCGGCTGGCCGAGCTCGAGCATGACGTAGTTGGTGATGTCGATCAGCACACCGAGCGAGCGGATGCCGGCGAGCGACAGACGCGTGATCATCCACGGCGGCGTCGGACGCGACGGGTCGACGTCGCGCACGATGCGGGCGACGAACTCGGTCGCGCCCTGACGTCCGCGGATCGGCGCGCGGTCGTCCACCGCGATCGGGAAGCCCGAGGGAATCCGCGCGACGGCGTCGTCGTGCCCCGTCCCCGGGTCGCGGAAGTCCGCGCCGGTGGCGTGCGAGTACTCGCGCGCCACCCCGCGCAACGACAGCGCGTACCCGCGGTCGGGCGTCACGTTGATCTCGACGGCGATGTCGTCCAGACCCAGCAGGGCGATGGCATCCGTCCCCACCGGCGCGTCGATCCCGAGGTCGACCAGACGCAGGATGCCGCTGTGCTCGCTGCCGAGCCCCAGCTCCTTCGCCGAGGCGATCATGCCGTCGGACACGTGGCCGTACGTCTTGCGTGCGGCGATCGGGAACGGCCCGGGCAGCACCGAGCCGGGAAGGGTCACCACGACCTTGTCGCCGGGGAAGAAGTTGCCCGCGCCGCAGACGATGCCGCGCACCCCGCCGTGCTCGTCGCCCACGTCGACCTGGCACCAGCGGATGGTCTTGCCGTTCAACTGCGGCTCGGGCGTGAACTCGATCACTTCGCCGACGACGATGGGGCCTGCGAGCTCGAAGCGGTGAACGTCTTCTTCTTCGAAGCCGACGGAGACCAGAGCCGCGAGGACATCGTCGGCCGTGGCATCCGCGGGCACGTCGACGTACTCGCGCAACCAGGAGAGCGGGACGCGCATCAGACCACCATTCCGAACTGCTCGCTGAAACGGACATCGCCCTCGGCCATGTCGCGCATGTCTTGCACGTCGCTGCGGAACATGAGCGTGCGCTCGATGCCCATGCCGAACGCGAAGCCCGAGTACTCCTCGGGATCGATGCCGGCGGCGCGCAGGACGTTGGGGTTCACCATGCCGCAGCCGCCCCACTCGATCCAGCGCGCCCCGCCCTTGAAGGTGGGGTGCCACAGGTCGAGCTCGGCGCTCGGCTCGGTGAAGGGGAAGAAGTTGGCGCGGAAACGCGTCTTCGCCTCGGGGCCGAACAGCACGCGCGCGGCGTGGTCGAGCGTGCCCTTGAGGTGGGCCATCGTGATGCCCTTGTCGATGACGAGCCCCTCGAACTGCGTGAAGACGGGGAGGTGCGTCGCGTCGAACTCGTCGGTGCGGTAGACGCGGCCCGGGGACAGCACATAGATCGGAATGTCGCGCTCGAGCATCGAACGCATCTGCACGGGTGACGTCTGGGTACGCAACACCAGGTGCCGCGCGACCGGATCGACGTAGAAGGTGTCCTGCATCGTGCGCGCCGGGTGATCGGGGTCGACGTTCAGCGCGTCGAAGTTGAACCACTCGTGCTCGAGCTCGGGCCCCTCGGCGATCTCCCACCCCATGCCGACGAAGATGTCGGAGACCTGCTCCTGCAGGAGCGAGATCGGATGCCGTGCCCCGACGCGCGCGCGCTGCGGCAGCGCGGTGACGTCGATGCGCTCGGCCTCGAGCTTCGCGGCCGTCTCGGCCTCGGCGAGCGCGGTCTCACGGGCGGCGAGCGCCTGGTTGACCTGGCCGCGGGCCTGGCCGACGAGCTTGCCGAACGCGGCCTTCTGGTCGGGGGCGACGTGGCGCATCTGGGCGTTCAGCCGCGCCAGGGCGGACTGCTCACCGGTGTGCGCGGAGCGGGCGGCTTTCAGGTCGGCCGTGGTCGCGGCCGCGGCGATGGCCGCGAGCGCGGCATCGACGGCGGAGGCGACGGCCTCGGGGGTGATCTCGGGTGCGTCGGACACGAGATGAGAGTCTACCGACGGGCGGGGACACTCCCCCGCCCGTCGATGCTCAGAGCCCGGAGGCGTCGTACTTGCCGAGGCCGCGCTGCGCGACGATCAGCTCGGTGTCGGTTCCGGTCTGCCCGGGAGGCTCGGCGCCGGCGACGCGCGTCGCCTTGGGCGAGCGGCGCAGACCGATCTCGACGCGGTGGGCGGCGTACGACAGCGCGAGGCACATGGCGACGTAGATGACACTGGCCACCATCGCGGCGGGGATGAGCGGCGACCCGTACTCGCCGTTCGACCCGAGCTGACGCGCGAAGTAGAGCAGCTCGGGATAGGTGATGATGAAGCCGAGCGCAGTGTCCTTCAGCGTGACGACCAGCTGCGCGATGATCACGGGCAGCATGGCGCGAATGGCCTGAGGCAGCAGGACGAGCCGCATGACTCCGGCCTTGCGGAGACCGATGGCGTAACCGGCCTCGCTCTGTCCGCGCGGGAGCGACTCGACACCGGCACGGATGACCTCGGAGAGCACCGAGCCGTTGTAGGCGATGAGCGCGATCACGACGGCCCAGTACGGCGACACCTTCAGCCCGATGACGGGCAGACCGTAATAGAGCAGCAGCATGAAGATCAGCACCGGGACAGCCCGGAGCAGTTCGACCATCCAGCCGACCGGCATCCGGACCCAGGCGTGATCGGACATGCGCCCGATCGCGAGGATGAACCCGAGCACGACGGCGCCGACCGCGGCAGCCGCGAAGGCCGCGAGGGTGGCGAGCGTCGCCTCGCCGAAACGCACCCAGATCGCCGTGTAGGTGAAGACGTTCCACTTGGTGGCCGAGAACTGGCCGGTGTCGAGGAAGCGCCAGACGACGAAGCCGATGACGGCGACGACGAGCAGCAGAGTGGCCGCACCGAGGATGCGGTTGCGCATCCGGGCGCGGGGGCCCGGAAGGTCGTAGAGGACGGAGGAGCTCATCGGGCGACCTTCCACTTCTTCTCGGCGGCGCGCTGCAGGGCCGAGAGCACGAGCACCAGGAGGACGAAGACGGCCATGACCAGGATGATCGTCATGAGCTGGTTCTCGCCGTTCTCACTCATCACGGCGCGGATGTTGCCGAGGTTGACCACCGAGAAGCCGGACGCGACGGTGGTGTTCTTCAACAGGGCGATGAAGACGCTCATCATCGGCGGGATGACCGAACGCGTCGCCTGCGGGAGGACGACGAGCGACATGACCTGGCCGAAACCGAGGCCGAGGGCGCGGGCGGCTTCGGCCTGTCCGACGGGGACGGTGTTGATGCCGGAGCGGATCGTCTCGGCGACGTACGTCGCCGTGTAGATGCCGAGGCCGCAGACGGCGAGGGCGAGGAAGCTCCCGCGCGGCACCTCGATCAGCAGCGGGACACAGAAGGCGAAGAAGAACAGCACGAGCGTCAGCGGGGTGTTGCGGATCCAGTTCACGTAGACCGCACCCACGGCGCGGGCGATCGGAATCGGCGACACCCGCATCGCCCCGACGATGAAGCCCAACACGAGAGCGATCAGACCGCCGCCCAGGAAGAGCACGACGGTCCCCCACAGCGCCTGCGCCCACAGGTCGGGGTAGTCGAAGATCTGATTCACCGAAGGGTGTCCGTTCTGTTTTCGTCGTTCGATCGAGCGGAGTGCGTGCGGGCGGCGATCACTCGCCGCCCGCACGAGGGGCTCAGCTGACGGGGTCGACCGCCGGCTGCTCGCCCTTGACGCCCGAGGCGCCGAGGTTCTTCTCGAAGATGGCCTCCCAGGTGGAGCCGCCGTCGGTGAACATGGTGTTCACGAACTCCTGGAACGCGGTGTCGCCCTTGGCGAGGCCGACACCGTAGCGCTCCTCGCTGAAGGGCTCGCCCGCGATCTTGAGGTTGTCGGGGTCCTGAGCGGCGTAGCCAAGAAGGATGGCCTCGTCGGTCGTCACCGCGTCGACCTCGCCGTTCTTCAGCTTCTCGACGCACTGCGAGTAGGTGTCGAACTCGACGACCTTGGCGGGTGTCTCTTCGCGGATGCGCTGGATCGGCGTCGAGCCGGTGACCGAGCACACCGTGGTGTCGGCGGTCAGCGAGTCCTTGCCGGTGATGGTGTCGTTGTCGGCGGCGACGAGCAGGCCCTGGCCCGTGAGGAAGTAGGGCCCGGCGAAGGCGATCTGCTCCTTGCGCTTGTCGGTGATCGAGTAGGTGCCGACGTAGTAGTCGATGTCACCGTTGATGATCGCCTGCTCGCGGTTCGCCGAGGCGATCGCCTTGTACTCGACCTTGGCACTGTCGGCCGGGTCGTATCCGAGCGACGCGGCGATCCACCGCGCGATGTCGACATCGAAGCCCTTGCGCTCGCCCGTGACGGGGTCGAGGTAGCCGAGGCCGGGCTGGTCTTCCTTGACGCCGATGACGACCTTGTCGGCCGCCTTGATCTTGTCGAACGTCGGGCTGTTCTCGATGGTGACGTCGGTGGCGACCGCGCCGTAGACCGGGGCGTCGCTGCTGCCGCCGTCGGATCCGGCATCGGGCGAGCCGGGGGTGCCGCTGTTGCAAGCCGTCAGGGCGAGCAGGCTCGCGGCGAGGACGCCGAGGCCCGTGAGAGTACGAGTTCTAGGCATGTGATGTCTCCTTGGTTACGTGTGCTGTGCGGAAAGGGGTCGGTGACGGCGCGTTCGGGTCGGCCGGGGGGAAAAAGGTGACACGAGTTGGGGCGAGAGAACCTCCTTGTTCGTCGCCTTTTCGATCAGTGCGTGATGAGCTTCGAGAGGAAGTCCTTCGCACGGTCGGACTGCGGGTTCGTGAAGAACTGCTCGGGAGCCGCCTGCTCTACGATCTGCCCGTCGGCCATGAAGACCACCCGGTTCGCGGCCTTTCGCGCGAAGCCCATCTCGTGGGTCACGACGATCATGGTCATGCCGTCCTTGGCGAGACCGACCATGACGTCGAGCACTTCGTTGATCATCTCGGGGTCCAGGGCCGAGGTCGGCTCGTCGAACAGCATGACCTTCGGCTTCATCGCCAGTGCTCGAGCGATCGCGACACGCTGCTGCTGACCGCCCGACAGCTGGGCGGGGAGCTTGTCGGCCTGGTGACCGACGCCCACGCGTTCCAGGAGTGCCCGCGCCTCTTTCTCGGCATCCGCCTTCTTGAGCTTGCGGACCTTGATGGGACCGAGCGTGACGTTCTCAAGGATCGTCAGGTGCGAGAAGAGGTTGAACGACTGGAAGACCATGCCGACATCGGCACGCAGCTTCGCGAGCGCCTTGCCCTCTTCGGGCAGGCGCGCACCGTCGATGGTGATCGACCCGCTCGTGATCGTCTCGAGGCGGTTGATCGTGCGGCAGAGCGTCGACTTACCCGATCCGGAGGGACCGATGACGACGACGACCTCACCGCGGTCGACAGTGAGATTGATGTCTTTCAGCGCCTGAAACTGGCCGTAGTGCTTCTGCACATCGGAGACGACGACAAGGGGCTCAGGGCCCGCCGGGGGAACGGATGCCATGCGTTCACCCTATGAGGATGATGTGCGTCCGACCAGCCTCTGGCGCACGCCTTAACCGTTCTGTAACAGCCGGGAACGTCCCGCGGGGTCACCGCGCGCGCTGAGCGAAGGCGGTCTCGTACAGGCACACGCTCGCGGCCGTCGCGAGGTTCAGAGACTCGGCACGGCCGTAGATCGGCAGGCGCAACGACAGGTCCGCGTGAGCGAGCGCCGTGTCGTCCAGTCCCCGCGCCTCGTTGCCGAACAGCCATGCCGTCGGCTCCGACAGGAGGTCTCGGGATGCCAGGAAGTCGTCGCCGTCGACATCGGCGGCGACCACGCGCAACCCGGCCTCGTGCGCTCGCGCCACGACGTCGGCGAGATCGAGGTCGACCGCGACGGGAAGGTGGAACAGCGAACCGGTGGTCGATCGCACGACCTTCGGGTTGTACGGATCGACGGTGCGTCCCGTGAGGACGACGGCATCGGCACCGGCGGCGTCCGCGGCGCGGATGATCGTGCCGAGATTGCCGGGATCGCGCACCTCCTCGCAGATCGCGATGAGGCGCGGGTTGCCCGCGAGCACGTCCTTCAACGCCGTCGGAGTCTGCCGGGCCACCGCGACGATGCCCTGGGGCGTGACCGTGTCGGCCATGGCATCCAGGACCGCCTCGGTCGTGTACTGCAGGTCGACGCCCGCTCGCTCGGCGGCATCGCGCACATCGGTGTGCTTCTCGAGAGCCGTCGGGGTCGCGTAGAGCTCGAGCATGGTCTCGGGAGCCCACGCGAGGGCTTCGCGCGCGGCCTGCGGACCCTCGAGGAGGAAGAGGCCGGTCTCTTGACGGGCGGCGCGCTTGCTGAGCTTGGCCACGGCGCGCACCCGCGGCGAACGGGGGTTCTCAAGCACGTCCTCAGTGTATGACGTGGGCGGCATAGACCCCCGGATGCCGCGCGGAAACGACGAACGGGCGCCCTCCGCAGAGGACGCCCGTTCGGTGCGAGGACGCGTCTTACGCGGTCTTCGGAGCGTTGACGTCGCTGGGCAGCGCCGCCTTCGCGGTCTGAACCAGCGAGGCGAACACGGCGGGCTCGTTCACGGCGAGCTCGGCGAGCATACGACGGTCGACCTGGACACCCGCGAGGCCGAGGCCCTGGATGAAGCGGTTGTACGTGAGGCCGTTCTGGCGGGACGCAGCGTTGATGCGCTGGATCCACAGACGACGGAAGTCGCCCTTGCGCTTGCGACGGTCACGGTACGCGTACACCAGGGAGTGGGTGACCTGCTCCTTGGCCTTGCGGTACAGGCGCGAACGCTGACCGCGGTAACCGGAGGCGCGCTCGAGGATGACGCGACGCTTCTTGTGGGCGTTTACTGCCCGCTTGACTCTAGCCATTTCTGTTTCTTCCTAACGTGCGTCGGCGCTCAGAGACCGAGGAGCTTCTTGGCGACCTTCGAGTCACCGGCGGCCAGGACCTGCTCCTGGTTCAGGCGGCGGGTGCGCTTCGAGGCCTTGCCTTCGAGGTTGTGGCGCATGCCGGCCTGCTGCTTCATGAGCTTGCCGCTACCGGTCAGCTTGAAGCGCTTCTTGGCGCCCGAGTGGGTCTTCTGCTTCGGCATCTGTCTTCCTTCGTTGGTGTTCCCGGCGAAGCGGGAGTCTGGGGAGCTTTACTCGGCGGGGGCCGAGGTGGGCGTTTCTTCCGGGGCCGAGTCGCCGCGAGCAGCGCTGCGCGCCGCCTCACGGTTCGCCGCGCGCTGCGCGTTCTGCTCGGTCTTGACCTCGGACTTGTTCTTGTGAGGAGCGACCACCATCACCATGTTGCGGCCGTCGATCGTGGGGTTGGACTCGACGGTGCCGAACTCGGCGACATCTTCCGCGAACTTGCGGAGCAGGCGCACACCCTGCTCGGGACGCGACTGCTCGCGACCGCGGAACAGGATCATCGCCTTCACCTTGTCGCCCGCCTGGAGGAAACCCTCGGCGCGCTTGAGCTTGGTGATGTAGTCGTGAGCCTCGATCTTGAGGCGGAACCGGACCTCTTTGAGGACCGTGTTCGCCTGGTTACGGCGCGTTTCCTTGGCCTTCTGAGCGGCTTCGTACTTGAACTTGCCGTAGTCCATGATCTTGACCACGGGAGGCTTCGAGCTCGGCGCAACCTCGACCAGGTCGAGGTCCGCTTCCTGGGCCAGGCGCAGCGCAGCTTCGATTCGGACGATGCCGACCTGCTCGCCGTTGGGTCCGACGAGACGGACCTCCGGGACTCGGATGCGCTCGTTGGTGCGGGGATCGCTGATGCGGAACTCCTCTTGTGTGCGGGTGGTGGCCGCCGCGATCCGGTGGAATCGCGGGCGAAGAGGAGTACACACGCCACCCGGCACGGTGCTGTCAGCACCGGCTTCTGCACCCAGTCGACCCCGTGCAAAACGGAGCGGAGTGCGGGAACCCGGTAGCCTGGAGCGGCAAGCGCGGGTGGGATGTGATCCTCTTTCGTACGGAGTGAGACACTCCGAAGCCCGCCATAGTCTAGCAGAGAGATTCCCGTGGACACGATCCCCTCCGAACAGCCCGCCGACGACCACACCGCGCACCGCCACGGAGCCGAGGACGAGCGTCTCGCCCGCTGGGAGGAGCAGGAGCGCGCGGCGTCCTCTGCCACCCGCGACATCGCCGACGTGCCCGCCGTCGAGGTCATCACGACCGCCGCCGTCCACCTCATGAGCGCCGCCGCCGTGAAGACCGGCCTGGCCGACGATCCGACGCAGCAGCTCGACCTCGACGAGGCCCGCAAGCTCATCAACGCCCTCGCCGGCCTCATCACCGCCGGCGCCCCCGAGATCAGCGACATGCACGCGCGGTCGCTCCGCGACGGCCTTCGGTCACTGCAGCTCGCGTTCCGTGAGGCGTCGACCATCCAGGACCCGATCGGTAAGGGGCCGGGCGAGAAGTGGACGGGTCCCGTCACGTAGGTCGCTCGTTCTGGGGAGGTACCGGACTCCGGGATGCCATTCTCCCGAGGCAAGAGCAGGGCCCCTACCCCGATTGCCTCGGGAGAATGGCATCCCTTCGCCCTGCGCCACCGCAGGACAGTTCCTCCGTGACACCCGCGGGGGTATAGGGGGGGCACCCCTTCGCCTGTGCCGCGGGACGACTCCTCCGCGACACCCGCGAGGTACGGAATGGCATCCCTTCGCCCTGCGCCACCGCAGGACAGCTCCTCCCTGACATCCGCGGGAAGAGGGGCGGCTCGGTGGACCGTGGGGTGGTCTGCCGGAGCCGAGGTCCCTGAGCCTGTCGAAGGGACCGGGACCGCGGAGGGCGACCCTCACACCGTCGGATTGCTATGCGGGTCAGGCGTCGGAGCTGCGGTGCAACTTGACCGTGAGGGAGTCGACGAGCACGGCGATGCGATCGTCGGCCGACCAGCGGCGCGCGATGCGCGCCAGCACGGCATCCAGCTCCTCCTGTTCGAGGCCCGACATCAGCTGCAGATGCACCACCAGCTCGGGGCCGCGCAGGCGGCCCGTCGGATCGCCCGATTCGACCGCGAGATCGAGCACAGCGAGCTCCCCCGAGATGCTCTCCTGCAGTCCGGTGAAGATCGTCGGCGACGTGTGCGCCGGCTCCCACGGCTCGCCCTGCGCGATGGCCCAGACCGCGGGGCGGCGCAGGACGAACTCCGTTTCGGAGGCCGGGTCGACCACGATGAGCTCGGTGTCCTCGGACGCCGCGGCCAGGGCCGTGCGGCGGCCGTCCGCGGGGACGGGGCGGGCCGTGGCATCCCATGTCTGAAGAGCCGCGACGGACGTGAACACGGGTAGCACCTTGCGACCGTCGGGAGCCGCCACCGTCACGATCGACAGCTCTTGGGTCTTGTCGACCTCGAGTCCGTGCGCCCCGACGCCGTGATCGCCTTTCTCGGCGACGAGGGGGATCAGCAGGCGCGCTTCGCGGTAGGCGTCGACCACCGCGCGTGCGTCGCCCTCCCCCGCGCGGAACGCGAGCAGGGCCGCCAACAACGCGGGGTCGGCCGAGCCGTCGTCTCCCGAGTGGGGATTGGCCTGGAAGCTGCGCCCCTCCCATGGGACACCGGCCGAATCCGCGTGGGCGCCGTGCGCGTGGGCACCGTGCGCGTGGGCGCCGTGCGGATCGTCAGTGTCCGGCGACATCCAGTGCCTCGGCCAGCGTGAACTGGCCCGCGTAGAGCGCCTTGCCGACGATCGCGCCCTCGACGCCCAGCGGCACGAGCTCGCGGAGCGCCGCGATGTCGTCGAGGCTCGACACGCCGCCCGAAGCGACGATCGGCTTCGGCGTGCGCTGCGTCATCTCGCGCAGCAGCTCGATGTTGGGGCCGCGGAGCGTGCCGTCCTTTGTGACGTCGGTGACCACGTAGCGGCTGCAGCCGGCGTCCTCGAGGCGGTCGAGGACGGTCCAGAGGTCGCCGCCGTCGCGGGTCCAGCCGCGCGCCGCGAGCGTGGTCCCGCGGACGTCGAGACCGACGGCGATCGCTTCGCCGTAGCGGTTGATGACGTCGGCTGCCCACTCGGGGTTCTCGAGCGCCGCGGTGCCGAGGTTGATGCGGCTCGCGCCGCTCTCGAGTGCCGCTTCGAGCGAACGGTCGTCGCGGATGCCGCCGGAGAGCTCGACCTGCACACCCTTGACCTGCTTGATGACCTTGCGCATGACGTTCGCGTTGCTGCCTCGACCGAAAGCCGCGTCGAGGTCGACGAGGTGGATCCACTGCGCGCCCTGGCGTGCGAAGTCCGCCGCGGCGTCGACGGGGTCGCCGTAGCTGGTCTCGGTACCGGCCTCTCCCTGGGTGAGGCGGACGGCCTTGCCGTCGGCGACATCGACCGCCGGAAGCAGCACAAGTTCGGGCGTGGACGCGAAATCGTTCATGGCTCCTCGGGCCCGTCGGCGCATCTCGCCGAGCCTGGGCACGAGGTCACACAGTAGTCGTGCGCAGCCCGTCGATCCAATTGGCGAGGAGCCGGATGCCGGCCTCGCCCGACTTCTCGGGATGGAACTGCGTCGCCGACAGCGGCCCGTTCTCGACCGCCGCGAGGAACGGCGCTCCGTACGTGCACCAGGTCAGGACGGGCTCGGGGAACGGCGGGGTGACCTCGAGCGACCACTCCTGCGCTGCGTAGGAGTGCACGAAGTAGAAGCGCTCGTTCTCGATCCCGTCGAACAGGCGGGAACCGGCTCCGGATGCCACGGTGTTCCACCCCATGTGCGGGAGCACCGGGGCCTCGAGCTCGGCCACGGTACCCGGCCACTCCCCCAGGCCCTCGGTGTCGGCCCCGCGCTCGATGCCGCGCTCGAACATGACCTGCATGCCCACGCAGATACCGAGCACCGGGCGACCGCCGGCGAGACGGCGGTCGATGATCTCGCCGCCGCGGCTCTCGTTCAGCGCGCCCATCACGGCGCTGTACGCGCCGACACCAGGGACGAGCAAACCGTCGGCATCCAGGAGCAGAGAGCGGTCGGAGGTCAGTCGCGCATCGGCACCGGCCTCGATCAGGGCTTTGACAGCGGAGTGGACGTTGCCGGAACCGTAGTCGAGGACAGCGACGAGCGGCCTGGATGTCACAGTGCTCCCTTGGTGCTCGGGATGCCGTCGACCAGCGGGTCGAGCGCCTTCGCCTGGCGGAACGCGCGCGCGAGTGCCTTGTACTCGGCCTCGGCGATGTGGTGCGGATCACGCCCCCCGAGGACGCGCACGTGCACCGTGAGACCCGCGTGGATCGAGATCGCCTCGAACGAGTGCCGAACCAGCGAGCCCGTGAAGTGACCACCGATCAGGTGGTGCTCGAAGCCCGCGGGCTCACCCGTGTGCACGAGGTAGGGGCGGCCACTGATGTCGACGACCGCCTGAGCGAGCGCCTCGTCCAGGGGGACCAGGGCGTCGCCGTACCGCGCGATGCCCGACTTGTCGCCGAGTGCCTGACGGATCGCCTGACCGAGCACGATCGAGGTGTCTTCGACGGTGTGGTGTGCGTCGATGTGCGTGTCGCCGGTGGCGCGCACGCGGAGGTCGGTCAGCGAGTGCTTGGCGAACGCCGTCAGCATGTGATCGAAGAACGGGACCGTGGTCTGGATGTCACTGGCACCGCGTCCGTCGAGGTCGAGCTCGAGCTCGATGTGCGACTCGCTCGTCTCGCGTGTGAGAGAAGCGGTGCGGGGCGTGGCGGGGCCGGTCATGACCGCGATCCTACCGAGGCGAGGGCATCGAGGAACGCGGTGGTCTCGTCGGCCGTGCCCGCCGTGACGCGCAGGTGGTGCGCGATGCCGACGTCGCGGATGAGGACGCCGCGGTCGTACAACGCCTTCCAGGTGGCGGCGGGGTCGTCGACACCGCCGAAGAGCACGAAGTTGGTCCACGATTCGTGCGCCGAGTAGCCGAGCGCCGACACCGTGGCCGAGATCCGGTCGCGTTGAGCGACGATCTCGTCGACCATCGACAGCATGGTGTCGGCGTGGCCGAGCGCCGCCGTCGCCGCGGCCTGGGTGAGGGCGCTCAGGTGGTACGGGAGCCGCACGAGGCGCAGGGCGTCGACGAAGGCCGGATCGGCGGCGAGGTAACCCACGCGTGCACCGGCGAAGGCGAAGGCCTTGCTCATCGTGCGCGAGATGACGAGTCGAGGACGGCCGGGCAGCAGAGTGACGGCGGACGGCTCGTCGCGGGGCGCGAACTCCTGGTACGCCTCATCGACGATGACGATCCCGTCGGTCGCGTCGTAGACCGCCTCGACGACGTCCAGTCGAAGCGGCGTCCCCGTGGGGTTGTTCGGCGCGCACAGGAACACGATGTCGGGACGCTGCTCCCGCACCTGGGCCGTGGCCGACTCGGGGCTGAGCGTGAAGTCGTGCGCGCGCTCTCCCGCGATCCAGCGCGCCCCGGTCGCGCGCGTGAGGATCGGGTACATCGAGTAGGTCGGCGCGAAGCCCATGGCCGTCCGTCCGGGCCCGCCGAAGGCTTGCAGGATGTGTTGAAGCACCTCGTTCGAGCCGTTGGCCGCCCAGATCTGTTCGGGCGTCAAGCCGTGACCGAGGTAGCCGGCGAAGGCCTCACGGAGCCCGGTGAACTCCCGGTCGGGATACCGGTTGACGTCACGCAGCGCCCGGGCGACGGCATCCAGGATGTCGTCGGCCACTTCCGCCGGAACGGGGTGCGTGTTCTCGTTCACGTTGAGGGCCACGGGCAGAGCCGCTTGCGGAGCGCCGTAGGGCGTCATCCCGCGGAGATCATCGCGAAGAGGGAGGTCGTCGAGGCGCACAGTCACCCCACCAATGGTAGGCCGCCGCGACGATCAGCCGACGCCTCAGGGCGCGGCGAGGTACTCGGTGGGGATGGCGATGCGCTGGCCCGCCGAGACCGCTCCGCCATCGAGGGCGTTCAGGCGCGAAATCTGCGCCACGACATCGCGGGGATCAGCCTCGGGAGCCACGTCTTCGGCGATCGACCAGAGGGTCTCGCCGCTCATCACGGTGATCTCGGCGAACGAGCCGCTCGGGGCACCGCTCTCGCTCGACGCGAGCGCGGACCCGCCGCCGACGACGGCGATGGCGAGAGCGACCACCACGGGAAGCGCGGCGAGGAACGCCACGACACGGCGACCACGTGCGGTCAGACGCAGGCGAGTGGTGGGGGCGGTGATGGTGATGCTGCTCATGGTGTGCTCCTTGGTGGGGAGAGATTCGCACCCCACCCTCGGCCGGGAGGGCGGTGGTGCGAATCTGTATTCCGAATCTATCTTCGATACTTTCGAGTGTCAACACCGGCTGTGATCGCAGACGAATCGAACGCGACACGCGTGAGGCTCCGTGTCATTCGGGTCGTCCACCGGATACGGTTTCGACACGGAGACCTCATCACCAACCTCCGACATTCGAATTTCCGCCGCAGAATGCGCGGCGCGAGGGGAGCTCAGATGACCGACGCGACGACCGCCGCCGGCCGCGAACGGCCGCAGACCCGGCGGCGCAAGAACCTCAGCGACAAGCAGCTCGCGATCCTCGAGGTGATCCAGCGCTCCATCGCGCGGCACGGCTACCCGCCGAGCATGCGCGAGATCGGCGACGCGGTCGGACTGAAGTCGCTCTCGAGCGTCACCCACCAGCTGAATCAGCTCGAGCTCAGCGGCTACCTGCGCCGCGACCCGGGCAAGACGCGCGCGATGGAGGTGCTCATCGACCTGCCCGGTGCCGCCGCCGAGAACCCGGCCGACACCGCGCCGGCGCTCGGTGACGCGGCCCTCGTCCCTCTCGTCGGACGCATCGCCGCCGGGGTTCCCATCACGGCCGACCAGCAGGTGGAGGAGATCTTCCCCCTCCCCCGCCAGCTCGTGGGCAAGGGGGAGCTCTTCATGCTCAAGGTGTCGGGGGACTCGATGATCGACGCCGCGATCTGCGACGGCGACTGGGTGGTCGTGCGCTCGCAGGCGACCGCCGAGAACGGCGAGATCGTCGCGGCGATGCTCGACGGCGAGGCGACGGTCAAGACCTTCCGCCGCCGTGACGGCCACACGTGGCTCCTCCCCCGCAACAGCGCGTTCGAGCCAATCTTGGGCGACGAAGCCGTCGTCCTCGGCCGTGTCGTGGCGGTGCTGCGCGCGGTCTGACAGCCTCCGTCAGCGCCTCCCGGTGGCGAGTCCGGTGCGCCGTGATGCCTCCGCGGCAAGGCCCGACCCGCCACAATGACGCCATGCCTGACGGACACCTCTCCCTCGCGCCGATCCTCGGCAGCGCCACACCGAACACCCGGCTGAGGATCCGTGCCGTCGCATCCGTCGTTCTACTGGCTTTCGCGGTCCTCACGGTGCCTCTGGCCCTCGTCGCGGCGTGGGCGCGACTTCAGCTCGTCGACGAGGATGCCTTCGCGGCGACGCTCACCCCCCTGGCCGCCGACCCACGAGTGCAGAGCCTCGTGATCGACGAGGCGACGAGCGCCATCACGGCATCCCTGGACGCGTCCGTGCCCGACGCCGCGGCGCCACCGGCTGCGGCGCGGGCGCTGGAGCTGCTCGGCCGCCCGACCGCGGCGGCGGCGCGTTCGCTCACGGAGCGCGCCGTGACGGAAGTGGTCCACTCGGACCGCTTCTCGAGCGTCTGGCCCGCGGTGGTGCACACCTCCCACCGCGCTCTCGTGTTCGGAGCGACGTCGGACGGCGGCGGCATCATCGTGCTGACTCCGGACGGCCTCGGGGTACAGGTCGGCGGGGTGGTGTCGGCGATCACCGACGAACTGAGTCTGCAGGGCTCCCCCGTGGCGGCTCTCATCCCCAGGGTCGACCACGTGGTCATCGTCGGCGACGGCGCGCCGTTGCGCATGTTGCGCCCCGGCTACGCCCTCGCCACCGCGGCGGGCGTGCTGCTACCCGCCTTGGCGGTCGTCCTCCTCGCGGGCGGGGCCCTCGTCGAACAGAGACGGGGACGTGCGATCATCGGCACCGGACTGGCGATCGTCGTCGGTTCCGGAGTCCTTCTGATCGGTGCGGCTGTGGCGCCCACCGTCGTCGCCAGGACGGCCGCCGCCGGCGGTCTCGATCCCGCGGGCGTCGCCGCCATCGTCCGCCAACTGTTGACGTCACTCGTCGGGTCGTCCGGCGTGGTCTTCGGCGCGGGGGCCCTCCTCCTCGCGGTGGGCGTCATCGTCGCACGGCGCACGGGCCGAACAGCTGCGCATCCGAAGCCGACGCCCGGCGATCTTGCGGCGACGACGGATGGCCGCATCCGGCCGTTACCATGACCGAAAGCGCAATCGGAAGCGAGCCCCGTGTCTACCAACCCCGCCCCTGGCGACCCTTCTTCCGCCGAGGGTGATGCCCCGGCACCCACCGCCCTCGGTGCCGCCGAGCCGGCACCGGCACCCACCGAGACACGCGCTCCCGGCGAGGACCACCCGCCCGCCCCCCGGTCGCGGCCCCGCCGGAGCACCGTCATCCTCGGTTCGGGCCTCGCACTGCTCGTCGTCGCCGCAAGTGCGGGGTTCTTCTGGCTCAGCGCGCAACTCGCCGCATCCCAGCAGCAGATCCTGGACCAACAGCAGCAGATAAACGACCAGCAGCGTGAGCTCGAGGAGCAGCGGGCGCAGCTCGATCGCAAGGAGCAGTTCGGCGCGGCCATGCAGGAGCTCTACGCGACGATCGATCCGCTCGTGGGCCTCCCGTACGCGTCGCTCGTGTCCTGGAGCGAGGTCGAGGGGTTCGCCCACAGCGCCTGGGCGCACCGCGAGAGCGTCGTGACGATGGAACGTGACATCACCGACGTCAAGATGTTCACGACGAAGCTGGCCAACCGCGTGGAGGCCGCGCGCTCCGTGGGCTCGACGAACGCGACGGGGAGCCCGTGGGAAGCCGCGCTCGACTCGCTCGGTCACGGGTGGGTGACCATGGCGTACGACGAGAGCAACCGCCCGTGCGGCCTCGAGGCGATGGCCTGCGTCTCGAGCGCGGATCCCTTCGTCGTCCACGTCAGCAGCGACACCCGCAACACCTCGACACTGACGGACTGGATGCGCACCGGGGTCGCGTACCACGAGTACTCGCACGTGCTGCAGTTCACCAACCCCGAAGCCACGGCATCCGCGCTCACCGCCTTCGGAGGGAATGCGGAGACGATGGCGGACTGCTACGCGCTGACCTTCCTCGACGGATGGACGTTGGACCACGTGGTGCCCATCGACAGCTCCTCCTACTGGGAAGTGAGCGTGGGCTACGGCTACACGTGCGATGATGCGCAGCGCCAGGTCATCCGCGACTGGGTGGGAAGTCTGGGCCTGCAGAAGCGCACCGTCTCGCAGTGAGGACGGGCGAGACGGGTGTCGGCGCCCCTCCTTAGAGTGGATGCATGGCAGACACCCTCCCCTACGGTTCCTGGCCGTCACCGATCACGCCCGAGTCGGTGGCGCAGTCCTCGCCGCGTATCGACGGCGCACGGCTGGTGGCTGACGAGGTGTGGTGGGGCGAGTCCGTGCCCGCCGAAGCGGGGCGCGTCGCGGTGAAACGGCGCCGCGCCGACGGAACCATCGAGACCGTGCTCCCCGCTCCCGCCAACGCCCGCTCGGCGGTGCACGAGTACGGCGGAGGCGCGTGGACGGCATCCGACGACGGCGAGCTGTTCTACGTCGAGAAGACCGACCAGCGCGTGTACGCGCTCCGACCGGGCGGCACGGCGCGCCCCCTCACCCCCGCCGACGAGGCCGTGCGTCACGGCGGCCTCCGGTTCGAGCACGGCGTCCTCCTCGCCGTGCGCGAGACCCACGGTTCCGACCGCGTCCCCGCGCGCGCGATCGTCCGCATCGCCGTCGATGGCGAGGGGGCCGGCGAGGTCCTCGCCGCCGGGAGCGACTTCCTCGCCCAGCCCGCGCTGTCGCCCGACGGACGACGCCTCGCCTGGGTAGCGTGGAACCACCCCGACATGCCGTGGGACGCCACGATCATCCGCGTCGCCGACCTCGACACGGGCACGGTGCGCGACATCGCCGGGGGCGCGAACCGCGCTCCTCCTGCAACCGGTCTGGATCGGCGACGACGAACTGCTCTACGCCGATGACCCCGACGGTCGGTGGAACCTGTTCCGCCACCCCCTCGACGGCGACGCCCAGGCGGTCGCCCCCGCCGACGCCGACACCGGCGGTGGGCTCTGGGTGCTCGGGACACGGTGGTTCGGCGCCACCGACGACGGCCGCATCGTCGCCGTGCGGACCGACGGCGGCGACGAGGTCGTCGAGATCGCCCCGTCCGGGGTCCGTCCGCTGGAGGTCCCCGCCGTGTCGGGCGCCGCGGTCGACGACGCACGCGGTACGCGGGTGCTGGTGTCGGGGTCCGACGCGGGCGGCCGCTCGGGTCTCTGGCTCGTCGACCTCGCCGCCGGCAGCGTCGATCTCGTCACGGGCGGAGCGGGCTCATGGGGAGACAAATGGATGCCGACGGCCCGCGCCCTCGAAACCGAGGGGCCGCACGGTACCGTGCACGCCTTCGCCTACGCGCCGACCAATCCCGAGGTCACTGCCCCGGACGACGAGCGCCCGCCGTACGTCGTTCTCGTGCACGGGGGTCCCACCTCGCACGTCGGACCGGCTCCCTCGGCGAAGACGGCGTTCTTCACAAGCCGCGGGATCGGCGTCCTCGACGTGAACTACGGAGGTTCCACCGGTTACGGCCGCGCCTATCGGGATCGTCTGAAGGGGCAGTGGGGTGTCGTCGACGTCGATGATGTCGCGGCCGCAGCGTCCGCTCTCGCCGACGCGGGACTCGCCGACCCTGATCGCCTCGCCATCGCCGGCGGCTCGGCCGGGGGCTGGACCGTGCTCGCCGCGGTGACGAACACCGACGTGTTCTCGGCCGGCATCTCCCGCTACGGCGTGGGTGACGCACGCGCGCTGGCGGAAGACACCCACGATTTCGAGGCGCGCTACCTCGACGGGCTCATCGGCGCTCTCCCCGACGCCGAGAACGTCTACATCGAACGATCCCCGCTCACCCATCCCGAGCGGTTCCGTGTTCCCTTGCTCATCCTGCAGGGCTCAGAAGACCGGGTCGTCCCTCCCTCGCAGGCCGAGGCGATCCGAGACGCCCTGGCGGCCCACAGCGTGCCGTACGCGTACGTGCTCTACGAGGGCGAGGGACACGGTTTCCGCCGCGCGGAGACCGTGATCGACTCGCTCGAGCGCGAACTCGGGTTCCTGGGCGCCGTGTTCGGTTTCGAGACACCGGGGGTCCCCGCACTCGATCTCGGCTGAGACCACCGGGGCTCGCCGGCATCCCCGCCGGGCATCGCACCTCGACGTGCCGGAAGGCTCAGCCGTCCCGACGGGCGCGGGACTCGACCGCGAAGAGCAGCGGGTCGGGTGATGACACCTTCGAAGCGTGGCACGTCCCGCGGGCGCGCGCGGCCCCGATGCTCCACCGTCGAGAGGCCCCGTGAGGGCCGGGACCCCCGCGCCGAAGCACGGGGATCCCGGGGTCAGGCCGCGTACGGCTCGAGTTCGGCCGCCAGTCGCGCACCCACGTGCGCGTGCAGGAAGGTTCCGGTCTCGCGGTGCTCCTGCGCCACGATCAAGCCGCTCTCGTGCACCGCCGACACGAGGTCGCCGCGGTCGTACGGAACGACGGCCTGCACCTCGACGGCGGGAAGCGGGAGGGCCTCCTCGATCGCGGCGCGAAGCTCATCGATGCCCTCTCCCGTGCGCGACGAGACGAAGTGCGCTCTCGGGGCGAGCCCGCGCAGCACGAGGCGATCATCGTCGCTGACGAGGTCGGCCTTGTTGAACACGACGATCTCGTGGCCGAAGTCGGCCTCGACGTCGCCCATCACGTCACGAACCGTCGCGAGCTGCGCGGCCGGGTCGGGGTGCGAGGCGTCCACGACGTGCAGGATCACGTCGGCGTCGCCCACCTCTTCCAGCGTCGAGCGGAAGGCCTCGACGAGCTGGTGCGGCAGGTTGCGCACGAAACCGACCGTGTCGGTCAGCGTGTACACGCGACCGTCGGTCGTCTCGGAGCGGCGGACCGTGGCATCCAGGGTGGCGAACAGCGCGTTCTCGACGAGCACACCGGCGCTCGTGAGGCGGTTGAGCAGGCTCGACTTGCCGGCGTTGGTGTACCCGGCGATGGCGACGGACGGGATCGTGTGGCGCTTGCGCTCGGCACGCTTGGCCGCCCGCGCGGGAGCGAAGTCGCGCAGCTGCTTGCGCAGCAGCGCCATCTTGGTGCGGATGCGACGGCGATCGAGCTCGATCTTCGTCTCACCCGGACCGCGCGATCCCATGCCCGCGCCGCCGGCGCCGACCTGTCCACCGGCCTGCCGAGACATCGACTCACCCCACCCGCGCAGGCGCGGAAGCAGGTACTCGAGCTGAGCGAGCTCGACCTGGGCCTTACCCTCTCGGCTCTTCGCGTGCTGGCTGAAGATGTCGAGGATGACCGTCGTGCGGTCGATGACCTTGACCTTCACCACGTCTTCGAGCGCGCGGCGCTGACTGGGCGCCAGTTCGGTGTCGGCGATGACGGTGTCGGCGCCCACGGCGGCGACGATGTCGCGCAGCTCCTCGGCTTTTCCTCGACCGACGTACGTCGCCGGATCGGGATGCGGTCGGCGCTGGAGCACACCGTCGAGCACGACCGCGCCGGCCGTCTCGGCGAGCGCGGCCAGTTCGCGGAGGGAGTTCTCGGCATCCGCCTGATACCCCTGCGGGTGGACGCCGACGAGCACCACGTTCTCGAGCCGCAGTTGGCGGTACTCGACCTCGGTGACGTCTTCGAGCTCGGTCGACAGGCCGGGAACACGACGCAGCGCGGCGCGCTCCTCGCGATCCCATTGATCGCCGTCGGTGTTGCCCCCGTACGCCGTTGCGGCGTCCTGCAGGGCCTGTGCTGCACCGAAGACCCGGACCCCGCGGTGCGCTTCGGCGCGCGACAGCACGCGGTCCACCGGGTCCACCGGGGCCGCGTCCGTGCTCGGGGGTGTGGTCTGTTCGGTCATGTGTTCCTTTCGTGGGCGGGCTCTCCCGCTCGTTCTCGCACTTTAGTCGTCCCCGGCGTCGGAGAGCCGGGTCCGTTACTCTGTCGGAATGGGCAGCGAGCACTATTTCAGCGCGTCGCCATCGAGTCCCGAACAGCTCCGCCGCATCCGTGTGACGCTTGCCGGTCGTGACCTCGAGGTCGTCACGGCAGGCGGAGTCTTCAGTCCCGACCATGTGGATGCCGGGACCTCGGTGCTCCTCGCCAACACGCCACCCCCTCCCGCCGGTGGGCACTTCCTCGACCTGGGGTGCGGGTGGGGTCCGATCTCGCTGTCGCTCGCGCTCGCGTCACCGCACGCGACCGTGTGGGCGGTCGACGTCAACGAGCGTGCTCTCGATCTCGTGAGGCGCAATGCCGAGTCACTCGGCCTCACGAACATCAACGCCGTGCGTCCCGAGGATGTTCCCGAGGACGTCTCGTTCCGCACCATCCGCTCGAATCCGCCGATCCGCGTGGGCAAGAGCGAGCTGCACAACATGCTCGAACACTGGATTCCGCGCCTGTCCGAGCGGTCGGACGGGTGGTTCGTCGTGCAGCGCAACCTGGGTTCGGACTCGCTGCAGCGGTGGCTCGCCGCGACCTTCGCGCCGGGCTACAGCGTTCAGCGTGCGGCGACCGGACGCGGCTTCCGCGTGCTGCGCGTGCGCCGCCACGGCTCGCCGCCGAGCGAGCCGATCGACGTCATCGCCTGACGCGGCGTCTGTCGGCGCGGCCGGATGCCGCGGCGATCGGCCGCGACCCGAGACCTCGCCCGGTGTCGCGACGCGGTCTCGCGACGCGGTCTCGCAACGCGGTGCCGCCACGCGGTCTCCGCGAGCGCGGAACGCCCGCGCGCTGCGCTCAGGCCAGCGCGACCTCACCCGTGAAGACCAGTGACGCGGGACCCGAGAGGAACACGTGCCCCCCGGCCACCCGGACGCCCAGGGTGCCACCCGGAGTGTCGACCGTCCAGACGTCGGGCGCGGCCGAGCCTGCCCAGTGCCGCACGGCGAGCGCGGCCGCGGCGACCCCGGTGCCGCAGCTCAGCGTCTCGCCGACGCCCCGCTCGAACACGCGAAGACGGATCGCTCCGACGCCCTCCTGGACGAGCGGATCGGCGGGGACGACGAACTCGACGTTCGCTCCGTGGCGCGGGGCCGGGTCGAGCACGGGTTGGTAGGTGAGGTCCAACGCCTCGAGCTCGGCATCCGATGCCACCGCCACCACCACGTGCGGGTTGCCGACGTCGATGCCCACACCGGGACGCGCGACGGGAAGTCCCTTCGCACGGACGAGGGTGTCGTCGGCCTCGATCGCGAAAGCGCCGAGATCGACCTCGTAACCGCGTTCGCTGCGCGTGAGGGTCTTCACGCCCGCGCGCGTGCCGATGCGCAATCCCCCGTCGAGGGTCGCGAGCCCCGTGTCGCTCAGGTACCGGGCGAAGACCCGCGTGCCGTTGCCGCACATCTCGGCCTTGGACCCGTCGGCGTTGCGGTAGTCCATGAACCACTCGACACCGGATGCCACCGCCTCCGCGCCCTCGTCGATCGCGGCCGCGCGGACGACGCGCAGCAGGCCATCGGCTCCGATGCCGAAGTGGCGGTCGCACAGCACCGCGACCTGCTCGTCGCGCAGCTCGAGTTCGCCGTCGGGGTCGGAGATGATCACGAAGTCGTTGCCCGTGCCGTGGCCCTTGGTGAACGCGATGGTCGACATGACTCCAGTCTAGGGACGCGGCTCTCTGGGACGCGGCTTTCTGGGACGCGGCAGAGTCACGCCGTCGGCGCGGGCGGACCGCCCGGACCGTCGACGATGAGCCGCTTGCCCGTGGCCCAGGTGTCGAAGGGCTCGTATCCCAGGGCGTGGTAGAACCCCCGGGCGCCGCTGTTGTCGGGCCGCACCATGAGCTGCACCTTCGGGCACCCCATCGCCTCAAGCAGACGCTCCGCCTCGGCGACCAGCGCCGCCCCGAGGCGCTGACCCCGGTGCGTACCGGCCGTGGCGAGGTAGTACAGCCACCCGCGATGCCCGTCGTACCCGGCCATGACGCTCCCCACGACCGCATCCCCGTCGACCGCGACGAGGAAGAGCTCGGGCTGGACGGTGAGCTTGCGCCGGATGTCAGCGTGCGGATCGTTCCAGGGCCGGGTCAGACCGGCTTCCTCCCACAGCGCGACGACGGCGTCCTCGTCGGCGATGTCGAACGCGCGGATCTCGACGGTCACGATCGTTCCTCTCGGTCGGCGGCCAGGGCCGTGGCATCCACGGTTCGGGCGTCGACCCACCACGCGCCGTCGTAACGGCGGAACCACGACACCTGGCGACGGGCATAGCGGCGGGTGAGCGCCTGCGTCTCGGCGATCGCCTCGTCGCGGGTGAGATCACCGCGCAGCTGAGCGAGGGCCTGGGCGTAACCGATCGCGCGCCCGGCGGTCACTCCTCGCTCGAGGCCTTCCGCTCGCAGCGCCTCGACCTCATCGACGAGACCCGCGGCCCACATCCCCTCGACGCGCGCATCGAGGAGCGCCACGAGCTCCTCGCGGACGATCGAGGTGGCGACGATGCGGGTCTCCGGATGCCAGAACTCCGGCGCCTCCGGAAGAGCACCGCCGTGCGTCTCACCGCCCTGAGCGAGCACCTCGAGTGCACGCACGACACGGCGTCCGTTGCGGGGATCGATGCGCTCGGCGGCGACCGGATCCGCTTCGCGCAAGCGCGCATAGAGGACTCCGGAACCGTGACGTTCCAGCTCGTCCTCGAGCGCGGCGCGGAGGGCCTCGTCGCGCGGGGGGAAGCGGAAGTCCCACAGCACCCCCGAGACGTACAGGCCCGATCCCCCCACGAGAATCGCGTCGGCACCACAGGTGTGAATCTCGCGGATCGCCGCGCGCGCGGCATCCTGGTACCACGCCACCGCGGCCTCGTCGGTCACCGCGAGCGCGTCGAAGAGATGATGCGGGATGCCACGGCGCTCCGCCTGGGGAAGCTTGGCGGTACCGATGTCCATGCCGCGATACAGCTGCATCGCGTCGGCGTTGACGATCTCGGCCGGACGGCCACGGGCCGCGAGAGCCTCCGCGAGATCGAGAGAGAGCCCCGTCTTGCCGGTCCCGGTGGCACCGACGACGGCCCACAGGGCCGGGGCGGTCACACGCCGACGCGAAGGGTGGGAAGGCCCAGCGACACCGCGCGCGGGGCTCCGCTTTCGCCCGCGGGCGTCGGCACCCCGCACGACTCGGCCTGCGAACGATCCCACGCGTCGCCGGCACGCGTGCGACGGATCCTCAGCGGGGCGCCGTCGGGTGCGTCGGCGAGGAGATGGAAGGGCGCGGCGTGCGTCACCGTGACCGACACGACGTCGCCGGGACGAGGAACGGGCGAGCCCGCGGGCAGCTCGAAGTGCACGAGCCGATTGTCTTCGGCGCGGCCGGTCAGGCGGTGCGTCTCGGCGTCTTTCTTCCCCTCGCCCGTGGAGACGAGCACCTCGAGGGTGCGGCCGAGCTGCTTCTGGTTCTCTTCGGCGCTGATGCGATCCTGCAGGGCGATGAGACGCTCGTAGCGCTCCTGCACGACGGCCTTCGGCACCTGGTCGGCCATGGTCGCCGCCGGTGTGCCCTCGCGGATCGAGTACTGGAAGGTGAACGCACTGGAGAAGCGCGCCGCCTCGACGACCCGCAGGGTCTCTTGGAAGTCTTCTTCGGTCTCGCCGGGGAAACCCACGATGATGTCCGTGGTGATCGCGGCGTGCGGGATGCGCTCCCGCACGCGGTCCAGGATGCCGAGGAACTTCTCGCTGCGGTACGAGCGCCTCATGGCCTTGAGAATGCGGTCGGAACCGGACTGCAGGGGCATGTGCAGCTGCGGCATGACCGCCGGGGTCTCGGCCATCGCGGCGATGACGTCGTCGGTGAAGGCAGCCGGGTGAGGGCTCGTGAAGCGGATGCGCTCGAGCCCCTCGATCTCGCCCGCGGCACGCAGGAGCTTGCCGAACGCGAGGCGGTCACCGAACTCCACGCCGTAGGAGTTCACGTTCTGGCCGAGCAGTGTGACCTCGATCGCACCGTCATCGACGAGCAGGCGGATCTCGTTCAGGATGTCACCGGGGCGGCGGTCCTTCTCTTTGCCGCGCAGGCTCGGCACGATGCAGAACGTGCACGTGTTGTTGCATCCGACCGAGATCGAGACCCAGCCGCTGTGGACGGAGTCGCGCTTGGTGGGCAGGGTGGAGGGGAAGATCTCGAGGGACTCGAGGATCTCGAGCTCGGCTTCGCCGTTGTGGCGTGCACGCTCGAGCATGCCGGGGAGCGACCCCATGTTGTGGGTGCCGAACACGACGTCGACCCAGGGGGCCTTCTGCTGCACGGCGTCCTTGTCCATCTGGGCGAGGCACCCGCCGACGGCGATCTGCATGCCCGCGTGGGCGTCCTTGCGCGACTTCAAGTGGCCCAGCGTGCCGTACAACTTGCCCGCCGCATTGTCACGGACGGCGCAGGTGTTGATGACGACCACGTCGCCTTCTGATCCGGCTTCGGCCCTGACGTAGCCGGCGCTCTCGAGCGAGCCGGAGAGGCGCTCGGAGTCGTGCACGTTCATCTGGCAGCCGAAGGTGCGGACTTCGTACGTGCGCGGTCCGTCGCTGCCCTGCGCGGCGGGGGACGGCGCGATCAGCGTCGGGGTCGAAACGGGGGTGGTCATGATGGGAGCAAGTCTAAACGCCGCGACTCCCCCACAGCCGTGACGGCCCGCCTCGCGAATCGGGCGCAACTCTGCGTTCGCGGGACGGACGGGAAAACGGTGCCTCGATAGCGTGGGCTCGACGCGGGTCGCCTCGCGTCCGTCCGTGTGTGCGCGGACGCGCCCTGAAGGAGAAGTCGTGCGGGAAGGCCGATCGTGGACGTGGTCCGAGCCCCTCATCGGGGCTGACCGCGACGCGACGGCACTGGCCGGATCTCTGCTCGCGGGGACGTCGGTCATCGTGGCCGGTGCGCGCGGAAGCGGCCGCAGCCACCTCTTGCGCGCGGTCGCCGGCGACCTCGCCGCACACGGAGTCGCCGCCGCCGTCGTCCGCCCCTCGACCGTGCTCTCGGACGTGCCCTTCGGCGCGCTCGACGCCGTCGGCGACCCGCGCATCGTCGAACTGAGACGCGGGCGTGTGCCGGACGGTGGCGTCGTCGTCCTTGTGGACGATGTGCACACTCTCGACGTCGATTCCGCGCGATTCCTCGCCCGCTGCGTGGCGGACGGTCGTGTCACCCTGCTCGCGACGCTCCTCATTCCCCGCGCCCGGGCTCGGCGCGTCGACCTCGATGCCTCTGGTGTCGGTCAGACCATGCTGAGTCTGTGGCTCGACGGGCTCGCCGAGCGTCTGGACCTCTCGGAACTCACCCCGACCGACAGCGAGCAGCTGCTCGCGGTGCTGCCGGGAGCCTCGACTCTGGATGCCACGATCTGCGGCGCCATCCTCTGGCGCGCGGACGGCTCTCGAACGCTGCTCCGCGAACTCGTCGCCGAAGCGGTGGGCGCGGTCGCCGCGGGTCGGGACCCCTTCGCCGCCATCCGCGACACCCCACCTCACAGCCGTCTGTCCGTCGCCCTGAAGCTTCACACCGGGGATCTCGCCGAGGGCGACCAGGAGTGCCTCGCATTCCTCAATCGGCTGCCTCACGTCGAGTTCTCGGTCGCCACGCGGTTCGTGTCCCCGACGAGGCTCGAAGCTCTCATCACCGCAGGACTGGTGCACTCGGACCGGAGCCCGGCCCGACGATTGACCGCGAATGAGGCGATCGCGCGCGAAGCGGAGCGACAACTAGGCACAGCGCGCATCGACGCACTCGTTGCGGCAGCCGGATCCCGCATGCTCGATGACGAGGCCGAATGGTGGTGCGCCCCCCTGGCCGTGTCGATCGCCGAACGCTGGCACCGCGGTGACGACGCCGCCGTGACGGAGGTGACGCGATCGCCCGCGCTTCGCGCGCGGATCGCGCTCGATGCCGCGCGCGAAGCGAACGATCGCGGTGACGCCGCACACGCCGCCGCGCACGCGGCACGAGGACTCCGATCGCTCGACTCCCCCGAGCTGCGCTTGGAGGCCGCCTTCGCCGTCGCCCTGCTCGGAACGGGAACAGACGCCGACGCGATCGACGACATCGATCCCGGCGATCTCGACGAGGAGGGCCGGAGACGTCTCGCGCGCCTCCGAACCGTCGTCGCGGACCGGGGACTCGCGTTGCCGCTGTACGCCGCGACGAAGGGCGATGCGGATGCCGAGATCGAACGGCACCTCGACGATTCGGCGCGCGCCGGGGCGGACTTCGAATGGTCTCGCGCCGCGCACTCCGCCGAGAAGGCCCTCGCGCTGTCGCCCGAACGGAGCGCTACCCACCTGCGCGCGCTTCTGAGCGCCGGCATGGCGGAGACGTTCCGCGGTCGGTGGAGTCGCGCGCGAGAGCACTTCGACGACGTCTTGCGCGTTCTCGACGCGCGCCAGCGACCCTCAGATGTGAGCGCGACGCATCGGCTCAGCGCGATCCTCGTCATGCTTGCGAGCCATCAGCTCGCCGGTGCCGACGGCGGTCCGGTCTCCGCGCGACTCAGCGGCGAGAGGACGGCGGCCGCGCGGGAACACGACGTCGTCGCCCTTCTCCTCGCCGGTATCGCGGCATCCATTTCCCACACCAACCTCGGACGACCGGCCGACGCCCTGCGCGAATGGGAGGCCGTGCGCTCCAAGTCGGCAGGCTCGCTCTCCGGACCCGACGCCGACCTGGCTGAGCTCGGTCTCGCCGAGGCCCTCGCCGCAAGCGGTCGCGTCACTGAGGCACGCGTGCTGCTGTCGCGGATCGAGACGGGCGACGAGCTGCACGTCCGTCACGCTCGCGCGGCTGTGGAGACCACGGTGCTCATGGCCGAAGGTCGCGCGGATGAGGCACGAGCCACCGCGCGAATCGCCGCCGCTTTGTCGGCCGAGCGCGAGGTGCCCCCTGTCCGGATGCGCGATCTGTTCCGACTGCTCGTGCTGGGTGACATCGCGACGTCGGAGACCGCCGAGCTTCGCACGCTTCTGCAAACGACCGATCTCCCCCTCGCCACCGACCTGACCCGTCGGCTCGAGGCGTGGGAGCACGGCGAGGTGCACGACGTCGCGGAAGGGCTGCGCCTGCACCCCTTCTGGTCCGCGGAGGAAGGCGGCCACGGCACGGTGCTCGGGACGATCTCGAGGTTCCCCATCCCGGCGCTGTCCGCGGACCCCTCGCCGCTTCGCGACCTGACGCGGCGGGAGCGCGAGATCGCTCTGCTCGTCGAGCAGGGACACACGAACCGCGAGATCGCCGCGATCCTCTACCTGTCGGTGCGAACGATCGAATCGCACGTGTACCAGGCACGGACGAAGATCGGCGCCGCCACCCGCGGCGAGCTCGGGCGTCTCGTGGCGCAGTGGGAGAACCAGCAGTCCCGCGCGTGAGACGGCGCTCGACCTCTCGAGGACCCGAACGATCGCCGCGTCCGTCGCGACTTCACGTCCCGGCTCCACGTCACGACTGCGCGTCTCGACCCCACGTCCGGCCCCGCGACCCGGCACCTCGTCCCGGCCCCGCGACCCGGCACCTCGTCCCGGCCCCGCGACCCGGCACCTCGTCCCGGCCGCGCGTCCCGGCCGCGCGTCCCGGCTCCACGTCCGGTCCCTCGTCCCGGCCCCACGTCACGACTGCACCTCCCGACCCCTCTTCTCGGCTCCCCGTTGCCGGGAGAGTGTGGGGCGAGGCGCCGCCGCGGAATCGGCTTACTCGTCAGGGGTGAAGCGGACCCCCGAGCTCGGTCGGGACGGACGCGAACGCCCCACCCCCACCTCGCGCAGCGCCTGACGCGCAGCACTCAGCGCTACCGACGACGGGTAGCCTCGACGCGCGAGCTGGCCCGCCAGCCGACGGAGCGCAGCATCATCGTCTTTGCCGCCGACGCTTCGTGCCTTGCTCCGCGCGAAGTCGAGAGCGCGCTCGGCGTCGTCGTCGGGCATCTCCGCGATGGCAGCGTCCGCGATGTCACGAGGGATTCCGCGCTTCATCAGCGTGGTCGCCACCGCCCGACGGCCCTCACCTCGACGCTCGACAGCCGAGAGCACGAGCTGCTCGGCGAACACCGCGTCGTTGAGGTAGCCGAGGTCGATGAAACGCTCGATCAGGTCGGTGATCACGACCTCGTCGGCGCCCGGCACTTCACGGACGGCGGTCCGGGCCTCCGAGATCGACAGTGACCGAGATCGCAGCTTGCGCAGGAGGAGCGCCTCGGCACGTTCGCGTACGTCGTCGCCTTGCGGATCGTCGCGTCCTCCGCTGTCGACATGGTCGACGTCGGGCTCGACCGGATGGCCCGCGAGACGGAGACCGAATCGCGAGACGGTGTCCCGCGCGGGAGCGGAGCTGGAATTCGCGTGACCTCCCGCCGGGTGAGCGGATGAACGGCTGCCACCGAAGAGCGGGATCACGGGCGCGAGAGACTCGTCCCCGTGATCCTCGGGGGCACCGAGACCGCCGGGCGCGTAGGCCGCGCCGTCCGCGCCGGGGCCACCGGTCGTCGGGCCCGGGCCACCGTCGACGGACGAGAGTCCGCCGCGGCGACCCGGGCGCTGACCGTCGACCATCAGGCCGGGCGGCGGGCCGCGAGCTCGTCGGCCGCGGGCTCGGCCGACGCCGCCGGGGCACCACCGATGCCGAGCTTGTTCTTGATCTTTGACTCGATCTCGGCCGCGACGTCGGCATTCTTGATGAGGAAGTTGCGCGCGTTCTCTTTGCCCTGGCCGAGCTGCTCGCCCTCGTAGGTGTACCAGGCACCCGACTTCTTCACGATGCCGTGCTCGACACCGAAGTCGATCAGGCTGCCCTCGCGCGAGATCCCCACGCCGTACAGGATGTCGAATTCCGCCTGCTTGAAGGGGGGGGCCATCTTGTTCTTCACAACCTTGACGCGCGTACGGTTACCCACAGCTTCCGTGCCGTCCTTCAGCGTCTCGATACGGCGGATGTCGAGTCGCACCGACGCGTAGAACTTGAGCGCCTTACCTCCGGCCGTCGTCTCGGGGGAACCGAAGAAGACACCGATCTTCTCGCGCAGCTGGTTGATGAAGATGGCCGTGGTCTTGGTCGTGTTGAGTCCACCGGTCAGCTTGCGCAGCGCCTGCGACATCAGGCGCGCCTGCAGACCGACGTGCGAGTCACCCATCTCACCCTTGATCTCGGCCTCCGGCACGAGAGCGGCGACCGAGTCGATCACGACGAGGTCGATCGCGCCCGACCGGATCAGCATGTCGGCGATCTCGAGCGCCTGCTCACCGGTGTCGGGCTGCGACACGAGCAGGGCGTCGATGTCGACACCGAGCTTCTTCGCGTACTCGGGGTCGAGAGCGTGCTCGGCGTCGATGAACGCGGCGATACCGCCGGCGCGCTGCGCGTTGGCGATGGCATGAAGGGTGAGGGTGGTCTTACCGGACGACTCGGGTCCGTAGATCTCGATGATGCGGCCGCGGGGAAGACCGCCGATGCCGAGGGCCACGTCGAGGGCGACCGAACCGGTGGGGATGGTCTCGATCGGGGCGCGGTCGTCGCTGCCCAGTCGCATGACCGAGCCCTTTCCGAACTGCCGGTCGATCTGCGCAAGGGCCGACTCGAGGGCCTTTTCGCGCTCTGCGGGTGAGGGCATGACGTCTTCTTTCTGCTCGCGTTCCGTCGCCTATAGGCTGTCGCGCTCCGCACCGACGGTGAGGATGCCCGACAAGGCGTTCAGAGTGTCGTTCGACGTCGTCCACGTTAGAGAGGGCCTCCGACATTGGTGTCGAGAGAACCCCTCGATGGGGATGGATCGGCCGATCACTCCGATGTGAAGGAGCCTACGCTCCTATCGAACGAAAATTCGATGACACGCCGCAACATCGAACGCGAGTACCGAAACCGCGACCGCCGACGGAAGCGGCTGCACTTTCGCGGCAGGTGCGCCCGCGAGAGAGCTGTGCCCGATGTGTACCCCTAGCGGCGACGGGGGTCGAGCCGCCCCACGCCGTATCTCCGCTCGGGCGGCACATCCGTCTCGGCGCAAAGGGCGAGCCACACCTCGCGCGGGTCGACGCCCGCTGCGAGCGCCTCCGCAGGTGTTCGGCCACCGACCGCCGACAGCACGAGGTCGGTCATCAAAGAGCCACCGCGCGCGCCGAACTCATCGGCGACGGCACGGTCGAATTCGCTACGACGCATGCGGTCGGCTGGGACCGATCAGCGCAACGAGAGTTCGGGCTCGACCTCGGCGACGAGGTCGTCGGGAACGATGTCGGGGAAGGTCTGGAGCCCCTCGAGCACCGAAAGGCGGTCGCCGACCTCGCGCATGATCGACGAAATGGGAACGTCGAGCGCCTCGGCGACCGACGCGAGGATCTCGCTCGACGCTTCTTTCTGGCCGCGCTCCACCTCACTGAGGTAGCCGAGAGCCACGCTCGCGCGGCTGGCGACCTGGCGGAGGGTACGCCCCTTCTGCTGGCGGAGGTCACGCAGGACTTCGCCGATCTCTTGACGAACCAGGATCATTTCGGGCCCCTCCTCACTGCTGATTCCGACGCTGTCCGGAGTGGACAACCGTACAACACCATGTGGTCACCCTAATGCCGCGCGCTGGGCAGTGGATGGGAATCGCTGATCAAAACCCATCTCTGTCATCATTTGTTCCCGCTCGGCGCGGTCAGAGGGCCGCGAGCGTACGCCGCACCGCGATTCGGGCGGCTTCTCGACGGATCCGATCCCGATCCCCCGCGATGACGAGGGAGTCGACGCTGGTCCCCAGCGGGGTCGAGACGCCGATGTGCACCGTGCCCACCACGTGACCGTCCTGCGTCTCAGGACCCGCTACTCCGGTCGTCGCCACTCCGACGTCGGCGGGCACCCCGTCGCGCCCCAGAACGTCTCGGACGCCGCGCGCCATCTGCCGGGCGACGCGAGGATGCACGGCGCCGTGCGCGTCGAGAAGCGCCGCATCGACCCCGAGAACGCTCTGCTTCACGTCAGTCGCGTACGCCACGACTCCCCCGCGTACCACACGCGACGCCCCGGGGACGTCGACGAGTGACGACACGACGAGCCCACCCGTGAGCGACTCCGCGACCGCGATGGTCCAGCCGAGCTCGGCGAGGCGCTCGAGCAGCAACGCAGCGCTTCCCCGCGGATCCGTGATCAGCGTCTCGTCGAAGTCCTCGGGGATGCCGTGGCTCATCGCGACCTCCGTGCTGTGCGCGCTGCTCGAACCTCCGTCACGACGTAGTCGATCCCGGAGGCGATCGTGAGGATCACCGCGACCGTCATCGTCACCACTCCGGCCCACCACACGGTGGAGCGCCAGGCCGCGGCATCCGAGAGGCTGGCGAAGGGAAGGAGCGCGATCGAGAGCGCAACGGCCTGAGCCACGGTCTTGAGCTTGCCCATCCACGCCGCCGCGAGCACGTGGTCGCTGACGACCATGAAGCGGTAGACCGTGATTCCCACCTCGCGGACGAGGACGACGATGGTGACCCACCAGTCCAGCTCTCCGAGGATCGAGAGTCCCACGAACGCCACGCCCGTGAGCGCCTTGTCGGCGATCGGGTCGAGGAGCTTGCCGAGGTCGCTGACGATGTCGTACTTGCGGGCGATGTACCCGTCGATCCCATCCGTGGCGATCGCGACGATGAAGACGATGCCGGCCGCCCAGCGCAGCGCCCCGCCCGCCCCGCCGTCGGCGAGAAGCATCCACAGGAAGACCGGTGCGCACAGGATGCGCGCGATCGTGATCGCGTTCGGCAGCTGCGGGTGAACGGCCATCAGTCGCGGCCCGTCAGCTGCCAGGCGTCTTCCGACCCCTCATCGTCGTCGACCACCGGAACACCCTCGAACTGGGCTTCGATCGGGTCGGATCCGTAGCGATCGTCGGATGCCGCGGGCTCGGGAGCCTCGTCGCCTCGCAGACGCGCGAGAACCGCGGGGAGCTGCTCATTCGTCACGAGAACGTCTCGGGCCTTCGATCCTTCGGACGGCCCGACGATCTCGCGCGATTCGAGAAGGTCCATCAGCCGGCCCGCTTTCGCGAATCCGACGCGGAGCTTTCGCTGGAGCATCGACGTCGAGCCGAACTGGGTCGAGACGACAAGCTCGGCCGCCGCGAGCAGGAGTTCGAGGTCGTCGCCGATATCGGCATCGATCTCCTTCTTCTCGGCCGCAGCCTGGACATCGGAGCGATACTCCGGGCGCGCCTGCTGGGTGACGTGAGCGACGACCTTCTCGATCTCTTGCTCGCTGACCCATGCCCCCTGCACGCGCAGCGCCTTCGACGCCCCCATCGGCAGGAAGAGCCCGTCGCCCTGGCCGATGAGACGATCCGCGCCGGGCTGATCGAGGATCACGCGGGAGTCGGTGACGCTGGTCACCGCGAACGCAAGTCGCGAGGGGACGTTGGCCTTGATCAGGCCCGTCACGACGTCGACGGAGGGACGCTGGGTCGCCAGGACGAGGTGGATGCCGCTGGCTCGGGCGAGCTGGGTGATGCGGACGATAGAGTCCTCGACGTCGCGCGGCGCGACCATCATGAGGTCCGCGAGCTCGTCCACGACGACCAGCAGGTAGGGGTAGGGCTTGAGAACGCGCTCGCTCCCCGCGGGCAGCTGGATCTCACCGGCGACGACCGCCTTGTTGAAGTCGTCGATGTGGCGGAATCCGAACGACGCGAGGTCGTCGTACCGCATGTCCATCTCTTTCACGACCCACTGGAGAGCCTCGGCGGCCTTCTTGGGGTTCGTGATGATCGGGGTGATGAGGTGCGGAACACCGGCGTAGGAGGTGAGCTCCACGCGCTTCGGGTCGATGAGCACCATACGCACGTCCGACGGCTTCGCCCGCATGAGCAGGCTCGTGATCATCGAGTTGACGAAGCTCGACTTTCCCGAGCCGGTGGACCCCGCGACGAGAAGGTGGGGCATCTTCGCGAGGTTCGCGACGACGAAGCCACCACCGACGTCCTTGCCGACGCCGATCGTCATGGGGTGCGTCGACGAGGTCGCCGCATCGGAGCGCAGGATGTCGCCGAGCGTCACGATCTCGCGATCGGCGTTGGGGATCTCGACACCGATCGCGCTCTTGCCGGGGATCGGGGCGAGGATGCGCACCTCGTTGGAGGCGACGGCGTAGGCGATGTTGTTGGTCAGCGCGGTGATGCGTTCGACCTTGACGCCCGGTCCGACCTCGATCTCGTACTGCGTCACGGTCGGACCGCGAGAGAAGCCGGTCACCCGCGCGTCGACCTTGAACTGCTCCATGACGCTCTCGATCGCCTTCACGACGGCGTCATTGGCAGCGGAACGAGCCTTGGGGGGTGTGCCGGTGGCAAGGGCGGTGACGGCAGGGAGCCGGTAGTTGGCCGACGGTGGAGCACCGGCGTTGTCGCCCCCGAGACCGGAGATGCCGGGCATGTCGTCGTCGGGGAGATCGTCGACGGGCGAATCGTCGTGAAGACCGCGGCCACTCGCCGCCTTCGCCAGAGTGGCGGCGTCAAAGACCTCCGTCAGGGCGTCGGGGGTGGGGACAGGCGGCGACGGCGGACGTACGGGCGCGGTGACCTGCTCCGGAGCGACGACGGGCGATTCGAAGCCCCCTTGCGGCGTTCCCGGGGTGAGCAGCTCGGTGAGGTCGTTGGAGCCAAGGGACCCGTCGACGTCTTCTTCGCGACCGGACTTGTTCCGACGCCACCAGGGCAGTGACTTCTCGACCGGCTCGTCGTCGGAGTCATCAGCGGGGAGCGCCTTTGTCGTGGCCGTACCGTCGCGCGCCTCGAGTTCTGCCCGCTCTGCTCCGAACAGCCAGGCGTAAAGCTCGCCGAGGCGGCGTCCGATGCGGTTCGGCGGCGTCTTGGTCAGGATCAACACACTCAACACCGCGAGCAGCGACAGCGCGATGAATGCCCCAACTTCCGTTAGGAGCAGTGCGAGGGGTTCACCCACGATCCACCCGGCAATGCCGCCCGCGGGGCTCAGGACAGGCGGCCCGCCGTTGCTTGGCGCGGGACGCCCGCCCGCGACGTGGCAGAACCCGGCGAGAACGATGACGAAGAGCCCGAATCCTATTCCTACGCGGCCGTTGTCATGGACCGATGAGGGATGCCGAAACAGCCAGCCCGCGAGCAGCAACAACAGAACGGGAAGCACAAAAGCAACTCGTCCGAAGAGCATGCCGAAGCTGTAGGCGCTGATGAGAGCTGCCGCATCCGTACCGATGAAGAACCACTCGACCACCGCGCCGAGCGCAGCGAGCACCACCAGGAAGAACGGGAAACCGTCGCGCCGCTGATCGCGCTCGAGGTTCTCGAAGCCGAAGGCCCGGAACATCCCTCCCACGCCGTGGGCGACCGCCATCCAGGCGCGCACGACGATGGACGGCTTCTCGGGCTCATCGACATAGCGCTTTGGCGCGGGCGCCGAGCGCTTGGCCGCGGGCGCCGCGGCTTTGGATCGCGGCGTCCCCTTCGCGGGGGCGCGACCGCCGGAGGGGGACGAGGTACGAGCCATGGTTCCACGGTAGGCGGGACCACCGACATTCGGGCGTACCGACGCGGGCTTCAGCGCAGTCGCTTCACCATGACGTCACGCCCGATTCCTTTGCGCACCACGGCGAATCCCTCGGACCGATACAGCGAGACGGCGTAGTTGTCGCGCTCGACGCTGAGGCTGATACGGGCGTACCCCTGCGCCCGCGCGTGGTCGACGAGCCGCTGAAGGAGAGCGCGTCCGACCCCGTGCGCGCGCCAGACCGGCCGCACGCCGATGATGAGCTCAGGTACACCGGTTCCGACCCAGCCGAAGCCGGGCTCGTCGCGCGGCAGCATGCGGTACCACGCGGCTCCGATGGGTTCGCCTCCCGGCGATTCGGCGACGAAACCGGCGTCGCCGGGTCGCAGCCATCCCGCGATGTATCGGCGGTACTCGGCGCTGCTCAGGATCTCGTGACGCGGGCGCACCGCGCCGGCGCGCCAGGTCGCAGCCTCGACCGTCATGTCGGCGAGGAAGGCGCCGTCGGATGGGAGCGCCGCGCGGATCGGGAGAGCGGGCATGCCCGCATGATAGCGGGGAACGACGGAGCGCCACGGGCGAACCCGTGACGCTCCGGAGGGGATCAGGCCTCGATGATCAGCGGCACGATCATGGGGCGCCGACGCAACGACTGATTCACCCAACGCCCGATGGTACGGCGCACGACCTGCGACAGGGCGTGGTTGTCACGCACGCCGGACTGCGCGGCCTCGGTGAGGGCCGCCGCGATCTTGGGCTTGACGCTCTCGAAGACCGAGTCGTTCTCGGCGACGCCACGCGCGTGGATGTCGGGTCCGGACACGATCTTGCCGGTTGCCGAGTCGACGACCACGATCACCGAGATGAAGCCCTCTTCACCGAGGATGCGACGGTCCTTGAGATCGGCATCCGTGATGGCACCCACCGACGACCCGTCCACGTAGACGAAACCGATGTCGAGCTGACCGACGACCGTCGCGACGCCGTCGCGCAGGTCGACGACTGTCCCGTTCTCACCGAGGATCGTGTTCTGCTCGGGGATCCCGGTCTCCTGGGCCAGCTTCGCGTTGGCCATCAGATGCCGGTACTCGCCGTGCACGGGCAGCACGTTCTTGGGCTGGAGGATGTTGTAGCAGTACAGCAGCTCGCCCGCGGCGGCGTGACCCGACACGTGCACCTTGGCGTTGCCCTTGTGCACCACGGTCGCACCGAGCTTGGTGAGGCCGTCGATCACGCGGTAGATCGCGTTCTCGTTTCCGGGGATCTGGCTGGATGCCAGGATGATCGTGTCGCCCTCGCCCGGCTCGATCGCGTGGTCGAGGTTGGCCATGCGGCTGAGCACCGCCATCGGCTCGCCCTGCGAACCGGTCGACATGTAGACGATTCTGTCGTCGGGAAGGTCGCGAGCCTTCTTGTAGTCGATGAGCACGCCGTCGGGGACGTTCAGGTAGCCGAGATCGGCGGCGATGCCCATGTTGCGCACCATGCTGCGCCCGAGCAGCGCTACGCGACGACCGTTGGCGTGCGCGGCGTCAAGCACCTGCTGCACGCGGTGCACGTGGCTGGAGAAGCTCGCCACGACCACGCGGCGAGGCGCCTTGGCGATCACCTGGTCGAGCACGGGGCCGATGCCCCGCTCCGTCGGGGTGAAGCCGGGCACGTCGGCGTTCGTGGAGTCGACCAGGAAGAGATCGACGCCCTCTTCGCCGAGGCGGGCAAACGCGCGCAGGTCGGTGATGCGGCCGTCGAGCGGCAGCTGGTCCATCTTGAAGTCGCCGGTGGCCAGCGCGAGGCCCGCGGGCGTGCGGATCGCGACGGCCAAGGCATCCGGGATCGAGTGGTTCACCGCGATGAACTCGAGGTCGAAGGGACCCACCTGTTCGCGCTGGCCCTCCTCCACCGTCAGCGTGAACGGCCGGATGCGGTGCTCCTTGAGCTTCGCCTCGATCAGGGCGAGCGTGAGTCCCGAGCCGATGAGGGGGATGTCGGCCTTCAACTTCAGCAGGTACGGGACCGCGCCGATGTGGTCTTCGTGGCCGTGCGTGAGCACGACGCCGACGATGTCGTCGAGTCGGTGCTTGATGGGCTCGAAGTCCGGCAGGATCAGGTCGACGCCGGGCTGGTGCTCCTCGGGGAACAGCACGCCGCAGTCCACGACGAGGAGTTTGCCCTCGTACTCGAACACCGTCATGTTGCGTCCGACCTCGCCGAGTCCGCCGAGCGGGAAGACGCGGAGTGTGCCGGGGGCGAGCTCCGGCGGATCGTAAACGGTCGTGGGCATATGTGCCTCCTCGGATGCCACCGCGTGGCATCCCTCTTCTTTTCGGATGCCGGCCGGCGGCATCCTTCTTGTCACGTCCCCAGCCGCGGATCGGCGGACGCCGATGTCTATCGCGTCGTGCCGTGCACCTTCGGCAGGGCACCGCCGGCGGCCGCGTTGCGGTCAGGGCGGAAGTTGGAGAAGTCGGCGCCGGCCACGTTCTTCACGAGGGCCAGTTCGTCTTCGATGACGGCGGCTTCCCACTCTTCGGGGCCGACGAGGGGAAGGCGCACGCGCGGGCTGCCGATGCGGCCGAGGCCGTGCAGGATGTACTTCGCCGCGACCGTGCCGGGAACGTGCGTCATCACGGCGCGGACGAGCGGTTCGAGGCTCTGGTGCGCGGCGGTGGCCGACGCGAGATCGCCCGCGTTCACGGCATCCACGATCGTCCGGTAGGGCGTGGCGGTGATGTTCGCCGTCACACCGATGAGGCCGCTCGCACCGATCGAGAGGTGCGGGAGCACGTTCGCGTCGTCGCCGGAGAAGTACATGAGGTCGGTCTGGTTCAGGACCCGGCTGACCTCGCTGAAGTCGCCCTTGGCGTCTTTGATGGCGAGGATGTTCGGGTGCTTGGCGAGACGGAGGATCGTCTCGTACTTGATGGGCACACCCGTGCGGCCGGGGATGTCGTAGAGGATGACCGGCAGATCGGTCGCGTCGGCGACGAGGCGGAAGTGCGTCAGGATGCCGGCCTGCGTGGGCTTGTTGTAGTACGGCGTGACGATCATGATGCCGTCGGCGCCGGCCTTCTCGCTCGCTTTGTAGAGCTCGATCGCGTGCGCGGTCTCGTTCGAGCCGCCGCCCGTGATGATCTTGGCGCGTCCGGCCGAGACGCTCTTGCCGACCTCCACCAGACGCAGCTTCTCTGGGTCGGTGAGGGTCGAGGTCTCACCCGTGGTGCCGGTGACGACGATGCCGTCGGCTCCCGCGCTGATGACGTCGTCGATGTGCTTCTCGGTGGCGGGCCAATCGACTTCGCCGTCGGCGGTCATCGGGGTGATGAGCGCGACGAGCACCTGACCGAAGGGATTGCCGGAGTGCGTCATGCTCCCAGGGTATCGGTTCGCGACCCGCGGTCCTCAGCGTCCATCTGCATGATCGGTGTGACCAGAGTGAACACCGGGCGTCGAACGGCCCGTCATTCCCCGCCTCGGTCATGCATGTGGACCGCCACGCGCCTGTGCGCGCCGCGCCAGGATCGCCGCCTCCACCAGATGCCACTCGTGGAGCACGAGTGCGTAATCGAACCGCAGGGTCTCGAACCCCTGCGCCGCAGCGATCGCGTCACGTCGCAGATCCTTGTGCCGCATGACCACCCCGTCGTGGTTCGCACGGCCGTCGGTCTCCAGGATGATCCGCCCGTCGAGCAAGAAATCCACCACGCCGACGCCGGGGAGACGCACCTGGCTCTCGAGTCGAATGCCGAGGCGGCTCAGCCGCAGACGCAGGATCGACTCGAGACCGCTGTCGGCGTCGGGCCGAGCGAGGTCGACGAGCCTTCGCTGCCCGGCCCGCAGTCCGGCCCTCACCTCGGCGCGCTGCGCCCGATCGATCAGCCCTTTGCGCCACGCCGATTCGAAGGCGGCGAAGAAGACCTCGTCGCCGAGGCACGATGCCACTTGGACCAGAGCCTGCACGATCGAGACCACGCCGAACGCGGAGGTCCCGGCGTCGTGGTGGGTCACGCATCGGGATCCGGCATGCGGGTGGCGCCGACCCGAAGTCCCCAACCAGACGTGGAGGCGTGCCTCGTCGTCCCACAGCCAGACACCCAGGCAACGGAGCGCGGAGGCGCAGGCCACGGATCCGCCGTGCACCGCGGCCGCCTTGACGATCGGATCGGCATCGGGCAGGGCGAGAACCCCCTCGCGCAAGCGCTCCAAGGTGTCTCCGCGCACGAATCGGCGGATGTCGGCGACTGTCGCGCCATGAGCGAGCAGGTGGGCGCGGCGCATGACTCCCCCGGCTCGGGCCACGAGATCGACGGCGGTGGAGGTTCGCACGGATGCAGAGTGCAGGACGGCGAAGTCCGCGCGAGGCGATTTCGGGCGAATGTGGATAACTCGATGATGGGTGGGTCGGGCCGGCGTGGTTCAGATGCATGACCGGTGGGGCGTATGTGTCCTCACGCGACGGACAAGGGCGGAATCGGGCAGTCGCTCCGACATCTGGGCACGCGCGAAGGACGACCCCGCACGGACGCCTAGGGTGGCGGAATGAGCTGGACCACCCGCGCGACCCGCACCGTCTACGAGAACCCCTGGATCCACGTGCGCGAAGACCAGGTCACCGGCCCGCACGGCGACGGCATCTACGGCGTCGTCCGGATGCAGCACCCCGCCGTCTTCGTCATCGCGCTCGACGACGAGGATCGGATCTGCCTGGTGGAGCTCGAGCGTTACACGACGGGCCGTTCGATCGAGGTCCCGGCGGGAGGGTCCGACGGAGAGGATCCGCTCGTCGCCGCTCAGCGCGAGTTGCTCGAAGAGACCGGGGTGACGGCATCCGACTGGCAGTATCTGGGGCGTATGAACGCGCTCAACGGCATCGCGGACGCGCCCGAGCACGTCTACCTCGCGCGGGGGCTCTCGATGACGGATGCCGCTGCCTCGCAGCACGAGGAAGGCATCGACGCGGTGCGATGGATTCCATTCGCGGAGGCGCTGACGCTCGTCGCCGACGGTGAGATCACCGACGGCGAGACCATCGCGGCACTCGCTTTCGCCGGAATCCGGCTGGGGCGATTCCGCTAGCGGTACTCAGCGGCCGCGCGCCGCCGCGCGCACGACCACCGAATCGGGCAGCAGTCGTGACGCCGCGACGATGACCTTGTAGCGCCAGGAGGGAATCGACACCGCGCGACCGCGGGCCGCGTCTCGCAAGCCCTCGCGCACGACCGTCTCGGCATCGAGCCAGAGGCCGGGGGCGACCCCTTCCTGTCCCGGCGGTAGGCCGAGTCGCTCGTGGAAGTTCGTGTGGACGAAGCCCGGGCACACGGCGGTGACTGTGACGCCCCGCGGCCCGTACACGACGTTCGCCCACCGGCTGAACGAGATGAGCCACCCCTTGACCGCGCCGTAGGTTCCGCGCGGTACGAAACCGGCGACCGACGCGACGTTGACGATGCGCCCGCTCCCCCGCGCCAGCATGGGGCCGAGAGCTGCGTGCGTGAGACGCAGCGCAGCCTCGACGTGAAGCCGCAGATGTCGCACCTCGTCATCGACGGGGTTCTTCTCGAAGGCGAGGTCGAGGCCGAAACCCGCGTTGTTGACGAGCACGTCGACGCCGTCGGCCAGGCGGTCCTCGACGGCGGCGAGCGCGTCGGCCTCGAGGAGGTCCGCGACGAGAACCTCGACGCGGACGTCGAGACGGCCCCTGATCTCGGCCGAGAGCCCCTCCAGAGCCGTCCGGTCACGCGCCACGAGAACCAGGTCCGCTCCGCGCCCCGCGAGCTGGCGGGCGAACTCCGCCCCGAGTCCGGAGCTTGCTCCCGTGATGAGGGCGGTGGGCATGTCAGGCCTCCGGTCGACGATACGTCTCGAAGCGGTACCGGATGCCGCCCCTCGAGAGGTGCCACCCGGCTTCGGGGTCGGCGGCGTCGCGATGCCAGCCGTCGATCGACGGTGCGAAGGTGTCACCGTCGACGGAGACGTCGAGACGGGTCACCTCGACGACGTCGGCGCGGTCGATGGCGTCGGCGTACAGTCGCCCGCCGCCGATCACCCAGACCTCGTCGCTCCCGGCGAGGGCGAGCGCCTCGTCGAGGGAGGCGGCCTTCTCGGCCCCTTCGGTGCCCCAGGTATCGGATCGCGTCACGACGATGTTGCGTCGTCCGGGCAGGGGACGGAAGCGCGGTGGGAGCGACTCCCACGTGCGCCGTCCCATGATGACGTCGGACGACCCGGTCACGGCGCGGAAGTGCGCGAGGTCTTCGGGAACGTGCCAGGGCATTCCGCCATCGGCACCGATGACACCGCCGTGGGCCTCGGCCCAGACGAGCCCGACGGAGGTCATACCGCGACGGCCCCGCGGATGGCCGGGTGGTGCTGGTAGTCGTCGACGACGATGTCGTCGTAGGTGTACTCGAAAACCGACTCGGGGGTCCGAGCGAAGCGCAGCGTCGGGTACGGGTACGGCTCGCGCGTGAGCTGCTCCCGCACCTGCTCCCGGTGGTTGTCGTACACGTGGCAGTCGCCGCCGGTCCAGACGAACTCCCCGGGCTCGAGACCGGTCTGCTGCGCGACCATCAGCGTGAGCAGTGCGTAGGAGGCGATGTTGAAGGGGACGCCGAGGAACATGTCGGCGCTGCGCTGGTAGAGCTGGCACGACAGCTTGCCGTCGGCGACATAGAACTGGAAGAGCGCGTGGCACGGGGCGAGCGCCATCTCGGGGATGTCGGCGGGGTTCCACGCCGAGACGATCAGGCGCCGCGAGTCGGGATCACGACGGATCTGCTCGATCACTTGGGCGATCTGGTCGATCGTCCCCCCGTCGGCCGTCGGCCAGGAACGCCACTGCACCCCGTAGACCGGTCCGAGCTCGCCGTCGGCGTCGGCCCACTCGTCCCAGATGGTGACGCCGTTGTCCTTCAGCCACCCGACATTGGATTCTCCGCGCAGGAACCACAGCAGCTCGTACACGATCGACTTGAGGTGGACGCGCTTGGTCGTGATGAGGGGGAAGCCCTCGGCGAGGTCGAAGCGGATCTGTCGACCGAAGACGCTCGTGGTGCCGGTGCCGGTGCGATCCGACTTGTGCGTGCCCGTCTCGAGCACGTCGCGCAGCAGGTCTTCGTACGGGGTGGGGATGTCGGCGGTCACGGCCCTCACGATACCCGCGATGCGTTCCCCACCGGCATCCAGGGAGCGGTCGCGTGGACGGTTCGCGGTCCGTTTCGGCTGGGGAGGAGAGTGGGCGGCGTCACGTTCCGACTCATCAGCCCCGACGTCGGATACGGCGGCTAGCGTTGTCGATCGTGGACCTCGCTCTCGCACTCGTGATCGTCGCCGCTCTGCTCGCGGCCACCGTCGTGCTGGGCCTGGTGTGGCGTCGTGGACAGGGGCGAGCGCGCTCGGTCGACTCGGGCGAAACGATCGACCCTCGCGTGCTCGAGGCGGGCCCCCTCGGTGAGGCGGCCACCCTGGTGCACTTCAGCACCGAGATGTGCACGCGCTGCCCCGGTGTGCATCGCATGCTCTCCGCCGTGGCGGACGATCGCTCGGGAGTGCGCCACATCGACGTCGATCTGACCCACCGCCCGGATCTCGCGAAGCGATTCCGCGTCCTGCAGACACCGACGACCCTCCTCGTCGACGCGTCGGGGCAGACCGTCCGTCGTTTCGGGGGTCCGCCGGCACGCGCCGACGTCGAACGCGAACTCGACCTCCTCACGAAAGAGAACGCCCATGGCTGAACCCGCCCGCATCGATGCCCGCGGACCGCGCTTCGCGGCATCCATCACCGCGGTGCTCCTCCTCGTCGGCACGCTGCTGAGTCTGCTCGGCGTCTCGACGGGGCCCGAGGCGACCCTGGACCGCGCGACCGATCCGGGCTTCCTGGTGATCCTCGTCGTCGCGCTCCTCTTCGTCTGGGGCGTGGCCTCCCCGCGGACCGCCCCCCTGGGGCGTCCTCTACCGCAAGGTCGTTCAGCCGCGACTCGCGCCGCCCACCGAGTTCGAAGACCCGCGACCGCCGCGCTTCGCGCAGGGCGTCGGCCTCTTCGTCACGGCGGTCGGACTGATCCTCCACCTCGCGGGCGTGCCGTGGGCGCTCCCCATCGCCGCCGCCATGGCGTTCGTCGCCGCGTTTCTCAACGCCGTCTTCGGACTGTGCCTCGGATGCCAGCTCTACCTCGTGCTGCAGCGGGCGGGGATCGTGGGGCGTCGGGGTCCGGCATCCGCGTGATCGGTTCGCTAGGGATGGGCTGTCAAGACCTGAACGGTGTCGGTCGCCCTCGTTAGGCTGGCCGCGTCGCGGTCACCCGGACCGCGGACACCACGTCGCGGTCGCGAACCGCGCAGACACCACGGAGGTTCCCATGGCCGTCACGAGCGAAGCCGCCACCGCCTGGAAGGGCAGCCTGTTCGAGGGATCGGGTGAGGTCACGTTCACCTCCTCGGGCATCGGCACGTTCGACGTCAACTGGAAGGCGCGCAGCGAGGGTTCGAACTCGGTCACCACGCCCGAGGAACTCCTCGCCGGAGCGCACTCCGCGTGCTTCAGCATGGCGCTGTCGAACGCGCTGGCCGAGAACGGCACCCCGCCCGAGTCGGTCGACGCGACCGCGTCCGTCACCTTCAAGCCTGGCACCGGCATCACCGGCAGCCACCTGAATGTCAACGCCGTCGTCCCCGGCCTCGACGCCGCGACGTTCGAGAAGATCGCCAACGACGCCAAGGCGAACTGCCCCGTGTCGCAGGCGCTCGCCGGCATCGACATCACCCTCGAGGCGACGCTTGCCTGAGACTCCGGCCCGACGCGTCGTCCTCGCCGGCGCGTCGGGCCTCATCGGCAAAGCTCTCGCGGACTCGCTCCGCGCTGACGGCGTCGAGGTGACCTCACTCGTTCGGCACGAGCCCCGCGCCGCACACGAGGTGCAGTGGTTGCAGGATCCCGCTCCCCTGGACCCCGATGTCCTCGCCGGAGCCGACGCCGTGGTCTGCCTCAACGGCGCCTCGATCGGTCATTTCCCCTGGACGCCGTCCTACAAGAGCACGCTGCTGTGGTCGCGCATCACCCCGACGCGCACCCTCGCCACCGCGATCCGCGCGCTCGGCGAAGACGCTCCCGCCCTCATCAACGCCAGTGCGACGGGCTTCTACGGATCGCAGCCGGGAACACTTCTCACCGAGGACTCCCCGCACGGAGAGGGCTTCCTCGTCGACATCTGCATCGACTGGGAGGCCGCTGCGCGCGACGCCGGCAGCCGCGCACGCGTCGCCCTTCTCCGCACGGCTCCGATCGTCCATGAGCAGGGTGTCCTCAAGCCGTTGCTGCTTCTGACGAAGATCGGCGCGGCGGGTCCCATCGGCCGCGGAACGCAGGTGTGGCCCTGGATCACGCTCGACGACGAGGTACGCGCCATCCGGCACGTCATCGACTCCGACATCGACGGACCGGTCAATCTCACGGGACCGACGCGGGCGACGGCGAACGACCTGGGCTTCGCCCTCGCTCGCCGTATGAACCGCCCCTACGTGCTGCGCGCCCCGATCTGGGGCGTCAGGCTCGCGCTGGGCTCGGATGCGACGGAGGCGCTGCTCCTGACCGACGCCGACGTGCGGCCTCGAGTCCTCGAGGACAGCGGCTTCGCCTTCACGCACCGCACGGTCGAAGAGGCTGTGGCCTCCGCCGTTCCGGCACCGAACTGATCGACGCGCCTCAGACCGCGCGGCGCTCCGCGCTCTCGAGCCGGATCGCCGTGCGGATCGCCTCACGGGCCCGACGACGGTCACCCGCGGCGTCGTAGGCGAGGCCGAGACGGTATCGCGCTCGCCAGTCATCGGGATGCGCTTCCGCATCGGCGCGATACCGCGGGAAGAGCGCGTCGCCGTCTTCGCGCTCGATGCGCCCGCTGGGGCGGACCGGAAGGTCTTCGTCGGGGAGCCCGCCCTCGGCATCCAACCGCTCCCCCAGCCGTTGCGCCCGCACACCGAACCACAGCTCACGGCCGATGGCCCACAGGGCGAGGAGCGGCAGCACGATCAGAGCCACGCCCATCGTCACGCCGATCGGCTCTCCGCTTGCCAGCAGGACGATCGCGCGCTGCCCCGCGAGGAAGACGTAGAGCAGGAGCAACACCGTCATCAGAGCGACGGCGAGGCGGACTCTCATGCGCTCGTCGCGCCCGCCACCTGGCCCGAAACGTCGCCGTCGGCGATGGGCGCCTCGGCAGGAACCGGTCGCGTGCGCACGCCGATGTCGATGAAGCTGTCGAGACCGATCACGACGCCCGTCGCCTCACGGGCGGCCGCGAGCGCGATTCGGATCCCCGGGGCATAGGCGGTTGCCGGGTCGATCGTGTCGTGCACGATCGTGAGCGACTCACCGGGGCCGGACAGCACCGTCTCTTGACGGGCGATCACTCCCGGGCGACGCAGCGAGTGGATGGGCACGGATGCCACCCGCTGACCGCGAGCACGCTGGTCGACGTGCGGGGACTCGACGGGGCCGACCTCGGCGCGGGCGGCGGCGATGAGCTCGGCCGTGCGCACCGCGGTGCCGCTGGGGGAATCCACCTTCGTCTCGCGGTGGGCCTCGATGATCTCGATCGAGGGGAAGAACGGCGCAGCGGCAGCGGCCAACGCTGTTCCGATGACCGAACCCAGCGAGAAGTTGGGAATGAAGACGGCCCCGGTGCCACTGGCATCCACGAGAGGCCGGACGAGGGCGATGCGCTCGTTCGACCAGCCCGAGGTGCCCACGAGCACGTTGATGCCGCGCTCGATCGCCGCGCGGACGATGTCGATCGACACCGCGGGGGTCGACGCGTCGATGACGAGGTCGGCTCCGTCGAGCTCGCTCATGTCGGACTTCGACGTGAGTACCGCCGACACCTCGTACCCGTCCTCGGCGTCCACGACCTCGCGGATCACCCCGCCCAGCTTGCCGGTTCCGCCCACGATGGCCACGCGCGTCGTCATGGTTCCACCCTAGGCGGCGCGGCGAACCAGGTCGCCACGTTGTCCACAGGCGCGCCGCGCGCTCAGGTGCTCGATACCCACACTCGTGGCGCCCGGTAGCTCAAGCGCTTACCCGAGGGCCGTGGTCCCACGCCCGGGTCACGGCATGATGGCGGAGTGAGCGACACCGACCGCACCCGACGTTTCTATGACGTCGTCGCCGACAGCTACGCCGACCTTCTGCCCGACACCCGCGCGGAAGCACCCCTCGATCTCGGAATGATCGCCCATTTCGTCGCCGACCTCCCGACCGGTGAGAAAGTCGTCGTGGACGCGGGGTGCGGGACCGGGCGCATGCTCACCCACCTAGGGGCGCTCGGTGTGGCGCCGGTGGCGGGCGTCGACCTCTCCCCCGCCATGGTGTCGCACGCGCGCGCGGCACACCCCGCCGTGCCGATCGAGGTCGCCGAGCTGACGGCTCTGCCGTTTCCGGATGCCGGTGTCCGCGGCATCCTGTGCTGGTACGCCATCATCCACAGCGACGCCGACGATGTCGCGAGGATCTTCCGGGAGGCCCGTCGCGTGCTGGGTCCGGGCGGTGTCCTTCTCGTCGGCTTCCAGTCCGGCACCGGGGAACGACGGGTCGAGCGCGCATACGGCCACGACTTCGCGCTGACCGCGATCCTGCACGAGCCGACGGCGATCGCCGACGCCCTGACGGCGGCGGGATTCGAGGTCACCGCGGTGGCCGAACGCGCGGCGAGAGGCAGCGAGAAGCACGCACAGGGCCTCGTCCTCGCGCGGCGCCGCTGAGGTCGCGGGCAGACCGGGAGCCGGTCAGACCGGGAGCGGGTCGACGAGCCCGGTGCGAAGCTCGACCGGCAGGTGCGCCAGGTCGTTGTGCGAGAGGAGCGTCCACGGACGACCCTTCTTCTGCGCGATCACCGTGAGGCCGCAGTTCGCCTGATTGATGGTCATCCATCGCCAGTCGGGCGCCTGCAGCACCTCGCGCACGAACCACGAGATAACGAAATTGTGCGTGATGAGCAGCTCGTGTACCTCGCCGGTCCTGCGGGCCAGGAACTCGGCCGTGGCATCCGCCATCTGCGCGCGACCGGCCTCGATCTCGGCCTCGGTGACGGAACCGAAGAACGGCTCGTAAGCGGCCGGGGTCTCGGGCGTCATGCCCGTGGGCACGCAGTCGAACAGCAGAGCCGACGGCTCGGGCGAGACGGACGGAAGACGTTCGGCCACGGCGTGCGCGGTCTGCGCGGCGCGCTCCAGGGGCGAGTGCCACACGGCGTCGAGAGGAAGCCCCGACAGTCGATCCGCGATCAGAGCAGCCTGGCGCTGACCGCGCGGAGACAGGGGTCCGTCGGCGAGGCCGTGCTCGGCATCCTGATGCTCGCCGTGGCGCACCAGGTAGATGTAGTGCGTCACTCAGCTCACCTCGTCGTCAGTCCCACGGCCCCCCGCCGCACACCTCCCACCCTACGTCACGCTCGGAAGAGGCGCCCGGTCGGGCGCCCGTCACTCGGCGGCGCGGGCGATGTCGGACAGCTGCGCGCGGCTGAGGCGCACGCCCACCGCGCGCATGCATTCCACGACGTGGCGTGGCGCGAAGGCGTTCACGATCGGGGCGACGACGATCTTCTGCGCGAGGAGCCAGGCGAGGGCCACCGCCGCGTCCGGGATACCGAGCTCTGTGCCCACGGCATCCAGGGCTCGAAGCACTTTCGAGCCTCGGCGGTTGAGGTGCATCGCGAGCTGGGACCCGCGGACCGACCGTGACTGCTGGTCGCGCGTGCGGGTCTCTCCCGCGAGGAAGCCGTGCGCGAGGGGGTGAGAGGGGGTGACCGCGATGCCCTGCGCCGCGGCGATGAGCCGAAGGTCGCCGTCGAACTCGTCGCGGCGCAGCACGTTGTACGGCACGTCGAGGACCGTGATGCGGGGATACCCGGCCGACGAGAGGATGCGGGCCTCGACGAGCTGCGCGGCCGTGTAGCCGTGCGCGCCGATCGCGCGCACCTTTCCGGACTCGACGAGCCATTCGCTGGTGGCGAGGGTGTCCTCCAGCATCGCGGCGTCGCCACGGGCGGCGTCGAGAGAGAGCACGTCGATGCGGTCGGTGCCGAGTCGCTGCAGCGAGCCTTCGACGGCTCGCACGAGGTTGACCGAGTCCAGCCCGGGATTGTCGGGGTGGCGGCCGACGCGCACCGAGAGCACGACGTCGTCGCGCATGCGACGGGTCCGCATCCACTCACCGATGATGAACTCGCTCCGCCCGGCCGCGTAGCTGTCGGCCGTGTGCAGAGCGTTTCCGCCCAATTCGGCATACGCGTCGAGGATGTCGTGGCTCGATCGCGCGTCGACGTTCCACCCGAACTCGCCGCCACCGAGGAACAGCGGGAACACGTCGAAGCCGGTCTCGCCGAGAGGAACGCGCACGTGTGAGCCGAGGCCCGGGCCCTGCAGGGTGACCGGAGCGGAGGGGTGCGGCGGCCTGTCGCGCCGAAGGCGCGCGGACGGGACGTTCTCTACGCCCGAGCCGCTCATGATGGGGTCCCCCTCGAAGCGTCGGGGGATCGCCGTACGACGGCGTCCACGCCCCCCGACGCGTACTTCGAGGGTAGAGCCTCACCAGGAAGAGGCCGCGTATTCACCCGCCGCTCCGGTAAACATTGGATAACGCTTCACCAGAACGCACGGATGCCCGCCCCGCGGAAGCGGGACGGGCATCCGTCAGAGGAGTCGATCAGCCTTCGGCGGGAGCCTCGGGGCCCTCGCTCGCCGCGGCCGAGCTCTGCGTGTCGGCAGGCTCGGGCGTGGTGGCCTCCTCGTCGAGCACGGGCTCGAGCGAGAGCTTGCCGCGGTCGTCGATCTTCGTGATGCGCACGAGGATCTTGCGACCGACCGAGAGCACGTCCTCGACGTTCTCGACGCGCTTGCCGCCGGCGAGCTTGCGGACCTCGCTGACGTGCAGCAGGCCGTCCTTGCCGGGAAGCAGCGAGACGAACGCACCGAAGGTCGCGATCTTCACGACGGTTCCGAGGAACTGCTCGCCCACCTCGGGGTTGGTCGGGTTGGCGATCGCGTTCACCTGGGCGCGGGCAGCCTCGGCCGAGGGGCCGTCGGTCGCGCCGATGTAGACGGTGCCGTCGTCCTCGATCGAGATCTGGGCACCGGTCTCGTCCTGGATGGAGTTGATCGTCTTGCCCTTGGGCCCGATGAGCTCACCGATCTTGTCGACCGGGATCTGGACGCTGATGACGCGGGGCGCGGTGGGCGCCATCTCGTCGGGAGCGTCGATCGCGGCGTTCAGGACGTTGAGGATCGTCAGACGAGCCTCCTTCGCCTGGGTGAGGGCTGCGGCCAGCACCGACGACGGGATGCCGTCGAGCTTGGTGTCGAGCTGGATCGCCGTGATGAACTCGCTGGTACCGGCGACCTTGAAGTCCATGTCGCCGAGGGCGTCTTCGGCACCGAGGATGTCGGTCAGCGCGGCGTAGCGCGTCTGGCCGTCGACCTCGTCGGTGACCAGGCCCATGGCGATACCGGCGACGGGGGCGCGAAGGGGCACACCCGCGTTCAGCAGCGACAGGGTCGAGGCGCAGACCGAGCCCATCGACGTCGAGCCGTTGGAGCCGAGAGCCTCGGACACCTGGCGGATCGCGTAGGGGAACTCCTCACGGCTGGGCAGAACCGGAACGAGCGCACGCTCGGCGAGGAAGCCGTGGCCGATCTCGCGACGCTTCGGGCTGCCGACGCGGCCGGTCTCACCGGTCGAGTAGGGCGGGAAGTTGTAGTGGTGCAGGTAGCGCTTGCTCGTGATGGGCGAGAGCGAGTCGATCTGCTGCTCCATCTTGAGCATGTTCAGCGTGGTGACACCCAGGATCTGGGTCTCGCCGCGCTGGAAGATCGCGGAGCCGTGGACGCGCGGGATAACCTGCACCTCGGCGTCGAGCGGACGGATGTCGGCGAGGCCACGGCCGTCGATGCGGACGCCCTCACTGAGGATGCGACCGCGCACGATCTTCTTGGTGACCGACTTGTAGGCGGCCGAGAACTCCAGCGGCGCGCCGGCGGGAAGCTCCCCCGCCTCGACGGCGGCGATGAGCTCGCCCTTGACGCGGTCCTTGACGGCGTCGTCGGCGTTCTGTCGCTCCTGCTTGTCGGCGATCTGGTAGACGCCCACCAGGTCGTCGTACGAGCGGCCGGCGACGAAGTCGTAGACCTCGGAGCTGTACGCGGGGAAGACCGGGTAGGCCTGGATCTCCTTGGCAGCGGTGCGAGCGACCTCGTTCTGCGCGTCGACGAGCTGACGCAGGAACGGCTTCGCGGCCTCGAGGCCCTCGGCGACGACCTGCTCGTTCGGCTTGGTCGCGCCGCCCTTGATGAGGTTCCAGCTGCCCTCGGTGGCTTCGGCCTCCACCATCATGATGGCGACGTCGCCGTCGTCGAGCACGCGGCCCGCGACGATGAGGTCGAAGACGGCGTCCTCGAGCTGCTCGGCCTTGGGGAACGCGACCCACTGGTCGGCGTGCTCGCCGTGGCCGGGGATGAGCGCGAGACGCACACCGGCGATGGGGCCGGAGAACGGCAGACCCGAGATCTGGGTCGACATGGACGCCGCGTTGATGGCGAGGGCGTCATAGAACTCGCCCGGCGCGATCGAGAGCACGGTGACGACGATCTGGACCTCGTTGCGGAGGCCGTCCACGAACGACGGACGCAGCGGGCGGTCGATGAGGCGGCACACGAGGATGGCCTCGGTCGAGGGGCGACCCTCGCGACGGAAGAACGAGCCGGGGATCTTGCCCGCGGCGTACGAACGCTCTTCCACGTCGACGGTCAGCGGGAAGAAGTCGAAGCCTTCACGCGGGTGCTTGCCGGCGCTGGTGGCCGACAGGAGCATGGTCTCTTCGTCGAGGTAGGCGGCGACGGCGCCCTGGGCCTGCTGAGCGAGGCGACCGGTCTCGAAGCGAATGGTGCGGGTGCCGAACCGGCCGTTGTCGAGAACGGCTTCGGCGGCGGTGATTTCTGGACCTTCCAAGAGGTCCCTCCTTCTTTGTTTAGGCTCGCCGCCCCGTGTGGGCGACGAGCTGACATGCGAAGGAGCAGGAACAGGCAGAAAGGGCGCGTCGACTCATCGACCCGGAATTCCCGGCGACTGGCCACCAGTAGAAAACCACCCGGCGATCGCGACGGGGAGTCCACCACAGGGGACCAGCGTCTGCCGGCCTGCTCCGTGTGCTCATATGGAATTGAGCGGATGCCAAGACGGCACCCCGACAGAGCCTAGCAGCGCCGCGCGACTCCGGGTGGTTCCGACACGGCGCGGCGAATACAGTGGCCTCATGGGCCTCATCCGTCGCACCAGTCACACGCTCCTCGCGTGCGCGCTGATCGGCGCGGCGATCACCCCGGTGCCGGCCTGGGCGATCCCGCCGTCCTCCGCGCGGGTTCTGGCCGCCGCGGCCGACGACAGCGACCCCGCCGTCATCGAGGTGAAGAAAGAACTCGACGCCGCCGAGGCGTCCGCTGCCGAGGCATCCCGTCGCGCGCTGGACGCCTCTGCCGAAGCCGAGCGCACGCGCCTGCTCGCGCAGTCCACCGCCGAACGCGCCGCCGCCCTCGCGGCGCAGAGCTCGGCCGCCGACGCCGCGATGGCCTCGGCCCACGCGCGTGCCGGAGCCAGCGCGTCGCGCCTGTACCGCACCACGGGGAACGGACCGCTGGTCGCCCAGCTGCTCACGAGCGCGGACCCTGACTCGTTGCTGGATCGCCTGGGAATTCTCGATCGCGTCACGACGCTGACCACGCGCGACGCGGGAGAAGCGCGGAGCGCGGCCGATGTCGCCACCTCGCTGCGCGCGCAGGCAGAGGCGGCGCAGGCCGAGGCCGCGCGCCTCGCGGCGCAGTCCGCCACCGAGGCGGCAGCCGCACAGACGCAGGCCGACGCCGAGGCGCAGACGGTCACGGCGACGCAGGCACAGCTGGATGCCCTCTACGCACGACTCGCGGAGCTGCGTAGGACGACGGCCGAGCAGGAGCGCCAAGCGCGGCTGCGCGAGAAAGCCGAGCAGGACGCGCAGGAGCCCGGCGGAAACGGCGGCGGGAGCACCGGTGGCGGGAGCGGGAACGGTGGAAACACCGGGGGCGGCGGCGGTGGTGGCACCGGCGGGGGCGGCAACAACAATGACGGCGGGAACGGCGGCGGTAGCGGAGGCAACGGAAGCGGCGGCAACACAGGCGGCGGAAGCGGAGGCGGCACCACTCCTCCCCCGACGGCCCCGGCCGGCCCGATCATGAGCCCCGGCCAAGCACGTGACTACGCGCGAGGAGCGATCAACGGCTACGGATGGGGAGACGACCAGTTCTCGTGCCTCGTGTCGCTGTGGAATCGCGAGTCCGGTTGGCGCGCCGACGCCCTGAATCCGTGGAGTGGTGCCTATGGCATCCCTCAGGCTCTCCCGGGCGAGAAGATGGCATCCGCGGGTCCCGATTGGCGGACGAACGCGGCGACCCAGATCGCGTGGGGTCTGTCGTACATCAGCGCTCGCTACGGGACGCCGTGCGGAGCGTGGGGGCACTCCGAGCAGACCGGCTGGTACTGAGGCCCGTCCGCAGCCGCGCCCGTCCCTTCGACGAGCTCAGGGACCTTTCCTGACACCAGCCCGCCGGGCTCACCGAAACCCCCACACCGCATGGCACGCTCGACCCGAGGTGGCTGAGCCCGTCGAAGCCATCCGACGAACTACGACGTCCGCGCGCGCTCCCGGTCGCCGCGCGTCGGGAGCTCGACGTAGCCGGAGTGCTTCGCCGACAGGCCGTCACCGGCCGTGCGCCCGCGAACGCGCCGCCACACCCAGGGCAGCGCATCGCGCGTGATCCACCCTCCGCGCGCGGGCTCGTCGTCGGCGTGGAGGGCTTCGTCGAGGCCGAGCAGGGCGCGCGCGTCCGGCACTCCGAGCGCCTCGGCCGCCCGGTACGCCACGAGGCGGTGCCCCGCCGACCGCAGGTGCACGAGGTCGTCGGCCCAGAGCGGAAGCTCGCCGAGTTCGGCCACGGCCTCGAGATCGAGCAGGATCGCGCCCTGCTCGGCGGCGATACGGCGGAGCTCGACGTTGTAGGTCGAGAACCGCCGAGCGAACAACCGCGCGGCCGCGCGGTGCGGCAGGAAGGTCGTGACGAGGAGGACGTCCGCGCCCGTTCGCCTCACGGCGCGGACGGCCGACTCGACCTCGGCGACGATCGCGGGGATCACCGGGTGCGGGCCGACGAGATCGTTCGCTCCGATGAGGATCGACACCAGGTCGGGCTTCATCGCCAGCGCCGCGGGCACCTGCTCGTCGATCAGATGGCGGACGCGACGACTGCGCACGGCGAGGTTCGCGTACCGGAACGGTCCGTCCTCGCTCGTTCCCGCGAGCAGCTCGGCGAGGCGGTCGGCCCAACCGCGATACGCGCCCGACGGCATCCGCGACTGGTCGCAGAGTCCCTCGGTCAGCGAGTCGCCCAGGGCGACGAAGCGCGTCCACCGACCCCGGGTTCGGGATGCCACGGCCGCAGCCGGTCGTCGGGCTCCGCGCACGAGCAGGTTGTCGTCGATCGCGCGGAGCTCGCGCGCTTCGCGGTAGTGCCCGACGAGGTCGTTCGTCAGCGCCGCCCAGGTGCGCCCCGCGACCGCCTCTCGCGCCGCACGGGCGAAGGCCTGACGCTTGGCTTCGTCGCCGACGAGGTCGGCCACGCGAGCGCGGAGATCGTCCAGATCCCCCGGGCGGTACAGCCACCCGTCGACGCTCGAGCGGACGAGGTCCAGAGGCCCGCCGACGCCCGTCGCCACCACGGGGACGCCGCTCGCGAGAGCCTCCTGGATGGTCTGTCCGAACGTCTCGCTCTCCCCCGGGTGAACGAACACGTCGAAGCCCGCCATCACCCGTGCGAGCGTGTCGCCCGACAGGTGGCCGGTGAAGACGGCATCCGGAATCGCCTCGCGCAGCGAGGACCGAGCGGGGCCGTCGCCGACGATCACCAGGCGCGTGTTCGGCAGGTCCGCGAGAGCCCTCAGGTCGTCGACCTGCTTCTCGGGCGCGAGACGACCGACGTATCCGACGATGCGTTCACCGTTCGGCGCGACCTCGGCCCGCCACGCGTCGTCGCGGTGGGCGGGCGCGAAGCGCGTGGCATCCACTCCCCTGCCCCATCGCCGCAGGCGGTCGACGCCGAGACTCTCGAGCTGTCGCATCGACGCCGACGAGGGGGCGAGCGTGAGCGTCGCGCGACGGTGCAAGCGTGTGACGTGCCCCTCGACGAGCGCCGTGGCCTGCGGGAGACCGTACTTCTGCGCGTAGGCGACGACGTCGGTCTGGTAGACGGCGACGGTGGGGATGCGCAGCGCGTCGGCCGCGGCGAGCCCCTGCCAGCCGAGGACGAACGGGGATGCCAGGTGCACGACGTCGGGGTCGAAGTCACGCAGCAGCGCCCCCAGGCGAGCCGCGCGCGCGAACACCACGCGGACCTCGGGGTACGAGGGCAGCGGGACGGACCGCAGCAGCTCGGTGCGGGCGCCGTGCAGATCGGCTGTGACGTCGCCGGACTTCGGAGCGATCACCAGCGTCTCGTGCCCCGCCTCGGCGAGATGGCGCAGCACGTGCAGAACGGAACCGGTGACCCCGTTCATGTGCGGAAGGAAGGACTCGGCCAGCAGCGCGACTCTCACGAGACCAGGGTGAGGCGCATCGCGGCGTCTCGGGAGCGCTTCGCGCCCGACGTTCGCGATGTTCACCGAATGCTCCGCAGCGAGTCACCGGCGCGTGGGCGGGGCGTCTGGATCGACGGCGGAGAGTGACCGAATGGACGGGATCGACGGCTGGTTGCAGACGATCGCGGCGAGCCCCTGGGCCCTGCTCGGCATGGCGGCTCTCGTGTTCGCCGATGCGTTCCTGGTGGTGATCCCGGGCGAGGCGGCGGTCACCGCCTTCGGCGCTCTGGCCGTCTCGCACGGGACGCCGCCGCTGGCCGGGGTGATCCTCGTCGCCGGAGCGGCCGCGTTCGCCGGGGACGCCGGGTGCTACCTCGTGGGGCGGACGGTCGGGGTGGAACGCTGGGCGTGGATGCGCGGACCCCGCGTGGGAGCTGCCCTCGACTGGGCGCGGGCGCGGCTGGAAAGGAACGCCGCCGTGGTGCTGTTCACCGCGCGATTCGTGCCGTTCGCCCGTCTCGCCGTCAACCTCGCGGCGGGAGCGGCACGGGTCAACCCGGTGCGATACCTCGGCGTGGCGGCGCTGGCTGCGCTGGCGTGGGCGGCGTATCAGGCGGTCATCGGTGCGGTGGTCGCGGCGATCGTGCCGGGTGGACCGGTCGTCGCGGTCATCGTCTCGATCGTCGTGGCGGTGGGGATCGGCGTCGGCATCGACCTCGTGCTGGCGCGGCGCGCGAAGCGGCGGGGAGAACGGCGAAGGGTGGATGCCGGGAACCTGACGTCGGGGTGAGCGCGGGCTCGTCTCAATCGGCGGCGATCACGACGCCGGCGGCGCGGAACGGCGCGAGCGTACGCTCCAGCGGGGTGTATCCGCGTGCGTCGAGCGGGACGAACACGCAGCGCGCCGTGCGCGACGCGGCGCGATCGAGCTGAACGCGCAGGTCGCGAGCAGCCGTGCGCGGATCGGCTCTCCCGGCGAGATCGACGGTGGCCTGCCCGTCGCTGACGATCACCAGTCGGCAGCGCTCGCGCGGGGCATCGCCCAACTCGTCGAGCGCACGGCGCACGGCATCCGCGAGCGGGGTTCCGCCGCCTCCCCCGGCGCTGGCACGCTGCAGGGCCGCGCGGGCGCGCGAAACGCGGAGCGTGCGTTCCTGCACGACCGAGGCGCACGAGCCGGCCGCGAGCACGACGCTCACCTCTCCGCGATCGTGGGAAACGTGCGCGAGAGCGACGTCGGCGACGCGGCGCGCGTGAGCAGCCCCGGCGCTGCCCATCGACGACGACCCGTCGACCACGACGACCGTGTGCGCGGCGGTCGGCTCGGCGCGAAGCCGGCCGCGCAGATCGTCGCGGGTGACGGCGAACTCCTCGACGGCCCCCGTCATCGCGCGCCGTCGCAGGGCGCGGTGCAGCGTGGGAAGCATCGCGATGCGCCCGCCCGCGTGCTCGGGTGCCACGACTCGGCCGGGGCGGCCCCGACCGACGCCCGCGCGGTGCGGTCCGCGGCGGGCGCGACGGCCCGCGCGGACGCTCGCACGATCGAGGGCGTCGAGGAGCTCCGGCGCGGCGAGAGCGACGGCGCGAGGGGATGAGCCGGGGTCGGGCTCTGCATCGATCGCGAAGCCCGCGTCGGGCGCTTCCGCGGTCGGACCGTCGGGGGCCGGGCCCGCCGGTGTGGGGCTCGCGCCCCCGTCGAGCTCGGATGCCGGGCGATCGTCCCACGGCGAGACGGTCTCCTCGGACGCCGGCTCCAGCGCGTCCGCGTCGTCTCCTCCGCGGTCGCCGTCAGCGCGAGCGTCGGCCCCCGCGTCGGCCTCGCGCTCGGGAGAACCGGAATCCGCGGGATCCCCGGGGCCCTCCCCCGCGTCGGCCCCGTCGGCCGCACCGCCCACGTTCTCGCCATCCCCCTCGTCACCCGCGTCGCCGGCGTCGCCTGCGTCGCCGACGTCGCTCTCGACCGCCGCGCTCGCGTCCACGGCATCCGCCGCTTCGTCCCCCTCGTCATCCCCGCCTGCGAGAGGATCCGCCTCCCCCGCCTCCGGCCGCCCGCCCTCGGCGGATGCGCGCCCTCGCGGCTCGCCCACCCACGCCCTCACCAGCGCGACAGGATCGCCCTCCACGTCCGTCTCGACAAGAGCGGATGCCAGCGTGCACGCCGCGACATCGACGGCGCCGTCGTGCACGCCGTGTGCGGCCAGCGCGCGGACGACGCGCAGCCAGAGCCGCGTCTCGCTCTCCCCCGCGGGCCGTCGCCCCCGCGCCGGCTCCGCGCCGATATCGACGACCGCCGTGCAGCGACGCAGGACAGCGGGCGGCAGGGCGGCGGGATCGGTGCAGAGGGCGAGCGCGCGGGGGTTCCGCGGCGGAAGCTCGTCGATCTCGGCGTGGCGCGCGACCCACACCGCGTGCGGGCGCAGGGCACGGAAGACCTCCTCGGCGCGATGCGGGTCGCCGGTCAGCGCGAGGCCGAACGGCGCACCGGAGCGCCACGCGGCAATCACCGCGCGGACGCTGGGCGGCAGTGGTACCTCTCCGTCGAGCGCCGCGCGGACCTCGGCGGCGGCACCGGCTGGCAACGCGGGGGCGGAGACCGCCGCCCCGGCCCCTCTCCCCCGGCTCCGCTCAGGCAACCCGTCGACCCAGCACCGAGGACGCCGCGACGCGCACCCGGGACGCGGCAACGGCGATGGATTCGAGGGCGGTCCGCGGCGTGCGGTGCTGCAGGGCGGGAACGGCGACGGCTGCGAGATCGTGAACCGTCACGGCGGGGCGTCCGGCGAGGGACGCCGCGGCGCGAGCGGCACGGACGAGCACGAGCTCGGCGCGATGACCCACGGCGCGCGCATCGACGCAGATCCGCACCGCAGCCTCGAGCACGTCGTCGCCGAGCGCGATGTCGGCGCACCGCTCGCGGGCCGCACGGACGCGGACCGCCAAGCGTTCCTCGCGGTCGGCCCACTGGGCGGTGAACCCCTCGGGGTCCCGCTCGAACGCCAAGCGCCGACGCACGATCTCCCATCGCTGTTCGACGTCGCGGATCGTGGCGACCGGGGTCGACAGGCCGAACCGGTCTTCGAGCTGCGGCCGCAGCTCCCCTTCTTCGGGGTTGCCGCTCCCGACGAGCACGAACCGCGCCGGGTGAGTATGGCTGAGACCGTCGCGCTCGACGGTGTTCACCCCGGATGCGGCCACGTCGAGCAGGAGGTCGACGAGGTAGTCGTCGAGCAGATTGACCTCGTCGATGTACAGGATGCCGCCGTGCGCCGCCGCGAGCAGCCCCGGGGCGTAGGCGATCTCGCCGCGCAGCGCCTTGTCGATGTCGAGCGAGCCCAGGACGCGATCCTCGCTCGCCCCGAGTGGCAGGTCGACGACGGGCATCTCGAGTTCCTCCCGCGCGAGAAGCTGCGCGAGGCCCCGCACGGTCGTCGACTTTCCCGTCCCCCGGTCGCCGAGCGCGAGCACACCGCCGACGGCCGGGTCGACCGCGCACAGGGTGAGCGCGTGACGGAGTTCGTCTTGACCGACGACGGCGGTGAAGGGGAAGACGGGGGCGGTCATGGCATCCATCTTATTGAGAAGAGTTCTCAAGCAGGGTGTGCTTACGCGAGCGCGAGCGTCCGTTCCGCCGCGTCGACGAGGGCCCGACCGTACGAGGGACCGTGGCCCGCCGCGTGTACCGCCAGCGGGTGCAGCTGATGAACGGGCACGCGCTCGCGCCACCCGTCGCGCAGCGGTCGAGCGGCGTCGTAGGCCCCGAGGATCCGCTTGAGGAACGGGCAGCCGAACAGCGCGAGCATCGCCAGATCGGTCTCGCGGTGGCCGCCATGCGCCGCCGGGTCGATGAGCACGACACCCTCGGGCGACCACAGCACGTTTCCCGTCCACAGATCGCCGTGCAGGCGCGCGGGCGGCTCGTCGTCGTCGAAGGCGCCCGCCGCGATCGCCTCGCACGCGCGGCGGACGACCTCGGCTCCGGATGCCGAGAGGTTCCCGGCCGCGACCGCGATCGGCACGAACGGCTCGACGCGCTGGTGCGCGTAGAACGCACCCCAGGTCGCAGTCGGACGCGCGGGCTGCGAACGCCGACCGATGAAGATGTCGCCCTCGCACCCGGGCGGCGGAGAGCCGAACGCGTCGGCTCCGGCCGCGTGCGTCGCGGCGAGCGCGGCGCCGAAGGCCGTCGCGGCAGCGGCCGTCGGCGGGGCCTCGGCGATGCGCTCGAGGGCGATGCGGTCGCCGCAGACGTCGAGAACCCGCGCGATGCGCGCACCCTCGGCCGCGGCGAGCCACCGGAGTCCCGCGGCCTCCGCGGCGAAGAAGCCGGCGGGAGCGTCGGCTCGGGTCTTCACGAGCTGTTCCATCGCCCCAGTCTGTCGTGATGTCGGAAGTCCCCGGCACGATGGAGGCATGAGCGACGGCTACGACCCGGACTTCCTCGGCACCCCTCTCCCCCTGCCTGCGCCGGTCGCGCCGACGACGCGGCTCGACTATCCCCGCTTCTCGGTACTGCTCGACGAGCAACGCCGATTCGCCGCCGTCACGGGCGTCGTGATCGACGGCGCCTCCCTGCGCGAGCAGCCGCGCACGGGCGACTGGCGTCTCGATCCGCGTGTGGCCGCCGACGTGCAGGCCGGCCCCGAGATCTACAGCCGCAACGATCTCGACCGCGGGCACCTCGTGCGTCGACGCGATCCCGGCTGGGGCTCGGCGGACGAGGCTCGGGATGCCACCGAGGCCACGTTCTTCTACACGAACGCCGCCCCGCAAGCGGCCGGGTTCAACCAGTCGAAAGAGCTGTGGCTGGGGCTCGAGGACCACGTGCTCGCGTACGCCGAGACCATGGACCAGCGCCTCGCGGTGTTCACTGCCCCGGTCCTCGGCGAGACCGACCCGCCGTATCGCGGCATCCGCGTTCCGCTCCGCTTCTGGAAGATCGCCGCGTGGCGCGCCGGGGACGCGCTGGCGGCGGCCGGATTCGTGCTCGATCAGACCGAGCTCGTCGACACGCGGCAGGGGCTGACGGTGCCGCCGCTCGGGGCGTTCCGCACGTTCCAGGTTCCGATCGCCGCCATCGCGACCGAGGCGCGGATCGACGTAGGTCCGCTCGTCGCGGCCGACACGTTCGTGCGTCGGGGCCTGCGCCCGGTGGCCGCGCGGGAGCTCCGGAGCCTCGACGACATCGTGCTGTGAGCACGGGCGCCGCGCGCGGCTCCGGTGGCTGAGCTCGTCGAAGCCACCGCCGCCCCCCCCACGCCCCACCGAGCCCAGGTGGGGGAGCTCGTCGAAGCCACCGCCGCGACGAGACCCGGTCCCTTCGACAAGCTCAGGGACCTCGCGCCGACTCGGGAACCTCGCGCCGGCTCAGGGACCTCGCGCCGGCTCAGACACCACACTCTGGAGCGCGGCACTCTGAAGCGCGCGAGCGATCAGCGCGCGCGCACCGCATACAGCAGCGTGTCGATCGCGGCGGCCGCGTGCCCGTCGCGCAGCTCGGCATCCGCACTCGTCCGGGTGATGCGCTCGCACCGTTCGATGCGGAACCTCTCGTCGAGCGCGCCGCGCAGCAGCTCGGGCGTGTACAGGATCGCGGGATCGGACGGTCCGTGACCGCCCGCCGCGATGTTCTCGACGTCGTGGCCGATGACCACGAGCGCACCCCCGGGCTTCACCCACGTCGCCATCCGCGCGACGGCCGCCGCGCTGTCGGTCAGGTGCAGGTAGCACGACACGACGAGATCCACGGATGCCGCGGGCTCCCACTCGTGCACGTCTGCGCGCACCCACGCCACGGCGTCGCCACCGGGACGGGCCGCGGCGAGCGCGAGGCCCTCGCCCGAGAAGTCGACGCCGGTGCAGGTCCAACCTCGCTCGGCGAGCCACACGGCGGTGCGTCCGTCACCCGTCGCCACATCGATCGCCGTGGAGGGCGCGAGGCCCGCGAGGATCTCCCGTACGGCGGCGGGTGGCTCGGCGGCCCAGACTCCCCCGGCGGAGGCGCGGTAACGCTCGTCCCACTGCGCGGCATCCATTCGGCTCCCTTTCGTCGCCCCCACCCTAGAGTCACCGGCCCGAGCACAGCGGATTCAGACCCACGCAATGGAATCGGATGCCAGCGCCCGAGTGGTCCGATTCCGGTGCACCGATCCGATTCGACGCACATAGGCCCACGGCATGACGCCCCGCCGCCCACACGGGCGACGGGGCTTCGATCACGGGATCACTCGCCCGACAGACCGCCCAGCAGGTGGCCGAACGACCGGCCCTCGCCGAGGTACGACGAGGGATCGAACGGGTCGGCGTCGCGGACGGGCTCACGCGCGGCGATGGCATCCGCGAACTCACGGGCTCCGCGCTCGACGCGCGAACCGAGCGGGGCGACCTCGTCGGCGTTCGCACCCCAGTCGCTGGAGGCCGCGAACACGCCGGTCGGCACGGGATTGGCGTGCAGGTAGGTGAACAGCGGACGTATCGCGTAATCGATCGCGAGCGAGTGACGCGCGGTACCGGCGTTCGCGCCGATCAGCACCGGGGTGCCGGTGAGCGCCTGCGGGTCGAGCACGTCGATGAACGACTTGAACAACCCCGAGTAGCTCGTCGAGAAGATCGGCGTGACGGCGATGATGCCGTCGGCCGACACGACCGTGTTGATCATCTGCTCCAGCGGCGCCGGAGCGAAGCCGGTGAGCAGATTGTCGGTGAGGTCGTGTGCGTAGTCGCGCAGCTCGAACACGTCGCTGGTGGCGTCGATCCCGCGCTCGCGCAGCTCCGCCAGGGCGGCGTGGGCGAGCCGGTCACCGAGCATGCGCGTCGACGAGGGGGTCGACAGGCCCGCGGTCACGACCGCGATACGGCGAGCGGACATGTCAGGCACCCACCTTCGTCGCGGCCGCGCCGAAAGCGCTGCCCGAGCGAGGCGCGGCATCCTGGTACGGGCTGCCCGCGACCATGTTGTCGCCCCGGTTCGCACCGGGAACGGCCTGGCGCGGGGCGGCACCGGCGTAGATCTTCTCGACCAGATTGGCGTGCGTGGGCGCGTCGGGGACCTCGGCCGGACGGTTCACCTGCAGCTCCTTGCGCAGCACCGGGACGACCTCGGAGCCGAGGATGTCGAGCTGTTCGAGCACCGTCTTCGTCGGGAGACCGGCGTGGTCGATGAGGAACAGCTGGCGCTGGTAGTCGCCGAACGTCTCACGCATCGCGGCGTAGCGGTCGATGACCTGCTGCGGCGAGCCGACGGTCAGCGGGGTCATCTCGCTGAAGTCCTCGAGGCTCGGCCCGTGGCCGTAAACCGGGGCGTTGTCGAAGTAGGGGCGGAACTCCTTCACGGCATCCTGCGAGTTCGGCCGCATGAACACCTGCCCGCCGAGGCCGACGATCGCCTGCTGGGGCGTGCCGTGACCGTAGTGCGCGAAGCGCTCGCGGTACAGCGTGATGAGGCGCTGGTAGTGCTCCTTGGGCCAGAAGATGTTGTTCGCGAAGAAGCCGTTGCCGTAGTACGCGGCCTGCTCGGCGATCTCGGGCGTGCGGATCGAGCCGTGCCACACGAACGGCGGCACGCCGTCGAGCGGACGCGGGGTCGAGGTGAAGCCCTGCAGCGGCGTACGGAACTTGCCCTCCCAGTCGACGACGTCCTCGCGCCACAGCTTGTGCAGCAGGTCGTAGTTCTCGATGGTCAGCGGAAGGCCCTGACGGATGTCCTTGCCGAACCAGGGGTAGACCGGCCCGGTGTTGCCGCGGCCGAGCATGAGGTCGGCACGCCCGCCCGACACGTGCTGCAGCATCGCGAAGTCCTCGGCGATCTTCACCGGGTCGTTCGTGGTGATGAGCGTCGTCGAGGTCGTGAGGATGAGGCGCTCGGTCTGGGCGGCGATGTACGCGAGCGTCGTCGTGGGCGACGACGACCAGAACGGCGGGTTGTGGTGCTCCCCGAGGGCGAAGACGTCGAGTCCCACCTCTTCGGTGTGCTTGGCGATCGTGAGGGTGTCCTTGATGCGCTGAGCCTCGCTCGGCGTCTTGCCCGTGGTGGGGTCCTGGGTGATGTCGCTCACCGTCATGACGCCGAACTGCATTCCGGACCAGGTGTTCTCACTCATGATGCGCCTCCTATTTGTATGCATCTGAATATACATGGTTGAACGCACCACGCCGAGGTTTATTCCGCCGTACCTCATCGGCATCCGGAATCCACCCCCGTGGACCCACCCTCACGCCGCGATTATCGTCGCCGGGGATGACGGATGCCATGACCCCGCCCCACGCGACGTCTCTCGCGACAACCCGCACCCCGTTCTGGGACAACGCCCGCTTCGCCGCGATCGTGCTGGTCGTCTTCGGCCACGCGATCCAGCGCCTGACCTACGACTCGGATGCCGCGGAGGCGCTGTACCTGCTCGTCTACGCGTTCCATATGCCGCTGTTCGCTCTCGTGGCGGGCTACTTCTCGTCGTCGGCCGAGCCGACCCGCGCACGGATGGCGCGCCTGTTCACCGACCTCATCGCGCCGTACCTGATCTTCGAGACGCTGTGGACGATCACGCAGTTCCTCGTGACGGGGAGAACGAACCTCGATCCGGCGCAACCGTCGTGGACCCTGTGGTTCCTGCTCGCCCTCGCGTTGTTCCGGCTCGTGTTGCCGTACCTCGCGCTGCTCCGCGCACCCGTGGTGTGGGCCCTGGCGATCTCGGTCGTCGCCGGGTACCTGCCGAGCATCGACTCGACGTTCTCGGTGTCGCGCTTCCTCGGCCTCCTGCCGTTCTTCACCCTCGGGTGGTGGCTGCGCGAGCACGACGCGGTCGCGCGCGCGGGGCTGCTCGCCGCCCGACCGGTGTGGCTGCGCGTCGCCGCGGGTGCGGTGCTCGCCGGCGTCGGCGCACTCGCCCTCGTGTTCGTCGACACGTGGCGCGACGTGCGCCTGGGCACGTGGTTCTTCTTCGTCGATCCGTATGTCGACCTCGACGCCCCGCAGTGGTGGGCCGGCGGCATCCGGCTGGCGATCATCGCCCTGGCGCTCATCCTGATGACGGCGTTCCTGCTGCTCGTCCCCCGCGGCGAGACCCGCTGGACGCACCTCGGGCGCTACACGATGTACGTCTACCTGCTGCACACGTTCGTGCTCTATCCGTTCCGCCAGTCGGGCGTGCTGCGGGGACTCGAGCCGTCGTGGCTGTGGATCGCGGTGGTCGCCGTCGCGAGCGTGGTCATCGCGGTGGCCCTGTCGAGCCGCCCGATCCGGCGCCTCACGCGCCCGCTGGTGGAACCCCGGATGCCGTGGCTCTTCCGCGACCGCGAGCTCGGCGCGGGGCGCGGGGCGCGGTAGGCGCGTCGACGCCGACAGGCTCAGCCACCCCTCGAAGCCAGGTCCCTGAGCCTGTCGAAGGGACCGGACCCCACGCACACGCCCGGTGGCTTCGGCAGGCTCAGCCACCCCTCGAAGCCAGGTCCCTGAGCCTGTCGAAGGGACCGGACCCCACGCACACGCCCGGTGGCTTCGACAGGCTCAGCCACCCCTCGAAGCCAGGTCCCTGAGCCTGTCGAAGGGACCGGACCCCACGCACACGACCGATGGCTTCGGCAGGCTCAGCCACCTCACGGCGACACCCCGCCCGCGCCTGGGTTGAGCTCCCTACGCGCCGAGCAGCCCCGCCCCGATCGACGCGCCCGCGGCCGGAGCCGGGGGCACGGCCCACAGCCCCGAGCCGACGTGGCGGATGTACTCGCCCATGGCATCCGTGGACAGGGCCTTCTGCAGGGTGATGAATCGGTCGGGGCTCTTCTGGAACGACAGGAAAAACAGCCCGGCGTTGAGCCGACCGAGATCGGTCGTTCCGTCGACGAAGTTGTAGCCGCGGCGCAGGATCCGGATGCCCCCGTTGTTGTCGGGGTGCGCGAGGCTGACGTGGCTGCGGGGGTCGATCGCCGGTTTCCCGGTCGGACCGACCGCCGAGAAGTCGGGAGCGGTGAACTCGTCGCCGCCCGAGAGCGGCGCCCCCGCCCCCTTGTCGCGACCGACCACGCGATCCTGCTCCGCGAGACGCGTGCGGTCCCACGTCTCGATCAGCATCGCGATGCGTCGCGCGACGAGGTACGACCCGCCCGTAAGCCACGCCGGGCCCTCGGATGCCGAGACCCAGACGTTCTCCTCCAGTGCAGCCGTGTCGTCGGCGAGGATGTTCGCCGTGCCGTCCTTGAAGCCGAAGAGGTTTCTCGGGGTCGTCTGAGACGCGGTGGTCTTCGACGTGCGCCCGAAGCCGAGCTGCGACCAGCGGATCGTCGCGCGACCGAAAGCGATGCGGCTGAGGTTGCGGATCGCGTGGACGGCCACCTGCGGGTCGTCGGCGCACGCCTGGATGCACAGGTCGCCGTCGGAGCGCAGCGGGTCGAGGTCGTCGTTCAAGAACGCGGGGAGCCGTTCGAGTCCTGCCGGGCGCTGCCCCTCCAGCCCGAACCGGGCGTCGAAGAGCGAGGGCCCGAACCCGAAGGTGATCGTGAGGTTGCTCGCCGGCAGCCCGACGGCCTCCCCCGTGTCGTCCGGCGGCGCGTCGGGCGATCCGCCGAGCGCGCCGGTGGCGCTCACGTCGAGGCCCTGCATCATGCGGTTCGCGGCATACGTCCAGTCCGACAGCAACTCGGCCAGATCGTCGCGCGTGGTGCGCGCCATCATGTCGTAGGCCGCGAAGTGGAGGTGCTCCTGCACGGGGGTGGTGATCCCGGGCTGATGGATGCCAGACGCCGGGGCCGCGGCATCCATGATCCGTCGTGCCTGGTCCTGGCCGTACGCCGCACCCCCGACCAGGCCCGCGCCCGCGCCGACGACGAGGCTGGTCGCGCTCGCCCCGATGGCCAACCCGATCAGGTCGCGCCGGGACACACCCGCCGACGCGTCGGGGCCGGACGGCGACGCGGCTGCCGCCGGACCCGAGGATCCGACGGCAGCCGTGTTCTGTTCTTCGTCGCTCACACTCACTCCAGCACCGTGACCGTCAGCTGCGAGAGCGGCTCGGCCAGGGCGTTGATGAGGTCGGTGAACTGGCGCTTGTCCGCCTCGGTCAGCTGCGAGTAGGGGACGAAGCCCGCGTCGGCCGAACCATGTGCCGCGAGAGCAGCCTCGAGGTCGGCGTATCCCTTGTCGATGCGGGCGACGAGTTCAGCGCCCTTGTCGCCCTTCGACTCGGCGAAGTCGCGCACGAGCGAGAAGGCCATCTTCGACCCCTCGACGTTCGCCGCGAAGTCGTAGAGGTCGGTCCCCGACCACCAGTCCTCTTCACCGCTGATCTTGCCGCTCGCGACCTCGTCGAGCAGCGCGATCGCGCCGTTCGAGATGCCCGCGACGCCCTGCGCGTCGAGGGCCTGCGTGAACTCGTCGCCGTGGACGTAGTCGTACAGCTCCTGGACGTCGGAGACGAGCTTGTCGCCGTGCGTCTTGCGCTCGTCGGGGGTCGACGGGGTCCAGTCCTTCCAGGCGGGCGTCTCACCGTCGGCGTTCAACGCGTCCTGCGCGGGGACCCAGAGGTCCTTCTCGATGCGGTGGAACCCGGTCCAATCCAGCCCCTCGGCCACCGCGTCGACCTCGCGGTAGTCGATGCGGGGGTCGAGGTCGCCGAGCGCCTCGGCGATCGGCTCGATCCGCTCGTAGTATGCGCGGACGCGGGGGAACTGCTCCTTCGCGGCGGCGTCGTCTCCCGACTCGTACGCGGCCGTGAAGGTCTTCACGGCGGGGAGCAGCTGACCGACCTGGTCCTTGACGAACGCGGCGTAGAGGTCGACCGCCTGCTGCTTCTGCTCGGCATCCGGGCGCCCTCGACGGCAACGGCGTCGCCGGTGACCGAGAAGCTCGCCTTGCCGACGCCGTCGCCGACCATTCCGGGCTTGCAGAGGGTGAAGTAGTCACCGGGCTGAGCCACGACGGTGAGGTTGCGCGACGCGCCGGGGGCGATGTTCTCGACCTCACCCACGATACGGAGGCCGTCGGATGCCAGCAGGTAGAACTCCGTGACCTGGTCGCTCTTGTTGCTCACGTCGAACGCGACGGTGCCGCTGGGCGCCGAGGCGGACGAGACCGCGCAGCCGTCGTCGGTCGAGGTGACGGTCAGGGCTCCGGAGGCGGCCGCGTCGGTCTTGGCGACGCAGCCGGAGAGGACGAGGGCGGCCGCGCCGGCCACGGCCGCAGCCGCGAGGAGGCGAGTCGGGGTCATGATGCTCCATTCGGATGGGTGACGGATGCCGTGGCGTCGGGCACGCGAGCGGCGTCGGGAGTTCGTGGGGTGGCGGATGCCACAGGAGGGGGCACGGCCGAAGAGGTCGCGGACGCGGTGCCATCCGACGCGGGCGCGGCGGGCGCAGCGGCAGCGGACGCTGCGGCGTCGGAAGCGACGACTCCGGACGCGAGGACCTCACGCGCGACGGGCTTCGGCCGGCGGTTCGCGCGCACGCCGCGCACGAACAGCGGCACGACCACCGCCATGTAGATGGCCCAGGCGATGACCTGCAGCCACGTCATGGCCGGCATGAAACCGACCGTGGCCTGCAGGAGAGCCGCAAGCGGGCTCGTCGGCGCGATGACGTGGGAGATGTCGAAGGCCCAGCCGAAGGGAAAGCCCGCCCAGCCCGTCGCGGCGCCGCCGGTGACGGGGTCGATCGTGGCGCTGGCACCGAACGGGCCGGGCAGCGCTCCCCCTTCTTGCAGGTCGTGAATCGCGTAGGCGAGCACGCCGGCGGCCACCACGACGAGGAAGCCTCCTGTCCAGGTGAAGAAGCGCGCGAGGTTCAGGCGCAGCATTCCGCGTGCGATGAGCCAGCCCAGCACGACGGCGGCGACCAAGCCCAGCAGAGCACCGACCAGGGCAATGGCTTGCTCGCCGAAGGACTGCACCATTGCCCACAGCAGCAGCGTGGTCTCGACCCCCTCGCGCGCGACCGAGACGAAGCCGATCGCGACGAGCGCCCAGACCCCGCCGCGCAGGGCCTTGTCGACGCCACCCTCGAGCCCCGCTTTCAGCGTGCGCCCGGCTTTCTGCATCCAGAAGATCATCCAGGTGACCATCGCGACGGCGAGCAGCGACAGTCCCCCGCCGAGGAGCTCCTGGGCCTCGAAAGTGAGCATGTAGGCGCCGAAGGTGAAGATCGCGCCGACGGTCAGCGCCAGGGCGATCGCGAGGCCGACACCGGTCCACAGCTTGGGCAGAGCGTCACGACGGTCCAGGCGGGTGAGGTACGCGACGAGGATGCCGACGACGAGTGCCGCTTCGAGGCCTTCACGGAGGCCGATGAGGAACGTGGCGAAGAAGCTTGCGAGCACGGGCGGGATTCCGACTTTCGGTTTCGGGGTGGGCGCCGCGGCACTGCGGGAAGGTAAGGGCAGCCTCACCTGACCTGGAAACGATACGCAATTCCATGGCTAATTCGCACCCCGCCGATCGGCGGGGTTTGCGATCACGGACGTCACACACGCTCCACCCCCGTCTTTTCGCGGCGCCGAGGGGATGGCATCCTGTTCGATGGCCTCCGCGGATGCTGCATCCGGTGCGGACGGTAACCATCGGCAACATTCACACGATCCCGCGCGGATCGACCTAGCCTCGTCGCATGTCCGACCTGAATCTCCCCGTCCTCGACCTCTCGCTCCTCGATCAGGGGCCGGATGCCGCCGCTCGCTTCCGCGACGAGTTGCGGGCCGCGACCCATGACGTCGGCTTCTTCTACCTGACGGGCACCGGCGTCAGCCCCGAGCTGGAGGCGAAACTCCTGCAGGCGGCGAAGGACTTCTTCGCCCTGCCCGAGGCCGACAAGCTCGCGATCGAGAACGTCACGAGCCCCCACTTCCGCGGCTACACGCGGGTCGGCGGCGAGCGCACGCAGGGCCGCGTCGACTGGCGAGAGCAGATCGACATCGGACCTGAGCGCGCGGCGATCGACGACCCCGAGGGCCCGGGGCACAACCGACTGGTCGGCCCGAACCTCTGGCCGGCCGCGCAGCCCGAGCTGAAGGAGGTCGTCACCGAGTGGCACGACCACCTGACCGGCGTCGCCCGGAAGCTGCTGCGCGCGTGGGCCCTCGCCCTGGGCGCCGAGGAGCAGTACTTCGACCGCCACTTCGGCGACCCGCAGACCCTCATCAAGATCGTGCGCTACCCCGGCAAGGACGACCCGACGCCCCAGCAGGGCGTGGGCGCGCACAAGGACTCGGGCGTTCTGACCCTGCTGTGGGTCGAGCCCGGGAAGGGCGGTCTGCAGGTCGAGCGAGACGGCGAGTGGGTCGACGCTCCCCCGGTGCCCGGCGCGTTCGTGGTGAACATCGGCGAGCTGCTCGAGTACGCCACCCAGGGCTACCTCACGGCCACGAACCACCGCGTGATCTCGCCGACCTACCCCGACGAGCGCATCTCGGTGCCGTTCTTCTTCAACCCCGCCCTCGACGCGCGCCTGCCGATCATCGAGCTGCCCGAGGAATTGGCATCCGAGGTCCGCGGCGTCACGGACGACCCGACGAACCCCATCCACGCGACGTACGGCGAGAACGCCCTCAAGTCGCGCCTGCGCGCCCACCCCGACGTGGCCGAGCGCTGGCACGCTGACCTCCTGGCCGCGCGCGCCGCGTCCTGAGCCCGCCGCGCCGACGTCCGAGCTCGGTGCCCGAGTCCGTCGCCGTGGCCGCGGATCACGGCCCCGGCCACACGCATAAACGCGATCCACTCACAGAAACACGTGCACAGCGCGTTTATGTGAGCGGATCGCGTTTATGCGTGGCGGGGCGCCAGTCCACGGCATCCGGGAATGACGAAGGCCGCCCCACACCGTGGGGCGGCCTTCCAAGAATGTTTTGCGCGATTGAACGCTGGTGCGATTAGCGACGCAGACCGAGACGCTCGATGAGCGAGCGGTAACGGTTGATGTCGACGTCCTGCAGGTAACCCAGCAGGCGACGGCGCTGACCGACGAGCAGGAAGAGTCCACGGCGCGAGTGGTGGTCGTGCTTGTGGATCTTGAGGTGCTCGGTGAGGTCCTTGATGCGCTGCGTCATCATCGCGACCTGCACCTCGGGGGATCCGGTGTCACCGGGGTGCGTCGCGTACTCTTCGATGATCGCCTTCTTGACGTCTGCTTCCAGTGCCATAGGTGATCCCCTTCCTCTTCGTTGCGCGGCGCCCGACGCCTGATGCGTGGGCTCTCTTTATCCGCGGCCGATCGAACGGCAACCGCATGAGTCTACCAGCATCGGGATGCCGCCACCGCACCGCTCCGCACCCGGCGCCGCCGCACACTGCCCGTGGCTCAGATGCATGACGGGTGGGGCTGGTGGTGTCTCGACAGCGCCCCATGGAATCGCCTTCCCCACCGGTCATGCATCCGGACCACCACCGCCCCGATGTCGGAGGCCTGGCGTAGCCTCGATTCGTGCAGCTCACGGTCCGCGTCAAGCCCGGCAGTCGACGCGGTCCCCTCGTCGAAGACACCGCGGACGGTCTCGTCGTGCACGTGCGCGAGCGCGCGGTCGACGGGGCAGCGAACGCGGGCGTCGTGAAGGCCCTGGCCGCGCACTTCGGAGTCGCTCCCCGCGACGTCGAGATCCTGCGAGGGCACACGGCGCGCATCAAGCGCGTCGAGGTCCACGCGTGACCGCCCGCCGGAGCGCGTTCATCGACCTGCGCCCGCTGACGACATCCCCCGCCTTCGCCCGCCTGTGGATCGGGTCGACGCTCGCGGGCCTCGGCGGACAGCTCACCGTCGTGGCGGTCATGCTGCACGTGTTCGAGCTGACGCAGAGCACCTTCGCCGTGTCGATGATCGCTGTGGCGGGGCTGCTCCCGATGATCCTCGCCGGACTGTACGGCGGCATGCTCGCCGACGCGTTCGACCGGCGCACCGTGGCGCTCCTCGCGGCCGTGGTCACGTTCGTCTCGACCGCGCTGCTGGCGGCCCTCGCCTGGACGGGCCTCGAGACGGTCGGGTGGCTGTTCGTCCTGAGCGTCGTGAACTCCGCGGCGAACTCGATCGTCATGGCGACCAAGTCGGCGATCACCCCGCGGCTGATTCCGCGCGAGCTGCTGCCGGCGGCCGCAGCCCTGCAGGGCGTCACCGTCGGGATCATGGTCATGGCCGGCCCCGCGCTGGCCGGTGTTCTCGTCGCCGTCGCGGGCTATGCCTGGACGTACTCGCTCGACGTGCTGCTGATGACGTCGCTGTTCCTCGGGCTCTGGTCGCTTCCGCGCCTGCGTCCCGAGGGTGAGGTCGTACGCCCTGGTCTCGAATCCCTCCGCGACGGCGCCCGCTTCCTCCGCCGCGCCCCGAACATCCGCCCTGCAGTACATCCTCGACATCATCGCGATGACGTTCGGTCAGCCCGTGACGCTCTTCCCCGCGATCGGCGCCGTGCTCCTCGGCGGCGGAGCGATCACCACCGGGGTTCTCACCGCGGCCGTCGCCGCCGGTGCCTTCCTCTCTAGCCTCTTCTCCGGCCCCATCGGGCGCGTCCGCCGCCAAGGCCTCGGGATCGAGCGGGCCATCCAGGTCTACGGGCTGTCCATCGGACTGTTCGGCGTGGTTCTCGTCGCCGCCAGCCTCGGGTGGCTCCGTCCCGATGTCGTCGACGAGACCCATGCCGCGGTCGCGCTGATCGTTCTGGCGGCGGTCACGCTCGCCGTCTCCGGCGCGGCCGACAACGTCAGCGCGATCTACCGCTCGACGATGATGCAGGCGGCGGTCCCGGATGCCATGCGCGGACGACTCCAGGGCATCTTCATCGTCGTGGTGGCCGGTGGCCCCCGCGTCGGAGCGCTCTACGCCGGCACCCTCGCGACACTCACGGCGCTCTGGGTACCGCCCCTGTTCGGCGGCATCCTGATCCTCGCGCTCGTCGGCACGCTCGTGCGCTTCTCGCCGCGGTTCCGGCAGTACGACGCGCTCGACCCTCAGCCCTGAGCCGCGCCACGCATAAACGCCATCCGCGCACGGAAACACGGTGTGCTCGTGTTTCTGCGCGCCAGAAGCGTTTATGGGCGGGACCAGCCCGGCCGGCGGGGCCCGGCGCCGGGCGCACGCACCCGGCACCGCGTCTGCCGAATCTCAGCGGATTTCCGCCGTCGCACTCCCCGACGGCGCGCGGCGCTGCACCTCGGCCGTATCGTCGGGATCGTGGCATCCTCTTCCTCCCCGTCCCCCGTCTCGATCGCCGTGCAGTTCGTGCTCACCGGCATCGTGTGGGGCTCGAGCTTCCTCTTCATCGCGATCGCGCTCGACGGCATGACCCCGGCGCAGGTCGCGGGCGGTCGCCTGCTCTTCGGCGCTCTCGCACTGGCGGCGATCGTCGCGATCCGTCGCGAGCGCCTTCCGCGGGACGGTCGCGTCTGGGGCCACCTGAGCGTGCTCTCGCTCAGCTTCTGCGTCGTGCCGTTCCTGCTGTTCGCGTGGGCGGAGCAGCACGTGTCATCGGGGCTGGCAAGCATCTTCAACGCGACCACGCCGATCATGACCGCGATCATGGCGTGGGCGGTGTTCCGCGTCGAGAGCCTCAAGGTCGGCCAACTCGTCGGGATCGCGATCGGCATCCTCGGCGTCGTCGTCATCATCGCGCCCGGGGCGATCGCCGATGTCGGCGGCAGCACGATCGCACAGCTCGCCCTCCTCGGCGCGACGGCCTGCTACGGCTTCAGCCTCGCGTACATGCGCCGCTTCCTCGGTGACACGGGTCTCTCGGGCATCGCCTTCGCGTTCGGCTACATCGGCCCCGCCGCCGCGTTCATGGTGCTGTTGTCGCCGCTGATCCTCGCCGAACCGATGCACCTCACACTCCCGGTCGTGGGCAGCATCGTCGCTCTCGGCGTGCTCGGCACCGGGATCGCCTACGTCTGGAACCAGAACACCCTGCGCGCCTGGGGTCCCACCCGCGCCTCGACCGTGACCTACATCACCCCGGTGGTCGGGGTGGCTCTCGGCATCCTGATCCTCGGCGAGCGCATCTCGTGGAACGAGCCGGTGGGCGCGGCCGTGGTCTTCCTCGGCATTCTGCTCGTGCAGCAGCGGCTGCGCCTCTCGCGCCGCGCCCGCGTCTGACCTGTCCGAGACCGCGCCCGCGAACGACGAAGGCCCGGATGCCGTGGCATCCGGGCCTTCGAGGAGATCACGCCTGCAGAGCGAACTGCAGGTCGAGCTCGATGGTGACGTCCTTGCCGACGAGGACGCCGCCGGTCTCGAGGGCGGCGTTCCACGTCAGACCGAAGTCCTCGCGGTTGATGACCGTCTTGGCGGTCGCGCCGGCCTTGTAGTTGCCCCACGGGTCGGTGCCGAAGCCGCCGAAGTCGATGGAGAAGGTGGCGGGCTTGCTGACGCCGCGGATGGTGAGCTCGCCGTCGACGAGGAAGTCGCCGTCCTCGACGCGGACGCCGGTCGAGCGGAAGTCCATGGTCGGGTAGGTCTCGGTGTCGAAGAACTCGGCCGAGCGCAGGTGCTGGTCGCGGCCCTCGTCCTTGGTGTCGACGGAGGTCACGTCGACGGAGGCCTCGACGGTGGCCTCGAGCGGGTTCTCGGGGGCGACGAGGGTCGCGCTCTTCATGCCGAAGGTGCCGCGCACCTTGGAGATCATCATGTGACGGACGGTGAAGGTCACCTCGCTGTGCGAGGGGTCGAGCACCCAGGTGCCCGCCTTGTAACCGGGGATGTCGAGGGTCGTTGCGTCGGTCATGTCACTCCTAAAGGTCTGGGGAGCCGAATCGGCGTCCTGCGGGGTGGAAACTCCCATTCACACGAATGTATTCCACGATCGTGAAAAAAGACGAACCCGAGGGTGCCGCAGCCCCCTCGGGTTCGTGAACATCGGATGTCGTCAGCCGACCTTGAGCAGGTCGATGATGAAGATGAGGGTCTTGCCCCCGAGGAAGTGGCCGCCGGCGGGACCGTAGGCGAGGTGCGGGGGGATCACGAGCTCGCGGCGTCCGCCGACCTTCATACCCGGGATGCCGTCCTGCCAGCCCTGGATCAGGCCGCGGAGGGGGAACTGGATGCTCTCGCCCCGGCCCCACGACGAGTCGAACTCTTCGCCCGACTCGTACTCGACACCGGCGTAGTGCACGGTGACGGTGTCGCCGGGCTTGGCCTCGTCGCCGTCGCCGACGATGATGTCGCGGATGACGAGGTCGGAGGGGGCGGGGCCGCTGGGAGCGTCGAACTCCGGCTTGGTGCGATCAGTCATGGGTCCATCCAAGCACGCCCGGCCCCTTCGAAAAGCCCCTGGACAAAGACTCAGCGCCCGGTGCCGCGGCGATGCCTGCGTGTCTCCCGGGCGCTGAGTTGGCCTACATCGATGGTGCTCCGGCGTCGAGGCGCTGTCAAGACCCCGGTGCGGCGGACGCCGGCGCGGGGTACAGGAAGCAGCAACGGGTCACCCCCACCTCACGGCGCGAGCAACGCCGCGCGTGCCGCCGTCGTCCGCTCCAGCAGCTGACGCTCGGTCGCCACCGCGTGCGGATCCCGGCCCGAGAGCGCGCGCTGTCGCGCGGCCGCGAGGGCGGTGGCATCCACGATGAAGCTGTTCATGATGCCGGAGCGGTCGCCGCGCAGCGTGCGCGCCCAGGCCACCGCCGAGCGGCGTCCGGGGGCGGTGGCGAGCATCTCGACCTCTTGCGGGGTGAACCACCCGGCGTCGGCGTATTCGCCGAGGCGGGCGCGGGTGAGCCGGGACTCCTCACGGCGGAGCAGCAGGATGCCGACGATGAACGCCACGAACAACGGCACCTGCAGCGTGGCGTAGACCTCGAAGAAGTTGAAGAACGTCGCCGATCCGTTCCACACCGCGTGCAGCACGATCGCCCCGATCAGTCCGGGAACGGCGTAGCTCAGCGCCTGGCCCGTCCGCAGCGACCGCCGCGCCGCCAGCCCGAAGGCGAAGCCGGTGAGGCTGGTGAACATGACGTGAGCGAACGGCGACAGGACCGCGCGGAGGAAGAACGTCGTCGCGACCTCCCCCGGACCCCCCTCGAGGTATCCGATCGCGAAGTACTGCACGTTCTCGGTCAGCGCGAATCCCGCGCCGATGAGGGCGCCGTACACGATCCCGTCGACGGGTCCGTCGAAGAAGCGACGCGCGAAAGCGTAGAGGAGCAGCACGCCGAGACCCTTGGCGACCTCTTCGACGATCGGCGCCTGAACGACCGAGCTCACGGCATCCGGCAGTCCTCCCGTGACCACGGTCACCAGGAGGTCGACGCCCAGCGCGATCGCCACCGAAGCCACCGCGCCCCACGCGGCCGCAAAGATCAGCAGGCGGCGCGGCTCGGGTTCCCACCGGTCGATGTAGCGCACGACGAACCAGACGACGACGAACGGGATGACCGCCAGCACGAGCCCGATGAAGGATGCCGCGGGCCCGAGGAACCGCGTGAAGTACAGCACCAGCAACGCCAGCACCGGAACGAGCAGCGCCGCGACGATCCACAACGCGACTCCCCCTCCGCGCAGCCGTGGCGGAGCGGCCGAGACGGTGACGGGCGGGGTCGTCGAGATGCGGGCCGGCTGCCCGGGAGAGGGCTGAGAGAGCGGCGAGGGGTAGCTCATGCGACACAGCCTAGGGGCCGCCCGGAGACTCGATTCGAGGGTTGTGGAACCGGTCGACGCGGGGCGCCCGGTAGCGTGGAGGCATGCGTTTCGCCCACGTCCGTTCCCCGGAAGGGGCGGAGTCCCCTCGACTGGTCAGCGTCCACGCCGAAGAGTTCTCCTTCGTCGACGAGTTCTTCGACGGTGCACCCCGCACTCTCGAGCAGCTCATCTTCGGCGGCGACGAGCTCCTCGAGCGGGTTCGGGATGCCGCGCCCTCGGCGCCACGGCATCCGCTGTCCGGCGTCTCCTTCGCGTCGGCGGTGCTCGCTCCCCCGTCGATCCTGGCGGTCGGCTTGAACTACGCCGCGCACTCGGGCGAGCTGGGGTTGAAGACCGACGCGGGCCCGACCGTGTTCGTCCTGTGGCCAAACTCGCTGACCGCGCACGAGGCGACGACGTCGTGGTCCCGCGCGCTCAGCGAGGCGGTCGACTACGAGGCCGAGCTCGGCGTGATCATCGGCCGCCCGGGCCGCGACGTCGCCGAAGCCGACGCCCTCGACCACGTGTGGGGCTACACCGTGGTCAACGACATCACGGCGCGCAACATCCAGTTCTCGGAAGCCCAGTGGTCGCGCTGCAAGTCGTTCGACGGCTTCACTCCGACGGGTCCGTTCGTCGTGACGGCCGACGAGATCCCCGACCCGCAGGACCTGCACATCTGGACCGTCGTCGACGGGCACACGGTTCAGGATGCCAGCACCGGCCAGATGGTGCGATCGGTCGCGACGCTCATCCACAAGCTGTCCGAGTCGGCGACGCTCCTGCCCGGAACCCTCATCTCCACGGGTAGCCCCGGAGGTGCCGGATACTCCCGCGACCCGCAGATCTTCCTCCGCGACCGCTCGACCGTCACGGTCGGCATCGACGGCATCGGTGAGCTGACGACGCACTGCCGCATCCTGGACTGACGGCACGACACGCGAGAGGGGCGGGGCCTCGCGGTCCCGCCCCTCTCGCATTCGCTCACTCCTCGACGACGCTGTCCGCGGCGCGCTGGATCGGGATCGCCTGCGTGATGGGG